>JAKARW010000075.1 GCA_021819125.1 Pseudomonadota bacterium | reverse complement strand
GGGACTTAAAATCCCTCGTCCGTAAGGATGTGCCGGTTCGAGTCCGGCCTCGGGCACCAGACAACCAACGAGCCTCCTCATCCCCACCAGCGTAGGTGGACGCTCGCGCGCGAGTTCGCCACCGCGAGTCACCAAACGGGCTTGAACCCGGGTGATCTCGTCTTTGCATGCGTTCGCGCGACGAAAACTCACAAGCAACCCGCTTGCGACTGATTTTGTTGACGGTCGCCTGCAGACGGTTATCTTGGGTGGCTTAAGAGATACCGCGACGCGAGCACCACGGGACTTGCGGCCAGAGATCATCTTGGCAAGAAAGGTATGTCCCCGATGGCGATAGGGGAAAATCCCGAGCGCGTTCGTGTCACCAGAAAAGTCGCTACTTGGAATCCCGATCGGATAGATGGAGGCTGGGGCCGGAATCGAACCGGCATTGACGGCTTTGCAGGCCGCTGCATCACCACTCTGCCACCCAGCCTAGGTGGTATGTAGGACGGGGGACCCGGTTTTCAGGGTAAGGGGGTGGAGCGGGAAACGAGATTCGAACTCGCGACCCCAACCTTGGCAAGGTTGTGCTCTACCACTGAGCTATTCCCGCAGACCGTTGCATTGTAAACGGGACTGCGCCTCTGTCAAGCCGAATGGGGGGTGTTAAAGCGCTATTCTCGATACGGTAACGGATATGCATGAGCATCCGCGAGCTTGGGCGTGTGCCTATAAGTGCCCCCCGCCTCGCATCAGGACCCTTGGACACCCCGGAAGCCATCCGAGCGTCCCCTGCCTGTTAGGCGGATCGCGGGCCGGGATGATCGGGTAAAACCGTGTCCAGTCGCCTTTCGAGATCTTCGAGCCGCGCGGCCGAAGCGGCAAGCGATTCGCTCAGTCGCGCGATCTCAGTGGTGAGCGTGGCAATCATCTGATGCGCCTTGCCCAGATGTTTGTGCAATTCCTGGCGCTCGGTCCCGAGTGCCGCGCATTGACGTTGGGCGTCCTCAAGGGCCTCCTGCATCTCGCTCACATCCCGCAGCGCCGCCTCGCGAATACGCTCGACCGTCTGGCCGGCCTCGCGCGCCGCGAACTCCCAGAGCGTCGCCAGCGATTCACGGGCCTTGGTCTCGACGGCAGGGGGCAAGGAGGCGGTCAGGCCTTCAGTCTTCCATTTGAGGGCCTTCCATTCCCCCAGATGCTGATTGATGGTCGTGAAACTACCCTTGCCAAGATCGCTGCGGACGATCGCCACGGTCGGGGCAATCCCCTGATCCGCCAGACGATCGGCAACCGCGAACACCTGCTCTCTCGTAATTCCCGTACGTGGCACGATAGGCCCTCTTGCATCTATATTACGTTATGTTACATTACATACTGTAATCGGTCACGCGCGGGCGTCGACCGAACATTCGCGAGGTTTCCGCGTTCATGTACGTGCCGATCGGGGTTTCATGGGGGCTTATCCTAAGCGCCCTGATCCTGTGGTCACTTTTGGCATTCGCGAGCCTTTTCATTCCCAAAGTCCCACGTATCGCCCCGCTGATCTTTCCGCTGGGGGCGCTCGGCGCCCTGGGCGTCGCAGTGGCCGGCCTTCTCGCCCTCCACGGACCACCGGTTGCCACGGTCTCGCCTCTGGGCCTCCCGGGTCTGCCCTTTCATGGGCGCCTGGATGCCTTGTCGGGCCTTTTTTTGGTGCTATTTGGCCTCACGACCGTAGCGATCTCGCTCGATCTTACCGGATACCGGGCACGCGAACACTATCCCGTTGCCGCGCGTATCGGCGTGCAATACCACATCCTGCTGGTAAGTCTCACCCTGGTATTCGTTGCCGCCGACGCCTACTCGTTTCTGATCGCCTGGGAAGCCATGGCGTTGTCATCCTACCTCCTGGTGGTCACCGACCATCGGACGAGTGCCGCGCGCCGTGCCGGCTTTCTTTATATCTTGATCGAGCACATCGGGGCGCTCGCCATCGTCGCGGCGTTCGCGATCCTGATCGCACAGACCCCGGTCGGCACGCCCCTTAGCTATACCTTCACGGCCCTGCAAGCAAGACACCCCGATCCGACAATCGCCGGCCTTGTTTTCCTCCTGGCGTTCTTCGGTTTCGGTGCCAAGGCGGGGCTCGTGCCGCTCCATGTGTGGTTGCCTCAGGCCCACCCGGTCGCACCCTCGCCCATATCCGCACTCTTGAGCAGTGTGTTGCTGAAGGCCGGCATCTATGGACTGCTACGCGTGGCCTTCATCGTACTGCCGACGCCGGCGCCATGGTGGGGCCTGACCGTGCTTACCGTGGGGCTTCTGACCGCTCTTTTGGGCGCCCTATCGTCGGCTGTGCAGAGCGACATGAAGCGCCTGCTCGCCTATTCCTCCGTCGAGAATATTGGACTCATCACCGCCGCGATCGGTCTTGCACTGCTCTTTTCCGCCTATGGCCTGAAAGCCCTGGCAGCCCTCGCTTTGATCGCCGCCCTTTATCATTGTCTGAACCATGCCTTCTTCAAGGGTCTCTTGTTTCTCGGCACGGGCTCTGTGTTGCACGCCACCGGTGAGCGCAACCTCGGCCGACTCGGCGGCCTTATCCACCGCATGCCGAAAACCGCGCTTTTGATGCTGATCGGCACGCTCGCTATCGCCGGCGTGCCGCCACTCAACGGTTTCGTCTCCGAATGGCTGACCTTGCAGTCGTTCCTCAAGGCAACCGCCCTGCCGCGCCCCTATCTCGCCATGGGCATACCGCTTGGGGCCGCGCTGATCGCGCTGGTCGCGGGTCTGGCCGGTTATGTGATGGTGAAGTTCTACGGCATCGTATTCCTGGGCCGACCACGCGAGGCGGGGCTTGCGCACGCCGTGGAGTCCGGACCTTTTGAGCGCGCCGGACTTGGCCTTCTGGCGCTGCTGTGTTTGGCCCTCGGCCTGTGGCCTGCAGGCGTCATCGCGCTCATCCGTCCGGCGGCGCGCCTGCTCACAGGCGCCGATGCCCCGATCACGGTCGGTTACGCCGGTGCCCGGGTGGGCGTGGCGCATGCCGGGTACGCACCGGTGGTCCTGTGGGTAGCCTTCGGCGTCATAGCGTGCACCGCCATCCTGATGCTCCGTGCCCGTTCTGGACGCGCCGCGCGTCGCGCAACCGTCTGGAACTGTGGTCACCCTCTCGTCGGTGCGCGCATGCAGGACACCGCCGAAGGTTTCGGGCAGCCCATCCGAAACATTTTCACGGCATTTTTGGCGGTACGGCGACGCCTGCCGGCGCCCGACGACCTTACGCCACGCTATGGAAGCGTCGTGGAAGATCGGTTTTGGGAAAACCTCTATCGCCCGGCGGCGCGCGGTTTTGAGACGATATTCATCTGGACTGCGGCCCTGCGCCCACGGCGGATCGCCATCTCTCTCATGTTTGTGCTCGCCACGCTCATCGTCTTGCTCGCGCTTGCCCCATGATCATGAATCTTGTCGTGCGCCAGGTCGTGCAGGTCTTGTTCGTGATCGTAGCCGCCCCCTTGCTGGCCGGCTGGATCCGCCAATGCCGGGCGTGGCTTGCCAACCGCGTCGGCGCGGGCCTCCTCCAGCCCTACCGCGAACTCTCGAAGCTTTTGCGTAAGCAGCCGATCGTAGCCCACGAGGCCTCGGTATTGTTTGTCGCGACGCCCTATATCCTTTTTACCACCATGGTAGTGGCGGGCGCCATGGTTCCCATGATCACGACCCGTCTGCCGCTTGCGGGCGCGGCCGACGTCATCGCGCTCGCTGGGGTCTTTGCCTTGGCGCGGATCTTCGCGGCCCTGGCCGCCATGGACCTCGGGACCGCTTTTGGCAGCATGGGCGCGCGTCGCGCGATGCTCGTCGGATTTCTCGCAGAACCCGCGCTGCTCATGGTGCTGTTTACGCCGGCTTTGATCAGCGGCTCCACCTCGCTTGTCGTCATCGTCCGTCAACTCGCCCACCACGGCGCCATGCTCTATCCGAGCATGGCGTTCGCCGCCGCCGCCTATGTCATGGTGACGCTTGCGGAAAACGCGCGACTGCCGGTCGACAATCCCGATACCCATCTCGAGCTTACGATGATCCACGAAGCCATGAACCTCGAGTACTCGGGCCGCTATCTGGCGCTCATCGAGTGGGCATCCGCGATTAAGCTATTCGTCTATATCGGCATCGGGGCCGCGCTGTTTTTTCCGTGGGGCATCACCCAAAGCCACGGTCTTGCCGCTCTTCCCATGGCCTACGCGCTTTTGGTGGCAAAGCTTGCCGCCGCCGGTGGCGGGCTGGCCGTGATCGAAACCTTGTTTGCCAAATTGCGCCTGTTTCGCGTCCCCGAGTTCCTGGGGACCGCGTTTTTGCTCGCGGTCCTTGGGCTACTGGTGCGCTATCTCTTTGGACATTGATGCCATGACGCCATGGTCCTCCCCTATTGATCTCCTCGCGGCGCTGTTTTTGCTGGTGGCCTTCGCCATGCTTTCCCAGCGGCGTCTCGCCAACCTGATCACCCTGTACGCGTGGCAAGGCACGATCCTGACCTTTAGTATCGCCATCGTGGCCTATGCGACCGACAGCGCTCACCTCTACGCCTCGGCGCTGCTGACGGGTCTGCTGAAGATTCTGCTCGTTCCGGCCTTGCTGCGCCGCCTCGCGCGCCGCCTCGACGTGCAGTGGGACCGGGAAAGCCTTGTGCAGATCCCCACCGTCATGCTGATTGGGCTTGGCCTTGTGATCTTTGCCTTCAATGCTGCGCTGCCGATTGCAGCCGCCGGACACATCGCCAACCACGCGATCGTCGGCATCGCCCTTGCAAGCGTCCTCTTGTCGCTGCTCATGATGATCCTGCGCGCCACCGCCCTGTCGCAGGTCATAGGGTTTCTCGCTCTTGAAAACAGCCTGATATTCGTCGCCACCAGCGTCACCTATGGGATGCCCATGGTCATAGAGTTCGGTATCGCCCTGGACGTGATCGTCGGAATATTTATCCTCGGGGTGTTTTTCTTTCATATCCGTGAACAATTCGACAGCCTCGATATTAATCATATCGAGCGGCGGGAGGATTAACGGTGGTACTGCTTTGGATCATCTTGATCCCACTGATGGGCGCTGTCATCCTCGGCGCTCTGGGCCAAAGGAATGCCGGGTTTTCCGGCAATATCGCCGTGAGTGCCGCCACCTTTTTTGCGGCCTGCCTCATGACCGTGCAAGTGCTAGACGGCGGCTCTTTTACCGCCTGGCATCATGAACTTTTCGTGGATACCTTGAACGTCTTTCTGGTGGACCTGACGGCGTTTGTGGCGCTGACCACATCGGTGTTCAGTAAGGCCTACATGCAAGCCGAGGTGCGCCTGGGTCATTTGAACGCGGCACGCCTGGGGCTTTACCACGCCATGTATCAGATCTTTATTTTCGCCATGCTGCTTGCGCTCCTTTGCAATAACATCGGCGTTCTCTGGATCGCCATGGAGGCCGCGACCTTGAGTACCGCGTTGCTCATAAGCCTCTATCGCACGCCGGCCGGGCTCAAGGCCGCATGGAAATACTTCATACTGTGCGGTGTCGGGCTCGCTTTGGCGCTACTTGGGACGATCATGGTCTATTTTGCCGCGCATTCCGTGCTCGGGCCCCACCAAGCACTTCTGTGGACGCGGCTCTATAGCGTCAGGGGCCGGCTCGACCCGGCGATCATGATGGTGGCCTTCGTGTTTTTAATCGTCGGTTATGGCACCAAGGTCGGGCTCGTCCCGCTTCACACATGGCTACCAGGCGCCCATGCCGAGGGACCGACTCCGATCTCGGCTGTGCTGTCTGGTCTGCTTTTGAACGTCGCGCTCTATGCCATCGTAAGATTCAAGGCGCTCGCCTCCGGGGGCCCCATGGCAGATTGGCCGGGGCAACTCATGATAGGTTTCGGACTGGTCTCCGTTTTGGTCGGCGCCTTTTCTTTGGGCGGCCAGCGCGACCTAAAGCGCCTGTTTGCGTATTCCTCGATTGAGCACATGGGGCTTGCCACGTTCGCATTCGGTCTGGGTGGCCCGCTTGCCACGTTCGCGGCGCTGCTGCATATGACCGCCCATTCACTCACGAAGTCTTCGGTATTCTTCACGAATGGACAGGTGGCACAGACGGCCGGCACCAAGGACATGGATCGTATTACCGGCATCGTGGACCGTAATCCGGCGCTCGGCTGGACGCTCATGGCGAGCAGCCTTGCCATCGTCGGGACCCCGCCATTTGGAATCTTCGCAAGCGAGTTTCTGATCCTGATTGCCGCCGCGCGCGAGGCCCCCTGGTCGGTACCGCTTTTGCTCATCGCGCTTGGCGTCGCGTTCGCCGCCATCTTCCGGCGCACCCAGGCGATGGTGTTTGGCGCGGCCGATGGCGCGCGGATACCGACACCATCCTCGCTGCTTGCGCCGTTTGTGCATCTGGTGCTGGTAGTGGTTCTGGGGCTTGCCATTCCGCATATATTGGCCGCCTGGTATACGGGGGCCGCGCGCCTTGTGGGGCCTTGACGAACGAGGATAGAGACCATGCCATCCGATAATCCGCGACCCGACGTCACCTGGACATCATTGCCCGGCCCTGTGCCGATCGATCACGCCTGGGTTGACGGCACGCTGTGGCGCGCGCTGGCCGTCGAGTGGCGCTCTGCAGGTGGAGAGTTCGTCGCACTCTGGGGCAGCGACGAGCGCCCGGCGGGTCTCGGGTTCGTGGTCCACGCCGTCTTCATCTGCGCTCGCAAGTGGCGCTGGATCAGTCTTAGGGCCGGCAACGACGACCCGCGCTTCCCCGCGTTGAGCGGCCTGTTTCCCGCGGCGGCGCGCCAGGAGCGCGCGCTTTTTGATCTCCTCGGGATCTCGTGCGATGCGCGTGACACCCGGCCGTGGCTGCGCCATGAGGTATGGGGGGCTCGCGATTTCCCGTTGCGCCGCGATTTTGTCGCGGGCGCGCCCACAGTAAGCGATGAGCCGCCCTACCCTTTCGTCTCGGTGCGCGGGACCGGCGTCCATGAGATCGCGGTCGGACCCATCCATGCCGGTACGATAGAACCGGGGCATTTTAGGTTTTCCGTGGTGGGCGACGAGATCCTGCGCCTCGAGGAGCGGCTCGGTTACACCCACAAAGGCGTCGCCAAGCGCCTCGAGGATATGTCGCTTCTAGACGGCGGGGCGTTGGCCGGCCGTATCTGCGCAGACAGCACCGCAGCCTATGCGGGGGCTTACGCCATGGCCGTGGAGGCGGTGAGCGCCTGCATGGTCCCGCCGCGGGCGCTGTGGTTACGCGCCTTACTATGGGAGCGCGAACGCGTCGCGAACCACCTGGGTGATCTTGGTGCGCTCTGCCAGGACGGTGGGCTTGCCTTTGGTCACGTGCAATTTGGTCTTTTGAAGGAATGGTGGCTTAAGACCCATAGGCAACTTTTCGGTCATCGCTATCTCATGGATGCGATTGTTCCAGGTGGCGTGGCCTGCGATCTCGACTCCACCGCGACCGCCCTGCTCGACGCCGAATGCACCACCCTCCTTGAGGCGACACGGCGCCTTCAATATATCATTGACGATCATGCGGGCTTACAGGAACGGTTCCTCGGCACGGGGCGTCTCGACGAAATTCAGGCCCGGGCCCTGGGGGCCGTGGGCCTGGCGGCACGCGCGAGCGGGTTGAGTTACGATCTGCGTGTGCTTTCGCCGTCACCACCCTACGACACGCTCGAGACGCGCATCGCAATCCGCACCGAGGGTGATGTCGCCGCGCGGGTGGCGGTGCGTTTCGACGAGATCTATGAGTCCTTGCGACTCATCCGCGCCCTCCTCGCCCCGCTCCCCAACGGGCCTGTGCGTGTGCCCTGCGACCATCCGGAAGGGGTGCTGGGGCTCGGTGCCGTGGAGGGTTGGCGCGGGCCGGTCGTAGTCGCAATCACGCGCGCAGTAAACCCAAAAAGCCATCACGTTCATATCCATGACCCCTCCTGGCACAACTGGCCGCTTCTCGAGCGCGCGGTGCTTGGGGATCTCGTGCCGGATTTTCCGCTCATCAACAAATCCTTCAACCTCGCCTATAGCGGCCACGACCAATAATCGCCATGCACAAACTGTTACGCCAAATCCTGAAAACCGGCATCCTCCCTCGTCGATCCTACGATCATCAGGGCCCGCGGTGTGATACCGAGACAGTCCGGCCGTCATTGGCCGCAGAACTCGGACGGGCGCTTGCCGTACGCCATGTCGACACCGGCTCGTGCAATGGCTGCGAACTCGAAATTCAGGCCACCGGTAACGCCCTCTATAACCTGGCGGCGATCGGGGTGCGTCTCGTTGCCAGTCCCCGGCATGCCGACATCCTGCTTGTCACGGGGCCGGTCGCCCGGGCCATGGTAGATCCTCTGCGCATGGCCTACGACGCCGTACCCGATCCCAAACGCGTCGTGGCCTTGGGGGACTGCGCCTGCGGGTGCGGCGTTTATACCGCCAATTACGCGACCGTGGGCCGGGTGGCCCGCGTGGTTCCCGTAGACCTGGCCATACCCGGCTGCCCACCATCTCCGGATACGATCTGCGAGGCCTTCGCGACGCTGATACGGTCCTGACCGTGGCGCGGACGGGCGCGCAGGGACGATTACCATCGTCCTTGCCTTCCTGGCGCAATCCAGAGGCCGGTGATTTCGATCGCCAGGGCATGGGAGGCGGGGTCATGGAGGCTTTTGTTTTAACGATGTCCGCGTGTCGCCTGTTGAGACGAACCGGGCTTTTTTCAGTTCCTGGGGCCTT
>JAKARW010000074.1 GCA_021819125.1 Pseudomonadota bacterium | reverse complement strand
CGCCCGTCGTCGGTGAGGTGTCGCGGGGCCTCGCGGAGCAACGGCAGGATCAGATCGAGGCCGTCGACGCCGCCCGCGAGCGCCAGCGCCGGCTCTTGACGGTATTCGCGGGGCAGGTTTGCCATCTCCGCCTCGGACACATACGGGGGGTTGCTCACTATGAGGTCATAGCGCCGCCCCTCGAGATTGCCGAAAAGGTCGGAGGCGATGATGCGCACGCGATCGGCCACGCCGTGCAGGCGTACGTTGCGCGCCGCGATCTTCAGGGCATCCTCGGAGATGTCGACCGCATCCACCCGCGCCCCCGGAAATGCCCGCGCCGCCGCGATCGCAATCGCGCCGCTGCCCGTGCAGAGGTCAAGTATGGATGTGATGTCGGGATCGGCGAGCGGCGAGCCACCCTGTTCGGGCAGGAACTCGCCGATCAGGGAGCGCGGCACGATGACGCGCGGATCGACGATGTAGCGGCGTCCGGCGAACCACGCCTCCCCGAGGAGGTAGGCAAGCGGCTGGCGGGTGCGGATGCGTGATGCCAGAAGCGCACGGATGCGCGCACCGGCACCACGCCCGGGAAGCGTGCCGAGCCGTTCGGCAAGCGCGCCCGGGGCGATGCCAAGGGCGCCCGCCACAAGCCAGGCGGCCTCGTCGCGGGCCTCCTCGGTGCCGTGCCCGAATTCCACGCGCGCGGCCTTCAGCCGGCGCTCCACAAACAGGACATAATCACGGACGGTGCGTGGCGCGCCGTAAGTCATGAGCCGGTCCCAGGCGCGGTATCCGCGCATGCAAGGCCCCGTAGGGCGTCATCCCGCCGGCAGAGCTCAACGAACGATCCGCTGTGCTGCGCCATGGCGCCCCTGTGTGGGGGTTCTCGAGCCGGAAGCCATTCATAATGCGGTGGTTGCGCGAGCGGGGTCATATGTTTGTGTTTGCGTGTCGGCCGATAAGTAGTGCGTGGGCGCCACGAACCGATCATCTGGGTCGGCAGCCATGACGTGCCCTGCCCGATCCGTCCAGGGCTCCGGGTAAGCCCCTTCATCCCCGGGCGCCGCGCGCCTCACGCCGATGGCGCGCCCCGCGGCGGATAGTGTGCGGGATAGGGGGCCTGCGCGACACCGGTATCGACGGCGGCAGCCGCCACGGCCGCGGGCACGCATGCGCGTAGACGCGCATCGAGCGGTTTAGGGATGAAGTAATCCGGCCCGAATTCCAGATGATCGAGGCCATAAGCCTCTAAGACCTCGCGCGGGATCGGCAGCTTTGCAAGGGCGCTCAAGGCGCGCACCGCGCCAAGCTTCATCGCTTGATTGATCTGCCGGGCGCGGACATCCAGCGCCCCGCGGAATATGAACGGGAACCCCAGGACATTATTGACCTGGTTTGGGTAATCGGAGCGGCCGGTGGCCATAATCAGGTCGCTGCGTGCGCCGTGGGCGACCTCCGGCAGGATCTCCGGCACGGGGTTGGCAAGCGCAAACACCACCGGACGCGGCGCCATCGCGCGCACCATCTGTGTGTCCACGAGATCGGCCGCCGCGACCCCAATGAAGACATCGGCCCCGTCCATGGCCTCGGCAAGTGTCCTAAGCGGGGTGGTGTGGGCGAACACGCGTTTGTAACTGTTTAGGTCGGTGCGTTCGCTATGGACCACGCCGCGGCTGTCAACCAGGATCATGTTCTCCACCGCCGCCCCGAGGCTTATGAGCAGGTGCAGCGATGTCAGACCGGCAGCCCCGGCGCCCAGGCAGACGATACGCGCGGTCTTCAAGGACTTGCCCTGGAGTTCAAGGGCGTTTAGCAGGCCCGCGCACACGATCACCGCTGTGCCGTGCTGGTCGTCGTGGAACACCGGGATCGACAGGCGTTCGCGGAGGGCCTTTTCAATGACAAAACACGCGGGCGCGGCGATATCCTCGAGATTGATGCCCCCGAACGTCGGTTCCAGGGCGGCCACGATCTCGATGAATTGCTCGGGGGAGGTAGCCTTGACCTCGAGGTCGAAAACATCGATGTCCGCGAACCGTTTGAACAGCACGGCCTTGCCTTCGAGGACCGGTTTGGCGGCTAGCGGTCCGACGTTTCCGAGGCCAAGGACCGCGGTCCCGTCGCTGACCACCGCCACCAGATTGCCTTTGGCGGTATAGCGGTACGCATCTTCCGGATTCGCCTCGATCGCGCGCACCGGTTCCGCGACCCCCGGCGTATAGGCAAGCGCCAAGTCGCCTTGCGTATCGCACGGCTTGGTGGGCTGGACGGCGATCTTTCCCGCAGGGCTCGCGGCGTGATAGGCAAGCGCCGCTTCCCGGGCCTTTTCTGTCATGGCGGATTCGCGTTTATTTGGCGCGCAAACCGTACTTTTGGCGGAATTTCTCGACGCGTCCGGCGCTGTCGACGATCTTTTGCTTGCCCGTGTAGAACGGATGGCAGACCGAGCAGACCTCGACTGCGAGATCGTGACCGAGCGTGGAGCCCGTCTTAAACGTGTTCCCGCAGGCACACGTGACTGTGATGGTATGGTATTCCGGGTGGATATCGGCTTTCATGATGCGCCTCGGCAAGGCCCGTTATGCGGATGCAAAGACCGGGCACTATAAGGAAAACGATGCGCGCGCGCAAGCCCTGACGCGGCGGCCGGCACACCCGCCGACGCCCCGCGGCGGCGAAGGGACCCGGGTCTTGGCCGCGAGGACCGCGCGGCGAGGCCTACGCGCCCCCGCCCGGTGACACCGCCCGCTTTGGGAAACCAAAGCCATCCGGCGCGGGCCATTTTGCCCAGAAAATGGGGCGGTCTCGATCAGGATTGGCCCGCCATACGCCGATAGACGGTCCTCAGGGCCTCGGAATCTCCGACATTGCCGGGGAAGATCACGACCGGCATGTCCGGGTACCGCGGATGTCCTTTTGGGCAACACACCACCGAGCAGCCCGGCAGAATCTGCCCCACGACCTCACAGGTGTTAAGCCCAAGCCCCGTGCTCAAGACATCATTTGATGTGATGCCACCCTTGCTGATGAGAAACCCCGTGGTCTGCGGCAGGGCTTGGACGATGCTCATCAAAAACGCCGAGATGGCGGCCCCAAAGCGCAGGCGTTCCGCGCTATCAGCGAACTGACGCTCCGAGCGGCTGGTAAAAAGGACGGGGGTTTTGCATGCGGCATGCGCCGCCCCGACCTCGGCCAGGACGTCATCACGCAAGGCCAAGGCGTCCGCGCTCCGCGCGCGATCGACATCGATCTCGATCGCCGTCACCGTCGGCTCGCGCAACAGCGCGGTCAGCTGCTCGGTGGTCTTGCGGACATGGGAACCGACCAGCACGACCCCTGTGGGACTTCGGGCATAGCCGGACATCGCCTCCGGCGGCACCGGTTGCGCCGGAAGGTTCGCAAGTGATGTCAGAAGGCTTGCGGCGCTGCGAAACAGGAAACGTTGGCCGGCATCGACCGCCTCGTAGAGGTCGAGCGCAAACCGGTCGAGGTCGCTTTGCTCGACGGCATCCACTACGCAACAAACGTTGCCAGACAGCGCGCGCAGGCGCGCGCCGCACCCCGCGCGCACATCCGATAGAAAAAACGTCCGCACATCGGCCGCGGCGATCCGCCCCGCGGTCTTCTCGGCCACGTATTCGCGCAGGTCGCTGTTGCGAAAGCCGAAAACCGTATCGCGCGCGAATTCCGTTTCATGCACCGGGACCGGGACGCCATCGATCAGCAGGTAGTGCCGGCCGGCACGTGTCACCCGTCCACCCTCGAAGAATGCCGGGATCAGAAAGTGGGCGTCGAAGGGACCGAGCTCCTCGGCCATGACATCGGTCTCGACCGGGTAATGGCCGCGCAGGGTCGAGTCCGAGCGGCTGACGAAGATCGGCCGTACGGCTCGACCCTCGCAAGACAGCTCGGCCAGGGCCGCGCGCAGGTTCCGGCATACAACGCGCACTGTCTCGGCGGCTTCCCCGGCGCTCATGCCCCGGGTGTTGGTCAATATAAAAAAAAGCGGCCCCGGGGCAGACAGCGCGGCTTTGAGCGTAGCCGTATCCCAGCGCGTCAGTAGCAGACAGGAGTGTACGGTCTGCGATCCCGTCGGATCATCATCCAGAACGATGACCTTGTGTCCGGCGCCCGCGGTCACGCTATTCATCCATGGCCAGGACCCGGGCCACGATAGCGTCCGCATTGAGCCCGTTCAGGTCCAAAAGTTCGCCGGTGGTGGCGGTCGTATCGCCGCGGTTCCAGGCCAAGGTCGCGCGCAGCGGGGCCTTGGCGCGAATCAATACCGGCTCCAGCGGTCCCGAGGGCCCGCCGCTTATCGCCACAAGCCGGTCGCCGTCGAACACTCGCGCGAATAACTCGTCTTTCATGAACGAAAGATCGGGTTCGGCCACGGTCCCGGCGGCGATGTCGCGCGCCCGGTAAAGTTGGCGAGGGTTCACGATCGTCACGATGCGCACACCGAAACCTTCCGCCTCCAGCCGTTCCCGGGCGGCAAATACCGGCAGCAACACCATGTCGCCGGCCACCGCCAGGACCACGCGGCCGCGCCGGCCATGTGCGCTGTCATAAAGGATGGCCGCGCCCTCGCGCACGGCCCGGCGCGCGGCCTCCAGCGTCATATAAATCGGCAACGCGCTCTTTGAGGCAATGATCACCATGCCTTTGTTCGAGCTCGTCGCGGCGTACTCATACGCGGCCTGCGCGGCATTGGCATCCGGGGGGAATAGCAGGTAGACGTTGCCATTGCGCATTTGCGCTGCGATATAGTTTTCGATCTCCGGGCGTTGATGGGTCCAGCCGTTTCGCCCCTGCTCGAGGGCCCCGGCGGTGAACAGGCATACGACCGACGGGGTCCGCCGGCGCAGTTCGGCCATGGCTTGGGTCACGGTCTGAAAGATCGGCCAGCCGTTTATCGCGAAGGACTCGTACGATAGCCACAGACTGCGGCCTCCCAACAGGGCGAGTCCCGCGGCAAGCCCGGCGCACGCATCCTCACTCAAGGGCTCGTAGACCTGCCCGCCGGGCTCCTGATTATAGAGCGGGTCCGTAGTCGGATGACGGATCTTCAGGGCGTCGTTGATGTTCTTCAGTCCCGAGGCCTCGTTACCGTCGGCGTTGGTCACGACGAACCGCCGGTCCCGGCCGCCAAGCCATGCCACCAGGGCGCCGACCGCGGTCGACGGCACGGCCTTCTCGGACGCGCCATATTCGTGGAGCGGGAAGGGGCCGAGGTCGGCAAGTTCCAGAACCTTCTCCGTGACCATGGTCTTCGCCGCGGGTCCACCGCCGGCGCGTATGAAGTTCTCGCGCACGAGCCCCCAGGCCGCGGGACTGAGCGCGCGCGCGGCAAGCGCCGCCTCGATCTGCGGTTTGTCGAGGGTGTCGCCCGGGTAGAGGTTATGGGACTTTGCCCCATGGGCGTGGACCCCCGCCCCCTTGAGCTGTTTTAGGATGAACGCCGTCAGCGTGCCGCCGAGCGCGCTTTGCGACGCCTGCTGGGCGGCCTCGAGCACGGCCTTGGCAAACGCAAGCCGGCGCGCGAAGGAAAACCGCGTCGAGTCTACATAATCCCCGGTCTGGCCCGCGTCATCGAAGTCCTTGGCGTCCACAAGGATCACGCGCGCAAAGTCATGGGCCTCGAAATAGCGGCGCATGCCGTCATTGGAAAGACGCGACACCATGGAGTGGTGCTCTTGGCTAAAGCCGTTCCAGATGAGCGTTGGCAGGAAATTGGTGGTGCCGGGGTAGCTCGTATGGAAGTGCTTGATGGCGCTTAGCACATAGGGCTCGCCAAGCCCACCGTCCCCTATGGTCAGCGGGAACAGGACCCCTGGGTGCAGCAAGGCGCCGGCCATGGCGAAGTGCTGGCCCTGACCCAGCGGTCCGGCTGGGGCCAATATCCCGGGGATCGCCCCGGATAGATGCCCGAGCAGGCCGTGCTGCTCCCGAAAGCGCGTCATGAGGTCGGCCATGGTCCTGATGCCGAGCGCCTCCAGGGAGCCGTCTAGGAACATGGCGCTGTAGAAGCCGGGGGCATGATGGCCGACTTCGGTCACGATGTGCGTATGGCCGAGCATGACAAAGGCCGCATAGGCCTCGGCGCTCGACGCAAACCCCCCGGGGTGCCCGGAGGCCTTGGATGCGCACATCTGAAGGGTCACATAACGCAGCGCATCGGCCATGAGCAGGGTTTGGTAGGCAGCATCCAAAGAGTGGGCATCGTCTACCGCCCGCGCCTGGTCGGCGATCGCCGGATGCGATGCGCGCGCGGCGAAGTCGGGCCACGGCGCGCCGAAGGAATGCATGCCCAGGCAGAAATCCGGGGCGTCGTTGATAGACGGAGAGGTACTCTTTGTGGTCATGGGCAGTCTCGGACCTAGAAGGGAACCCTACTCTAAGGAGATATAAGGCGCGAGGCAAGGCAACGTACCCACAAAAAACGCGCACGCCGCTTAAAAAGACCCGCGGCGTGCGCGCTCAAAGCCGGATGGGTGAACCATCCTGCCGATCAGATCCCCTTACGGGCGGCGCAGGCCGTCGCGCTCGAGAATGCGTGTGAAGGTCGGTGACTCCAAGGTCTTTATGAAGTCATGCCGGGCCCTGCGTTGACGCGCGGTAAAGTGACCCTTGACCCTTATGAGGTAAGTGGTGTCGATCTGGTTACCCGGTAGCGGGCGCGGATCCGACACCGTGCCGCCCAGCGGAACGATGGTAAAGAGGTGCGGAAACGAAGCCTTCGTGTATTTGCCGAGCTGATACATGATCACCGCCACGTTGGCCTTGCCGTAGGCGACCGACCACGGTTCATCGCGGTGATGGATGCGCGCGCCGATCAGCCATTTGTCCTTCACGCGGCTATTGAAGATCGCGTTGAACAGGCGGTTTGCGGTCCACCCCCTTGGCGGGTGCGGATCATGCTTGGCAATCTCGTAGATCGTCGAGGCGTAGTTCAAGAACGCGCCCGGCTCGTTATAGGGATTGGGCGTTATGAGATGCACGTCCGGACGCGCCAGGTCCCAGACGCTATGAATATGCAACGGGTTACCGTACTTGACGAGCAAGACATTGCCGCGGCTCTTCATGAGCGCGATCGGCTTGCCTTCTGTAAAGCCATGGGCCTCGAGTTTACGGATAAGGCGCGGTGCCGCGATCGCGACCTCGGGCCGGCAATGCAGGTAAAAGTTGCCGAAGCTCAGATCGTCATGGTGTGCAAGCTGCGGGTAGGCGACCGGCGGGCTTGTGGTGTAGTACCAGCTCTGGATGGTATGCCCGTAACGCGGTAGCAAGACCGTCCGCCAGAGTGTATTGAGGGCCATATGGTAATTACCCTCGGTCGACACGACGAGATCGACCTTACGGCAGGCGCCCCCCTCGATGCTCCCATGCAGATCGAACAAAAGGTCCGCGTCCGGGTCCGTGAGGTCGGCCGCCGCGGGCTTGGCATTACGCGGCCACATGAGCATCTTTGGAGCGTTGACCACAGGACGCCCATGAATCGTTGGTGCCCCGGGGATTTGCGGTATGCCCTTTGCATATGCGCAAACTGTAGCGGTGGTAAGAAGCACTCCTCCCAAAAACGTCTTCCATTTATTTATCATGATTCCATCCTTTTTGTGACAATCTCCGTGGTTAGGGGGCAGCCTGCAAAATGACCGCGAACCCCTCGCGTTTGGCGTCTTGTTTAAGATATCGATCGATGCCGGCGGCGTAAATCGTACCCCATTGCGCATCAAGACCCTTATCGACGTTTCTGTACTGGCGGACATGCCCGGCAACCAGACGACGGCCGTGCGAGAAACGTTTGCGCAACCGCATCATGGCCTTTTCTCCGGCCGGACTCAAGAGTGCGCGGACAATCTCCCGGCGCACCGGTCCCGGAAGCTTTCGGCTTATCGTAAAGCCTTGATTGGGATAGTGCGGGCCGCGCTTTAGGATCGTCACTTTCGTGTGGTTGGGGTCGAAGGCGCGGATGGTAAGCCGCGGACCTATGCCCAGCGTGCACTGATGATCGGCCACATCCCGAAAGATTCTTTTCCATCCATGCACGTTGCGGATGTAGGGCTGGCGCGCGGGGTTCGGAAACAGGTCCGTCACCCACAACGTCCCGAAATTGGGCACGGGCGGCGCGCAGAGCGTGGCCCCGGTGGCCGCGTCTTCAAGCGTCTTTATCGGCGAGCCCGTCCAGGTATAGAGGCGCCAGTCCTGGGGTTGGGGAACGCGTGGCCCGAGCGTCTGATGCAGATAATGCACGCCCCAGGCCATGAACTGCGGGCCATCGAAGTAAATGTCGGCGTGGTCTTTCCAAAGCCAGAGCTCGTAGGTCAGCCAGCCGTTGGGATGCCGATACACGACCGGATGATGAAGGACGCGCGAAAGAAAGGCGGCGATCGGACCGTAATCCCTTTGCCCCCGTGCCGCAGTTTCGCGGGGCGCGGCGATGAATAGATAGGGCTTGCTGGCAGATTGCGGCGCGGCGTGGGCCGGTGACCAAGGCGTCATAGCCGCCACCGCCCCTGAAATCAGGACGCACAGCGCCCTCAGCACACGTTCGTGCTTCATGTTGTCCTCCTAAGCCGGAACTTAACTGGGGACCAAAAGGCCTCTGGACGTTAACCTTAGCAGGTCTTGGCCAAACGGCCAGAACAGTCCCCCCCAGAGGAGCTATGCCCAAGGGTTACAATAGCGGCAATCGTCGGATCGGGCGCCGCGCGGTATCCCGCCCAGCCTCCGGAAAAGCCGACAAGCGGTTTGTGTGCGCCGACGAACCGGCCTACACGCAGCAGGCCCGCAGCCCGCGTTCCCGGTCGGGGTCGTGTCCCAGCGGTCGCTCCAGGCGTTGGCCCCGACGCCCTTGCCACGCTGGCGCGTGTCATGAGCATTTCGAGATCGCCAAGGATATTCCCCCATGTGACACTCTCATT
>JAKARW010000016.1 GCA_021819125.1 Pseudomonadota bacterium | reverse complement strand
CACCACCCCTGGATCTCACGCCGCTCCAAATAGCTTCCCACCTCTAACCACCGCCCCGTCCCCTTGCGCGGGCAGGCTTCCATGGCCTGCCCGTCTTCCATCCAACCCCGTGACAGCTACACCCCCCATCCCCGGTGGACGTTCCGCGTACCTGTCCCAAATTAATGCGCTTCTTCGTGATCGTTAACACTCCATGCAGCAAATTCATGGAGTCCGAGGTGGAACAGCTAGCGCAAGCATCCAACGCCGTCGGCATTGACGCCGACCAATCTCTCCCCTTGCCGGGCACGGAAGCCTACGAGACACTGCCGCAGTTTCCGAAGCGCAGTCCCCTGCCCTTTCGTCGCACCATCCGCCGGCACGAGCTGCACCAGATCGTCCCCCTGGCCGAGACAACAGTCTACGAAATGGAGCAGCGCGGCGAGTTCCCCAGGCGGTTCCGACTCACGCCCCGCTGCGTCGTCTGGGATCTGGAAGAGGTCCAAGCCTGGATCGAAGACCGCAAGCAAGCCTCTCGATCAGCGAACACCGACGCATCGGCCGGCCCGGACGTGAGACTGCGCCGGCACCGCCCTGTTCGATGACACTTCTATCCAGCACCTACGGCGACTACCCCGCATCCACCCGGACCAGCACCGCTCCAGGCAGCGCTTGTGCCATCTGAGCCGTGGCAAGCGTGACCGCAGCATCGCGGTCGCTCGCCTCCCTGCTGAAAGCCAAGCCGACATGACCCGGCCGCCCCCAGCCGACCGTGGCATCGGCGCAGTCGCTGTCCGCCAACTGGCGAAGGACATCCTCCTGCGACCCCATGCCCGAGTCCAGTGCATAGACCAGTGTGAAATCGTGAACCATCGCATCGGCCTCCCTGTCATCCGGCACCAGCGATCCGCGCCAGCGTTTCGTCAAGCTGCCGGCGATCTGCCGCACGCTTGGCGACCGTGCGCTGCGCCAGGTTGTGCAGCTTGCGCCGCACGCCGGGCAGATCGGCCGCATGGTCAAGTCCGATCAAATTGAAATCCGGCTTCTCATCCTCGACGGATTGCAGAAAGGCGCGCGACGGCCCATCCAGCCAATGCGCGACCCGCGCCAACAGGCGCTCGCGGCTCTCCAGCAAAGCCGCCACGCCGATAGGCTCGGCTGTCATGCCCTTGAAATGGGCCTCGAAGGTGGCCTCGAAATCCGTGGGCACACGCGGCGCCAGCATCTCCCAAACCGGCTTGGGACTGCACGTCAGGTACACGAGGAAGGTGTGCCAGAGCGCTTCGTCCGCCCGCTCGTCCTGCAGCAGCAAGCCTACGTCGAAGAGATCGCGCGGATGCTGCCGAGACAGCGCCGCCGCCAGCTTGCCGGCATACAGGTCGGCGAAGTCCAGCACCTGCACCTCGGCGAAGCCGAACGCCTCTTCCACCCGTGGCCGCACGACCATGCGGCGCACCGGATGCACCGTACCGCGCATCACCGGCGTCGTCTCGATCTGCACGCGCGCCCGGCTGCGGCTGGCCACCAAACGGGTGACCGCCCCGCCCTCGCCCGCCGAGGTCTGCACCTGCAGTTGCAAAGGCCGGGCGCGCAGCACATCGGCCAGCCTCCCCAGCGCTTCGGCGATCAGCCTCGCATCCTCGGCATAGTCATGCACCGGCAACCAGGCCAGATCGATGTCCACCGACAGACGCGGCAGATCGTGCTCGAACAGGTTGATGGCCGTGCCGCCCTTGAGCGCGAAACGCGGCTCCCACGCGAGTATTGGCAGGATCTCGACCAGCAGCCGCACCCGGTCGGTGTAGCGCCGGTCCCAATGGTCAAGCCAGGTGCTCATCGAGGTCTCCCGGCAAGGTGATCTGGTAGGTCGGATGCAGACGCCCGCCGGGGACCAGCGCGCGCTTGCCCCGACCCAGATCGACGCCATCCAGCGGCACATGGATCAGCCACGCATGCCGATGACGATCGGCCAGGGCCAGGAACAGCCGCTTGGCCTTGATGCTGCGGCAGTGGCGCAGCAGCAGGCCGACCCGCTGCGGACGCAGCGTGGTCATGGCCTGCATCAGCGCATCGGCCTCGTAGACCAGCGCCGCGTCCGTCACGCCATCGCACAGCTCCAGCATGGCACGCTCGGGCGTCGAGCAAATCAGGGCATCGGTCCCAGGCGCCGCGGAATGCCAAGCCAGGCCCACCTCTGACAGCGCCTTCTCGGAGACTTCCGCGGTGACAGACACGGCCGGCAGATCGAGCGGCCCCTTGCCCAGGAACTCGAAGCGTTGCTCCAGCGACAGCTTGCCTAACCAGCGCGGCGGTTGCTGTGGTCCATACAGCGTGATCGTCCCGGCATCGCCCAGGCGCAAGTAGTGCTCGTGCCCCTGCAGGGCCAGTGCGAAACGCCCCCCGACGTGCAGCGGCATGCCCTCCCCGACCTGTAGGCTGCGGAGCACCCCATCCCATTGCAGCCGCCCGCCCCTGCGCATGTAGACGCCACGCGCCGGCGAAACCAGCCAGCCGCTGCCCACATAGCGCGCCACAAGGCTGTTGGAGTAGCCGTGCGCTCGTAGCCAGCGGCTGGACACCAGGCGCGTATCGCCCAGCTCGGCCAGCAAGCGGTTCAGCTTTCCTGAATTTTGAGCATCCATAGTGCCCAAAATACCAGATTTATAAACCATCGCCAAGGCCGACCAGTTTGACAAGAATTTGAAAAGATCACTCATAGTGATCCTTTTTCGATTTATGCAAACCCTGCGCTGCCCGCCGACAGCGAGTTCCGATGCAGGCATCATGCGGGCATCCCTTCACAAAGCCGCACTGAGCACCGTGACCGACACGTTCTCCGGCAGCAGCTTGGGCACATGGGTGCGCCCGTCGATCCAAGCATCGACCATGTCCGCCCACTCCTGCAGCATGTGGCGCCGCTGCTCGGCGTACTCCGCCTTGTTGTAGACCGAGCGCGAGGAACGCCCTTCCTCGTGCGCGAGGCACTTTTCGATCCAGTCGCCGTTGAAGCCCACCTCGTTGAGCAGCGTCGAGCCGGTGCGGCGCAGGTCATGCACCGTGAACGGCTCCAGCGGCAGACCGGCTGCCTTGGCCCTCTCCACGATGAGCTGTGTCACCCGGTTCAGGGTCGCGTGCGACATACAACGCGTCGGCTCATAGCGCGAGGGCAGCACGAACTTCGAGCCCGCCGCGCACGTGTGCAGCGCCACCAGGATGTCCAGGGCCTGCCGCGACAGATAGACCACGTGCGGGTTGCGTCCCTTCATTCGCTGCTTCGGGATCGTCCAGGTGGCATTCTCGAAGTCGATCTCGCTCCAGGTGGCCTCGATCAGCTCGCTCTTGCGCACCAGGGTCAGCAGAACCATGCGCAGCGCTAGGCGGATCGTCGGATAGGTCGCGATGGACTCCAACTGATGGAACGCCAGCCGGATCTCTGCCGGCGAAAGCGCCCGGTCTTTCGGCACGAAGGTCGCGATCGAGGCCGCTGCCACATCGCTGGCCGGGTTGTCCACCTTCTCGCCGTGCAGGATGGCGAAGGCATAGACCTGCTTTACGATGTCGCGGACATGCACCGCCGTGGCGGGCGCCCCGCGCGCCTTCACCTTGTTGCACAAGGCGCGCAGGTCATCGGCAGTGATTTCGTTGAGCAGCCGGTTCTGGAACACCGGCAGGATGTCGCGATCGACGACGTGCTTGCGCATCGCGCGTGTGCTGTCAGCCATCCGGGCGTCCGCCAGCCACTTGACGGCGACGTCGCCGAAGTTCTTGGCAGCAGTCAGCCGGCGCTTCTCACGCTGCTTTTCCAGTGCCGGAGAACGGCCAGCAGCGACGGCCTTCTTGGCATCGAGCAGCTTTTCGCGGGCCAGCGCCAACGAGATGCCGCCAGGACCATAGCGGCCGATGGTCAGGGTCTCGCGGCGCCCGTTGAGACGGTAATCGTAGCGAAAGGTGACGGTACCGGCGGCCGATACCGTCACGTACATCCCATCCCGGTCAGAAACCTTATAAATCAATGACTTAGGACTAAGATTGCGCAGTGCTGTGTCGGTAAGCATCGAGGTTTTTCCTCCTGTTGGTGACGGCTTTTACCGTCAGGGGCCAGGAGACCCGTCGATGCCCGGAAAGCCGCATGAAACAAGCTTTCCAGGGGAGCGTTTTACCGTCAAAGACCGGTTTGGTCTCAATAGTAAACGGGAGGGTCTTAATCCGACCTCCGGTTCTTACCGTCAGCTCTACCGTCAACCCGTTTTGCTGGCCGGCGATAGCCACCGATAGCTGCCGTGACGTATTTCGTTTTATATCAACACGTTACGTCAGTTTTTCGATAGCTGCCGATAGTCCCCGAAGGACGTCAATTCATTCCCACTCAATAGTAGCGGGGGGCTTGCCCGATACGTCGTAAACCACACGGCTTACGCCACGCACCTCGTTTATGATTCGATTCGAGACGCGCCCAAGGAGGGCGTAGGGGAGTTCGGCCCAGTTCGCCGTCATGAAATCGATGGTCTCGACCGCGCGCAGGGCAATGACGTGCTCGTAGGCGCGGCCGTCGCCCACCACCCCCACCGACCGCACTGGCAGGAACACCGCGAATGCCTGGCTCACCTTGTCGTAATAGCCGGCACGCCGCAATTCCTCGATGAAGATCGCATCGGCCTGCCGCAGGATATCGGCATAGCGCTCCTCCACCGCCCCAAGGATACGCACACCCAGGCCCGGCCCTGGAAAGGGATGCCTGTGGATCATGGCCTCCGGCAGTCCGAGACTAAGTCCGATACGCCGCACTTCGTCTTTAAAAAGCGACCGCAAGGGTTCCAGAAGTTTCAACTTCATGCGCTCGGGCAGGCCGCCTACGTTGTGGTGCGACTTGATCACCCGGGCCTTGCCGCCCTTGGCGCCCGCCGATTCGATGACGTCGGGATAGATCGTCCCCTGGGCGAGCCACCGAACCTGCGGAAGACGCGCGGCCTCTTCCTCGAACACCGTGATGAAGGTCTCGCCTATGATCTTGCGCTTGCGCTCGGGGTCGTCCACGCCCTTCAAGGCCCCGAGAAAGCGCGCGGCGGCGTTCACGCGGATCACGCGCACCCCGAGATGATCGGCGAAGGTCGCCATCACCTGATCGCCCTCGTGCAATCGCAAAAGCCCGTTGTCCACGAATACGCAGGTGAGCCTGTCGCCGATCGCCTGATGCAAAAGCACCGCGACCACCGAGGAATCAACGCCGCCGGAGAGTGCGAGCACCACCTCCTCATCACCCACCTGCGCGCGAATCTCCTCGAGGATGCCGTCTATGATCGTCCGCTCCGTCCAGGCGCGCGGACACCCGCAGATCTCATGCACGAAGCGCTCGATGATGCGTTGCCCCTGCCGGGTATGGGTGACCTCGGGATGGAATTGCAGACCGTAGTAGCGCCGCGCCTCGTCGGCAATGGCCGCGAACGGTGCATTGTCGGTTTCGGCGATGGCCAAAAAGCCCGGCGGGCAGGCCTCGACCCGGTCGCCATGACTCATCCACACATCAAGCACCGCCTCACCATCGCCGCCATCGGTCAAATCCGCAAGCAATGGCGAATGCCCGACGGTGCGCACGCGCGCATAGCCGTATTCGCGATGCGCCGCGGCCGCTACCTGCCCGCCGAGCTGTGCCGCCAAGGCTTGCATGCCGTAGCAAATGCCGAGCACCGGCACGTTCGCCGCCAGCACCGCATCCGGGATTCGTGGGGTATCGCGCTCATTGACCGACTCGGGGCTGCCCGACAAAATCACGCCGCGCGCCGCGAAACGCGTGATGGCCTCGTCTTGCACGTCATAGGGCATGATCTCGCAGTAGACGCCGGCCTCGCGCACGCGCCGGGCGATAAGCTGCGTATACTGCGAGCCGAAATCCAGAATCAGGATCCGCTCACGACCCGGGTCCTCTGCCTTGCCCTGTCTGGACATACCCTCAGCTCAGCCCCGCTGGTAGTTGGGAGGCTCTTTGGTGATAGTGACGTCATGCACATGGCTTTCGTGCATGCCGGCATTTGTGATCCGCACAAACTGCGCGTGCTCGCGCATCGCCGCAAGATCAATGCTCCCGGTATAGCCCATGCTTGCCCGCAGCCCGCCTAGGAGCTGGTAGACGATGCTGACCAGCGACCCGCGGTAAGGCACGCGGCCCTCGATCCCCTCGGGGACAAGTTTCTCGGGGGCCCCGTCTTCCTGAAAATACCGGTCGCTCGATCCGTCCTGCATAGCGCCCAGAGAGCCCATGCCGCGGTAGGTCTTGTACGACCGGCCCTGGTAAAGCTCAACCGTGCCCGGGGCCTCGTCGGTACCAGCAAACAGGCTACCGATCATGACCGTATGCGCCCCGGCCGCCAACGCCTTGGCGATGTCGCCTGAATAGCGGATCCCGCCATCACTGATCAAGGGGACGCCGGTCCCGGCCAGGGCCTGGGCCACATTGTCGATAGCGGTGATCTGCGGAACACCGACCCCCGCGACGATGCGCGTAGTGCAGATCGAGCCCGGCCCTATACCCACCTTGACGGCATCAACCCCGGCATCCAGGAGTGCCCGTGCCGCATCGCCGGTGGCGATGTTCCCGCCGATGACCTCGGCGCTCGGATAGTGCTTCTTGATCCAACGCACGCGCTCGAGGACCCCCTCGGAGTGGCCATGCGCGGTATCGACCACGAGCACGTCCACTTCCGCCTCGAGAAGACGCTCGACGCGCTCCTCGGTGCCGGCGCCGACACCGACCGCGGCGCCGACCCGCAACCGGCCCTTGATATCCTTCACAGCCAAAGGCTTCTCGGTGGCCTTCTGGATGTCCTTTACCGTCACCAACCCCTTGAGGCGGAAACGATCATCGACCACCAGGACCTTCTCGATGCGATGCTTGTGCAAAAGCGCCTGGATCTCATCGCGTGACGCGCCCTCCTTGACCGTGACCAGCCGCTCCTTGGGGGTCATGATGTGCGCAATCAATTCCTCATTACGCGTCTCAAAGCGCAGATCGCGACTGGTCACGATGCCCACCAACTCCCCATCGCGAATGACCGGGACCCCCGAGACGTGGTGGCTACGCATAAGCCCCACGACCGCGCGCACCGTCATGTCCGGGGTCGCCGTCACCGGGTCGCTTATGACCCCGCTCTCGAACTTCTTCACGCGCCGGACCTCGTCGGCCTGGCGTGCGGCATTCAGATTCTTGTGAATCACCCCGAGCCCGCCCTCCTGGGCCAAGCAGATCGCCGCGCGCGCCTCGGTCACAGTATCCATGGCCGCCGACAACAGGGGGATATTGAGTCGAATATGGCGGGAGAGGGTGGCTTTTAGATCGACATCGCGGGGCAGAACGCGCGAATGATCCGGTAGCAGGAGGACATCGTCGAATGTCAGGGCTTCTTGAACGATACGCATGCGGCATTATACGGAAAGCCCGCGCGGCCGTAAACGCCCCGGGGCCTATCGGCGCCATTCACCATAGAAAGGGATAAGCCCGAGAGGTTATGGTAGAGCGCCCGAAACAGAGCCGGTAACGGCGTCAGAATGGGGGCGCAAGAGAGCACACTTAAGCCGGGTGGGGCCAGGCCTCAAAGTTCATAGGCATGAAGCAACCGGATGCCGCTCGCCGTTGCGACATGGGCAATGGGTGGCCGAGATGGCCTGCGGCGTGCCTCACTTTGTTTTTCGATCGCAAACGTCTATACACTAAGCCCATACTGACCAGGAGGAGTAAACGATGAAAAAAATCGCTTTGGCGGCCGCCTGCGCGCTCATATTGGCGGGCTGCGCGCACGTAACCACCCACCACGCCCCGCAGGGCGCACTCGCCGGTGCGCGCCTGAAACAGGCCGCTGTCGCGGTCAAGGATGCCCGCGCCCACGGCACCCTGTGGCTTGCCACCCCGCATCTGCTCGCCATGGCGCGCATGGCCGATGCCAAGGGCCACTATAGTGCGGCGATCAAGGACGCCAACATGGTCATCCTTCAGTGCCAGACGGCCGAACGTCAAGCCGTGGCCAATGCCCATGTCAAGCCTTATTACCCCAACTAAGCCCTAGGCGCCCCGGGTTCCCTGCCCGGGGCGTTGTAGGGTATGGTGCGGCGATGGAAACCGACAGCCCGCCATCCTTCCGCCAAGGCCTCCCGGTCTACACGGTCTCGCGCTTGAACCAGGAGGTCCGCGGCCTGCTCGAGGGCCGACTGGGGCGCGTTTGGGTCGAGGGCGAAATCGGCAACCTCTCGCAACCGTCCTCGGGCCATATCTATTTTACGTTAAAGGATGCCCGCGCGCAGGTACGCTGCGCGCTGTTTCGGGGGGCGCGGCGCCTGTGCTGTGCCGTGACCGACGGTATGCAGGTACTGGTAGGCGCGCGCGTCAGCCTCTATGAAGGGCGCGGCGACTTTCAGCTCATCGTCGAACAAATGGAGGATGCCGGGGAAGGCGCCCTGCGTCGCGCCTTCGAAGCCCTAAAGAGCGCCCTTGCCGCCGAAGGGCTGTTCGACGCACGCCACAAAAAACCGCTCCCCAGCGTCGTACGCCGTATCGGCGTTGTCACCTCCCCCGACGGCGCCGTCTGGCATGACATCGTGACCACCTTGCGACGCCGCTTCCCGGCGATCGCCGTGCTGCTCTATCCGGTGCCAGTCCAGGGGCGGGACGCGGGCACGGCGATCGCGCGCATGCTTGATCTCGCCAACGAGCGGCGCGAATGCGATGTCTTGTTGCTCGCCCGTGGCGGCGGTTCCCTGGAGGATCTCTGGTGCTTCAACGAGGAGATCGTGGCGCGCGCCATCTTCCGTTCGCAGTTGCCGGTGGTCGCAGGCATCGGGCATGAGACCGACACCACGATCGCCGACTGGGTCGCGGATCTGCGCGCACCCACCCCTACGGCCGCCGCCGAACTCCTGAGCCCAGACCAGGTCTTGTGGCGTCGTCGGCACGCCGAGGCGCGCCACCGGCTCCAGAGGCTCCTCGAGCGGACGCTTCGTGAACGCGTGCAACGGTTCGATGACCTCAAACGCCGGCTCGTCACCCAACCCTTGCGTGGCCTTCCGGAAAAACGCCTCAAGGTAGCCGCCCTCGCCCGGCGGCTCATCATGGCGCTGCCCGTCTATCCAGCGCGCGCACGCGCCCGGCTGCAGGCCCTCGGCCAACGGCTGGAGCGCCGCTCGCCTCTCACGCGCTTACATGTTTATCGCGTCCGTCTGACCCTCTTGCCTGGGCGGCTGTCGGCTGCGGTCCGCGCCGCCCTGCGCGCGCAAGAAACGAGGCTTACGCGCCTGAATGAACGGTTACGCGCCCATCCGCCGGATCGCCTCTGGGAGCGCCTCGCGGGCCGCCATGGCCTCTTGAAAGACCGGCTGGAGCGCGCGATGCAAAACGCTTTAAAGGCCCGCGCCGAGCGCGTGGCGCTCCTTAATCGGGCGCTGGCCCTGACCGGGCCGCCTGGTGTATTAAACCGCGGTTATGCGATCGTCACGGATACCCAAGGACATGTGGCGCGTGAGGCGCGCGCTTACCCCCCCGGGACGACCCTGCGCGTGCGCCTGGCCCAAGGGGAGATCATCGTCGAGGTGAAGGCGACTCAACCGTAGTGGGCCTTGCGAAACCGCTTCAAGCGTCGCCTCTTGGCCTCCGTGCGCGCGCTCGGCGCCTTGACCGGGCGATGGGCGAACGGGTTTTCACCCTCGCGAAACTCGATCTCGACCGGCGTGCCCTCGAGGCGGAAGTGCTCGCGCACGCGCTGGGCCAAATAGCGCCGCCAAGCGTCCGGCGTTTCCCCCACCAGGTTGCCGTGCACGATCACGCGCGGGGGATACTTGCCACCCTGGTGAGCGAACTTAGGTTTGATGCGCCGGCCGCGCACCATGGGCGGGGGGGTGGCGGCGATCGCCTCCCTTAGGACGCGGTTTAGCTCCGGAGTCGGCAAGATGCGGCCGCCCGAGCGATAGGCGCGCTCCATGGCCGGAAACAGCGGCCCGATGTGCAATCCCTCGAGCGCCGAAATGAAATGCGGCTGCGCAAACGACAGAAACGGTAGCCGGCGCACGAGCTCCCGGCGGATCCAGTCGCGCCGCGCGCTATCGAGGCCCTCCCACTTGTTGACCACGAGCACGAGCGAGCGGCCCTGGGCCAGGATATGGCCGGCAAGCGTCACATCCTGCTCGCTTACCTCCTCGCGGGCATCGAACACGAGCAGTACGACCTGCGCCTCGTCGACCGCCTGCAGGGTTTTGGCCACGCTGTGGCGCTCGAGCGGGTCGGTAATGTGGCTGCGGCGGCGCACGCCGGCGGTATCGATGAGGACATAATCCTTGCCGTTGCGGGTAAATGGGATATGAATACTGTCGCGCGTGGTCCCCGGGCGCTCCGATACCACGACCCGCTCTTCGCCGAGCAGGGCGTTTGTCAGTGTGCTTTTGCCGACGTTGGGTCGCCCGGCAAGAGCGATGTGCATGCCCCCCGTTGGCGCCTCCCCGGTCGGCTCCGGAAATCCCGCGAGCACGGCCGTCATGAGCTCGTCGAGCCCGCGGTTGTGGGTGGCGGCGATGGCATAGGGTCTGCCAAGGCCCAGGGCATGGAATTCGGCCACCGCCATCTCGGGTTCCACTCCCTCGGTCTTGTTCACGGCAAGACAGATGCGCCGGTTGAGGGTGCGAATCTGGTCTGCGATCAGGAAATCATCGGGGTTCGGGCCGTCCCGACCGTCGACCATGCAAATCACGGCATCGGCCTCGGCCAGGGCGAGCCGCGTCTGAGACGCGACCAAGGTCGCGAGCGGGTCATGGTCGCGGACGATGCCGCCGGTATCGACGACGAGATAAGGGCGCCCGCCGATCCGGCCCTCGCCGTACTGCCGATCCCGGGTGAGGCCGGGCATGTCGGCGACCAGGGCCTGACGCGAGCGCGTGAGCGCATTAAAAAGCGTGGACTTGCCGACGTTGGGCCGTCCGACAAGAACCACCACCGGCTTCATGGCCGGATGGGTCGGAACGTAAGCGCGGCCAGTCGTCCGGTAGTGGTGAGCACGAAGACGTAGGGGCGCCCTTTATGCCCGCCGGCCGACGCCACGAGAGGGGCCGCACGGATCGCGCCCTCGCCTACGCGCTTACGCGCCACGATCTTGCCCGTGCGCCGCGATAGCCACTGCGTATAGCCGGCGAGATCACCCATGACCACCGCCGGGCCGGCCAGTGCCGGACTACCCAACCGACGGTTCAAAAAGGCCTTCTGCGCCCACAAGGTCCCGCCGCTTGCATTGGCGAGCGCCATGACGCGGCTATGCGCGGTCACCACATAAAGCGATTGGCCGCCCAAGGCCATGCTGCGATACGACGACAGCGGCCGGCCCCAGAGGATGTGCCCTGAATGCGCGGCCAAGGCCGCCACCGCCCCGTGATAACCGTCGACATACACGATGTTTTGTGTATAGATCGGATGCGCGAGATCGATGAGCCGCTCCACGGCATCGCCGCCGCGCGGCTGCGCGACCGCGCTCGTCCAGACACGTTCGCCGTTGGTCGTGCGCAGCGCCACCATCTCGCCATTGGCGTAGCCCTCATACAACACCCCTGGGGCATGCGCCGGGCGCGCCGTCAGAAAAAGCGTCAGCGCAGGGTGCGTGTGCGCCGCCACCCACAACGGCCGGCCATGGGCCAGGCTAAAGGCCGTGACATGGCCGTCGAGCGACGCGACATAGACACCGTGGGACGCGACCACCGGTGCCGCCACCACCTCGCTTGGTGCCTGCGCGGTCCACGCGTTCGCCCCGGTATCGGCCTTCAAGGCCAGCACCCGACCGCGGCGCGTCGCCACCACCACAAGCCCTGCCCCGGCGCCTGCGCCCGCCGTGATCTGCGCCTTCAGGTCCCGGCGCCAAAGCTTATGACCATCGCGCGCCCGATAGGCGGCCACCACCCCATCCTCGTTGGCCACAAAGATCGTGCCACCGATCCGTGCCGGGCGCAGCACGAGGTCATAACCGCCGGTGCCATTACCGGTATCACGCGACCAAACGCGTGTCACCTTGAGGCGCGCATGAAACGGTTTGAGCTTGGCCGGCGGCGCCACATTGCGTTCGCTGCCAAAAAGCCCGCAGCCGCCAAGCAGCACCGCCGCCATAAGGATCGCAAGCAGGCGCTTCATGAGGCGGCCTGCAATTGCGCCCGCTCACGCCGCCATAAAGTCGTCAGGGCCGATTTCTTGGGCGCGCCCTTCAGTGCCTCGTTAAAGGCCGCCAAGGCTTGCCGCTTGTGCCCCTCGCGCGAGAGGATCTCCGCTTGCAGCCCGAGCGCCATCGATTTGAAACCGTAGGGCTTGACGATATCCGCATAACCCCACGCCTGGTGCGGATGCCCGAGCGCCAACAATAGACTCCCAAGACGCAGCCGCGCGGTGGTGCGCACACTCCACTGGCGGCCCTTATGCGCCGCGAACTTGAGCGCCGCGATCGTCGCGGGAATTTCGTTTTTCTCATAGGCAAGACGCGCCAGCACCAACGCCGCCTGACCGGCATAGGGCGTCGATTCATAGCTTTGCTCAAGCTTGCGGCCGGCGGCCGTGGCCAATCCAAAGCGCATTTGGCTTGCGGCGTTTAAGACTTCTTCGTACAACGCCCCAGCCAACATCCGCTGCTGCGCCCGGTAGTGGCGATAATAAAAAAATCCGCCCACGGCAAGCGCCGCAGCGATGACGCCATAAACGATGACGCGCCCATATTTACCCCAAAATTCCTTGATTTCCGCCAACTCATCGTGCGCCCAGTCATTTGCCATCGTTCTTCGCTTCCGCCCCCACAATCTGTGAAATCCGCGCCATGGCCTCGGCCCACGTCATGACCCCCTCGCCTTGCGCCGCCCCACCCGAAACGATGGCCGCCCGCGCCTCGTCCAGCGCCTCCACGATCACGCGCGCGCCGCTATCGCGCGCACGCTTCATCTGGCTCTTGGCGCTCGCCCCCGCAAGATGCGTCTCCACGGTAAGCCCCGCGTCGCGCAGACCCTCGGCCAACCGCAGTGCCCGCCCCTGGAAAGCGGCAGGCGCCATGATGAACACATCGAGCGTCGGCCGCATGGACAGGCGCGTGACGAGCGCCACCAAACGCTCCATGCCGATCGCAAACCCGACCGCCGGCGTGGGCGCGCCCCCCAGTCCCGATACCAATCCATCGTAACGACCACCGGCGATCACCGTCGCCTGCGCCAGGGTCTCGTGCGGCGTCCACTCGAAAACCGTGTGCGTATAATAGTCGAGCCCGCGCACCAATCGCGGCGCGACCTCGAACTCTACGCCAAGCGCCGCCAGATAATCCCGCAGCGCCGCAAAATGCGAGCGCGCATCCGCGCTCCAGTAATCGGCGATCGCCGGCGCCTCGGCAAGCAGCGCCGCCATATCCGGGTTCTTGCTGTCTAGCACACGCAGCGGATTGCGCGTAAGCCGTCTTAGGCTATCGTCATCGAGCCGATCGCGATGCGCCATCAGATAATGCACCAAGGCCTCGCGGTAGCGTTCCCGGCACTGCGGCGTTCCCAAGGAGTTGACGAGCAGGCGCGCCTTCACGCCAAGCCTTGTCAACAACCGCGCGCCAAGCGCGATGATCTCGGCCTCGATCGCCGCGCCGGCCATGCCATAGGCCTCCACGCCCCACTGATGGAACTGCCGGTAGCGGCCCTTTTGCGGCCGTTCGTGGCGGAACATCGGCCCCTGATACCATAAACGCTGGGTTTGGTTATGGAAAAGCCCGCCTTCGATCCCGGCGCGCACGCACCCGGCGGTCCCCTCCGGGCGCAGGCTCAGGCTGTCGCCGCTCCGGTCGGAAAAGGTGTACATCTCCTTCTCGACGATGTCTGTGACCTCGCCCACGGCCCGCGCATAGAGCTCGGTACGCTCCAGTATGGGCAGGCGAATCTCATGAAACCCGTAGGCCTCCATGAGTGCGCGCAGGGACTCCTCGACCGCTCCCCAGCGCGCGGCATCCGCCGGCAATAGCGGCGTGACACCGCGTACCCCGGCGACTTGACCGGTCAATCCCACCTCACGACAAGGCCTTGATCGGGATCACCGGCGCCGACGCCGCGCGATTCCTCAATTCCTCGCGCACCGCGCGCTCAAGGGTATCGACCAGCTCCTCGTTACCGACCTTGCCGTGCGGCTTGCCATTCTTATAGAGCAGATTGGGTGATCCCCCGGCAAGTCCCACATGCACCTCCTTGGCTTCTCCGGGTCCATTGACCACGCATCCTATGACCGCCACGTCGATCGACTCCTGGATGTCCTCCAGGCGCGCCTCCAGGGCGTTTACGGTGGCGATGACATCGAACTCCTGCCGTGAGCACGACGGGCAGGCGATGAGATTCACGCCCTTTTTGCGCAGCCCCAGGCTCTTTAATATTTCAAAACCGACTTTCACCTCTTCGACGGGATCCGCGGCCAACGAGACACGCAAAGTGTCGCCTATGCCCTCGGCCAGCAACATACCAAGACCGATCGCCGATTTGACCGTCCCTCCGCGCAGGGCGCCGGCCTCGGTGATGCCCAGATGCAGCGGCTGCTCGGTCAAGGTCGCCATCTTGCGGTAGGCGGCCACCCCCATCGCGATGTTGGAGGCCTTGAGGCTCACCTTGTAATCCCAGAAGTTCAAACGCTCGAGGATCTCCATATGCCGGAGCGCCGACTCGACGAGCGCCTCGGCATTGGGCTCACCGTATTTCTTTTGCAGCTCCTTCTCGAGCGAGCCCGCGTTCACGCCGATTCGGATGCAGATACCGCGGTCGCGCGCCGCCTCGACGACCTGACGCACGCGATCCTCGCGTCCGATATTGCCGGGATTGATGCGCAGACAGTCCGCGCCAAGCTTGGCGACCTCGAGCGCGATACGGTAATCAAAATGGATATCCGTCACGAGCGGCACGTCCACCGCCTTGCGGATCTTTGCGAACGCCTGCGCCGCCTCCATCGTCGGTATCGACACCCGCACTATGTCGGCGCCGGCGGCCACCAGGCGCTGGATCTGAGCGACCGTCGCTGCGACATCGCAGGTCTCGGTGTTGGTCATGCTCTGGACACTGATCGGGGCATCGCCCCCCACCGCCACGCGGCCCACATGGATCATGCGGCTCTTGCGACGGGTAATCTCGGTCTTCTCGTGCATAAGGTTCTGATCCCGTTTTTAAGGGCCGACTGTGACCCGCAAATTATGTCCCCGGTGCGTACTCGGCAAGGCGATCGCGTGGCCGCCGACACGGACGGCGACCCCCCGGCTGCCGCTCAGTATCAGCCGGAACGGGGGGCGTCCCATGAGGTACACCGCGCGATGAGGCGCTATGCGGCCTGCCATCAACCGCACGCCACGCGCATCGCGCACCAAGACCCGCAACGGCGCATCACCGGCCCCGATACGCAACCCGACATAACGATGCCCCTGCGGCAAGCTTACCAATCCTCCGGGGCTCGGTACAGCAGGCGACTGAGAGGCGACGGCCGGCGCCGGCACGCGCGCGGGGGCCGCCTGCAGACGCGCATGGCTTACAGGCCTTTGCGGGACGGCGGCCAGGGCCGCGGGGCCGGTCGGCGCCGCCGGATGCGCGATCGGCCCACGCGGGGGAGTGGTGACCCTTGCGGCGGCCGCCGGTGCCACCCGGGCGGGGGTCGGCCGCGGGCGCGAAATGGGCGCGCGAGGCGCCACCTGTGGCGCTGGCAAACCAATGTCGGCTGGTGCCCGCAGCGGGAAAGTCCGTAGTTCGCCGCTCCGGTTACGCATCGCGGTGAGGTTTGTGAGCCGCGGCGGGAGCACACCGGTCACCGGTGCCGCCGCCCCGGCCATGCGCGCCGTCTGGTGCTTATGCCCATGCGTGTGCCAAATCATCACCCCGGCCACGATCCCCACCAGAAACAAACCATAGAGGATAGGCCCGAAACGCGCCCTCGAGGTCGGGGTTGGCGCATGCGCCGCCGGCAAGGGGGGCGGCGCGCCTTCCTCCGCTACCCGCGCCTTGGCAAATTCCTGGGGATCGAGCCCGAGCAGCTGCGCATAACTGCGCAGATAGCCGCGGACATAAGCCGCCGGCGGCAGGTCCTCGCGCCGGCCGCTTTCCAGGGCCACGATCTGAGCGGGCGACAGGCGCAGACGTTGCGCAACCTGCTCCACAGACCATCCCGCGCGCTCGCGCGCCGCGCGCAGCCGCGCCCCGGGATTGACCGGTGGCGCGTCGTTCGGCGCACCCTCAATGTCCATCAAGCGTACCCTCGCGCTGCCACTGCATGACCGTTTGCGCCTCGCGGCTATGCCCATAACCGTCGAGCAAACGGGTCGCGCAATAATGGACAAACCTGACGTCTTTCAAGGCCTGTCCGATACGCACCCCCAGAAACAAGGCGCGGGCGCTGCGTGCGCGCGCCAGATATTGCGTGAGATCGTCCTTGGCTTGCGCGTAGTCCCGGCGGTCATAGCGGATACGCGCCAGATAGTAATAGGGGGCGGCAAGCTCCGGGGCCAGCGCCTGGGCGCGATGAAAGTAGTGGATGGCGGCCTTCTCGTTTGGCACCTTCAGAAGGCATACGGCCATGTTGAGATCGGCGAGCTGCGGTGTCGGGTAGAGCGGTGAGTGTAGCGCCGTCCGAAAGTGTCTGAGACCCTCGGCCACATGGCCGGTCCCGCACAGAAACGCCCCGTAGTTATTCTGCAGACTTCCGTCATGCGGGTGGTGGGCAAGCCCGCGCCGGAAAAACTGCCGCGCCTTGACCGGCTCGCGCAGCCGCTCCTCGACGAGCGCCATGGCGTTGTTGGCCGCGCCATCGGTCGGGTCCAGGGCCAGGGCATGGGCGAGCTCGTTACGCGCAAGCCCCAACTGCCCCTGACGCATATACCCGACTCCAAGCGCCGTGCGCAACTGCACGAGCTTATGGGTGCGAGGCGTAAGCCGCGGGCCACTTGCGCATCCCGCCAACATCGCCATCCCGAGGATGGCCGCAAAGACACTAAGACGCATGGATGGGCACGACACGTCGCGTCCGCTCCTTCACGACACCCGCAAGCTGCCCACAAGCGGCGCGTATGCTGTCGCCGCGCGTGCGCCGCGTGACCGCCACGAGCCCCGCCGCCAGCAGGATATCGCGAAAGCGGTCGATAGCCGCATCCGATGAGCGCTCGAAGGACGTCCCAGGGAACGGGTTGAAGGGTATGAGATTGACCTTGGCGGGTACCGTTCGCAACAGCTGCGCCAAGGCCCGAGCCTGCGCGGTACTGTCGTTTACCCCCGCGAGCATCGCATACTCGAAGGTCACGCGCCGCCGCGCGTCACGCGCCACATAGCGCCGGCAGGCGGCCAGCAACTCCGCGATCGGATACTTCTTGTTCAGCGGCACAAGCTCATCGCGCAGGGCATCATCGGGGGCATGCAAAGACACGGCGAGACTCACCGGCGCCACCTCGTGGAGCCGGTCGAGCGCCGGCACGACACCGGCCGTGCTCACCGTCACGCGCCGTCGCGACAACCCGTAGCCTAGGTCATCGAGCAGGATATGGATCGCCGGACCGACCTCTTTTAGATTCAAAAGAGGCTCGCCCATGCCCATGAACACGACATTGGAGATCACGCGCTCGGGGCTTTGGCGCTCGGCGCGCAACCTATGCTCGGCAAACCACACCTGACCTACGATCTCGGCGGCCGTCAGGTTGCGGTTGAAGCCCTGCTGGGCGGTCGCGCAAAACGCGCAATCGAGCGCGCAACCGACCTGCGAGGAGATGCACAAGGTGTTGCGTAAGGCCTCAGGGATGAATACCGTCTCGATGGCATTGCCATCAGCAAGACGCAGCACCCATTTGCGGGTGCCATCCTCGGACAGGTGCTCGCTTGCCATCTCCGGAATCGTCACCACCGCCTCGCCGGAAAGCCGCGCGGCCAACGCCTTGCCGATATTGGTCATCGCCGCAAAGTCGGTGACCCCGCGCTGATGCAGCCATGGGAAGATCTGCTGGGCGCGGAACGCGCGTTCCCCCATCGCCGCGACATACGCCTCAAGCGCCACGCGATCAAGGCCCAGCAGATTGACGGGGTAAGCGGCGGTCAGATCATCCTCCCTAGCGGGTACGCGGACACATATCAGTGTCGGCGAAAAAGTAGCTGATCTCGGCACGCGCCGTGTCCGCGCCATCGGAACCATGCACGGCGTTTTCATCGATGCTCGCCGCGAAATCCGCGCGTATGGTGCCGGCCGCCGCGGCCTTGGGATTGGTCGCACCCATGACCTCGCGGTTCTTCACAATCGCATTCTCGCCCTCGAGCACCTGGATCATGACCGGACCCGAGCTCATGAAGGCCACCAAGTCGTTGAAAAACGGCCGGCCCTTGTGCACCGCATAAAAGCCCTCGGCCTGCGCCCGGGTCAAATGCATCATACGCGCGGCGATGATGCGCAGGCCGGCCTTTTCGAAGCGGTTGTAGATGGCTCCGATGGCGTTTTTGCCCACGGCGTCGGGTTTCACGATAGAGAGCGTGCGTTCAATGGCCATGCCTATTCCTTGAGGTTGACGGGATGCATACCGAAACCGGCGCATTCTAGCGCCTTGGCCGCGGCGCGGCAATTTTTGCGCGACCGGCCCGCGCTACGCGGCCGCCACGCCCGGGAACACCAAACCGCGCGGACCTTAAATCTCAAGCGGGCGCGACCACCGTCCCCGCCCCGCCGCCCCAAGCCAAAGGGCCGCAAACTCACCTAATCGCCGTCGACCTCCTCGATCCATGCCATCTGAATCGCCTCAAGGAGCTTTTCCCCCGAACGTTCGGCGTCATCCGTGAAGTCATCGAGATCAAGCACCCAGCGATGCAGGTCCGTGTAGCGGATATAGCGCGGATCCACTTCGGGATGCCGCTCATGTAAGAGGATCGCGATCTCCTCGGCGTCACGCCACTTCAGACCCATGAAACCCCCGTCAATGGCCTTCCGACACCATGTTAATGGTGTACTTTGGTATTTCTATGACCAGCGCCGTCTCCTTGGGGATCCTGGCCTGGCAGCTCAAACGCGAGTCCGGCTCAAGCCCCCAGGCCTTATCGAGCAGGTCCTCCTCCTTGTCGGAGGCGGGGCTCAGCGCCTCATAACCCTCGCGCACGAGCACATGACAGGTCGTGCACGCGCAGGCCTTCTCACAGGCGTGCTCGATGGGAATACCGGCGCGCAGCAAGGCATCGCAGATGCTCATGCCTTCGGGACCCTCGATATCGGCCCCTTGCGGACAGATCTCGGCATGCGGTAAAACCCGGATCCGCGGCATCACCCGAACTCCGTGACCGAACGGCCCTTCATGGCCCGCTCAAGCCCGGCGTCCATGCGCCGCGCGGCAAAAGCCGCGCTCGCGTGATCAAGCGCGGTGATGGCCTCGCGTATCCGCGGTCCATCCGCGCCGTCGCGGGCCGTCTTGAGCGCCGCCAGATGTCTTGCAATCACCTCCCGCTCCCCGGCTGCCAGCAGATCGGGGTCTGCGGCCAACGCCGCGCCCACCGCCTCCATCATGCGGTCGGCCTCGACCTGGAGCTCACGCAACGCGCGCGAGGCCGCATCCGCCTCGGCGCTCGCGATCGACTCCTTTAGCATGCGCTCGATCTCGGTATCGGATAATCCAAACGAGGGTTTGACCGTCACCGCGCTCTCGACGCCCGAGATCATCTCGCGCGCCGAGACGTTCAGCAAGCCGTCGGCATCCACCTGGAAGGTCACACGGATACGCGCCGCACCCGCCACCATGGGTGGGATGCCCCGCAGCTCGAACCGCGCCAGCGATCGGCAGTCGCTCACGAGATCACGCTCACCTTGGACCACATGAATGGCAAGCGCCCCCTGTCCGTCCTTGTAGGTCGTAAATTCCTGGGCACGCGACGCCGGAATCGGCGAGTTGCGGGGGATGATCTTTTCGCTAAGCCCCCCCATGATCTCGATACCAAGCGACAGCGGGATCACATCCAGCAACAGCATGTCGGCGGCGCCGGCATTACCGGCCAAAAGATCCGCTTGGCGCGCCGCCCCAACCGCGACCACGCGGTCGGGATCGATGTCATGCAAAGGGGTCTTGCGAAACAGTGTACCAACGCGCTCGCGAACCCGAGGAGTACGAGTGGCCCCGCCCACCAGCACCACCGCGCCGACGTCGGCGATCTTTACGCCCGCGTCCTTCAATACGCGCCGGCAGGCGGCGAGCGTGCGCTCGATCAAGGGATCGATGGCGGCATCGAGGTCGGCGCGTGTCAGCCGCCCGGAGTAGATCGGTTCAACATCGATCGTAGTCTCGGTCTCGACTGTCAGGCGCTCGCGGGCGCTGCGCGCCAGACGCAAAAGCCGACGCTGCTCCTCTGGGGTGCCCGCCCGCGCGCCGCGCGCCATCCATAGCGCCACGACCGCGGCGTCCATGTCATCCCCCCCAAGGGCCGCATCCCCGCCGGTAGCCAAAACCTCGAATACCCCCTGCGAGAGCCGCAAAAGCGAGACATCGAAGGTGCCGCCGCCGAGATCATAGATGCAATAGAGCCCCTCGGGATTGCGGTCGAGGCCGTAGGCCACGGCCGCTGCGGTGGGTTCGTTCAAAAGGCGCAGGACCTCGATGCCGGCCAGCCGCGCGGCGTCCTTGGTGGCCTGCCGCTGGGCCTCGTCGAAATAGGCGGGCACCGTGATCACCGCCCCCGAGAGCGGACCGCCTAGGGTCTCCTCGAGGCGCGCCTTGAGGGCCGCCAGCACGTGCGCCGAGACCTCGACCGGTGTCTTGCCGCCGGCTACGGTCTCGATACGTACCATCCCTTGCGTGTCGGCCGCGAGCCGATAGGGGCTCTCGGAAATATCGGCGCGCCCGCGGCCCATGAGCCGTTTGACCGAGGCGATGGTGTTAAGGGGGTCTGCGATCTCGGCGTCCTGCGCCTCGCGCCCCACCGTCACCCGCGTATCATCATGGAATCGCACCACCGACGGCAGCAACACCTCGCCTGCGGCGTCCGCCAATACCGCCACTTCGCCGTCACGCACGGTGGCGATCAGCGAATTGGTCGTCCCAAGATCGATCCCGGCGACAAATTTTCGGGCATGGGGCGCCGGCGACTGTCCGGGTTCGCTGATCTGAAGCAAGGCCATCTATTGAACCTCGGTCAGGGCGGAGTCGAGCTCCTTTAGGAAACGCTCAAGGAACTGCAACTCTCGCACAAGCACTCGTGCCTCCTGAAGATCAGCGGCTTGCCCGCGGCCCAAGGCCGCGGCAAGACGTGCCTCTTTCAACTGACGGCTTGCCGTGACCTCGTCGGCCAACGCCGTGACCTCTTCTGCGCGCCCCGCCGCCTCTTCCAGACGTTCGCGCCAGACCATTTGCTCCATCAAAAAAACCCCATCCATGGCGGTATCGGTCTCCTCGTCCGTCGATACCCCGCGCAAGGCAAGCAAGTGGCGGGCGCGCGCGACCGGATCGCGCAGGACCTTCAGGCCGTCATTGAGGTCGGCGCTCATCGCCACCGCCCGCCGACGCTCCTCGCTCGTAGCCTGGGCATAGCGACGATCCGGATGCCAGATACGCATAAGCTCCCGGTGATGCGCGGCAAGCTCCCTGGGGTCGATATCAAATCGCGCCGGCAGGTCGAAAAGCTCAAAATAATTGCGCACCATACCGGACCTCACAAGACTAGACGGTGAAACTCTCGCCGCAGCCGCAGGTCTCCTTCTGATTGGGATTCTGGAACCGGAACCCCTCGTTCAATCCTTCGCGGGTGTAATCGAGTATCGTGCCATCGAGGTAGACGAGGCTCTTCGGATCCACCAGCACCTTGATGCCATGGCTCTCGAACACGCAGTCCTCGGGGGCTACCTGATCGGCGTACTCCAAAACATAAGCCATGCCCGAACAACCACTGGTGCGCACGCCCAGACGCAATCCCGCGCCACGCCCACGCTTATCCAATGAGCGCTGCACATGCCGGGCCGCATTTTCGGTCAGTGTTACCGCCATAACCCTACCCTCTCCTAGGCCGCGTTGACGTTCTCGTCCTTGCCGTTCTTTTTGCGGTAGTCGGCGATCGCCGCCTTGATGGCGTCCTCGGCCAATACCGAACAATGGATCTTGACCGGCGGCAGCGCCAATTCCTCGGCAATATCGGTGTTCTTGATCTGTCCGGCCTGCTCCAGGGTCTTGCCCTTGACCCATTCAGTGAGCAGCGAGCTTGAGGCGATGGCGCTCCCGCAGCCATAGGTCTTAAAGCGCGCCTCCTCGATCACACCTTGATCATTGACACGGATCTGGAGTCTCATCACATCCCCGCACGCCGGGGCCCCCACCATGCCGGTACCTATCGCGGGGTCGGCCTTGTCAAACGATCCGACATTGCGCGGGTTCTCATAGTGATCCAATACCTTGGTTCCGTATGCCATATATCTCTCCCGTACTCAAACCAAACCTTAATGGGCAGCCCACTGCACAGAATTCAGGTCGACTCCGTCTTTGTACATCTCCCACAAGGGGGAGAGCTCGCGCAGCCGGCCGATCTTCTCATGCAATAGCCGTATCGTATATTCCATATCCTCTTCGGTCGTAAACCGCCCCATCGTGAAGCGGATGGAGCTGTGCGCGAGCTCGTCGTTACGCCCGAGCGCGCGCAGCACATAAGAGGGCTCGAGACTCGCCGATGTGCACGCCGATCCCGATGACACCGCGAGTTCCTTCAACGCCATGATCAGCGACTCGCCCTCCACGAAATTGAAGCTGATGTTGAGATTGCCCGGAATGCGCTGCTCGAGGTCGCCATTTACATACACCTCCTCGATGTCCGAAAGGCCCGCGAGGAGGCGCATACGCAACCCTTTGAGTCGCGTAGCCTCGGTCTCCATCTCCTCGCGCGCCAGCCGGAAGGCCTCGCCCATGCCCACGATCTGATGGGTGGCAAGCGTCCCCGAGCGCATCCCGCGCTCATGGCCCCCGCCGTGCATCTGGGCCTCGAGACGCACCCGCGGCTTGCGCCGCACATAAAGCGCCCCTATCCCCTTGGGCCCATAGACCTTGTGCGCGCTCAAAGACAAAAGATCGACCCCGAGCGCTGCCACATCGATCGGAATCTTGCCCGCGCTTTGCGCCGCATCCGAATGAAAAAGGATACCGCGCGGTTTTACGATACGGCTGATGGCCGCAAGATCCTGGATGACGCCGATCTCGTTATTCACATGCATCACGGACACGAGGATGGTGTCTTTGCGCAACGCCGCCTCGAGCTTGCCGAGATCGAGCAGGCCGTTGGGCTCTGGATCCAGATAAGTGACCTCGAAGCCCTCGCGTTCCAGCTGGCGCGCGGTATCGAGGATCGCCTTGTGTTCGGTCTTGACCGTGACGATGTGACGACCCTTGGTCTGGTAGAAGTGCGCTGCGCCCTTTAAGGCCAGATTATCCGACTCGGTCGCCCCCGAGGTCCAGACGATCTCCTTGGGGTCCGCGTTGATCAAGGCCGCGACTTCGCCACGCGCGCGCTCCACGGCCTTCTCCGCGTCCCACCCAAACGCGTGCGAACGCGATGCCGGGTTCCCGAAATCGCCCTCCATCGTGAGGTAGCGACACATAACCTCCGCCACCCGCGGATCCACCGGGGTAGTCGCCGAATAATCAAGATAGATCGGCTTTCTCATACTCGCTCCCATTGATCGGTAATCCGGCCTCGGGCCGTTTGGCCTGACGCATCACCACCTCTTGCACCCCAGGTTCCGACACCAGGGTCGCGAGCGTGATGCCGTCCAAGAACTCGTAGATTCGCCGGCTGAGCTCCGTCCACAACTGATGGGTGAGGCATCGCTCCTCGCCATGGCAATTCTCCTCGCCGCCGCAGCGAGTGGCATCGATATTCTCGTTGATGGCCATGACGATCTGCGCCACCGAGATCCGCGAGGCCGGCAGCGCCAGACTGTAACCGCCCCCGGGGCCCCGCACACTCGCCACCAGCCCCTTGCGCCGCAACTTGGCAAAGAGCTGCTCGAGGTAGGATAAAGAGATTCCCTGTCGGGCCGCGATATCCGCCAACGCCACCGTGTCGTGGTGTTGATGCACGGCCAGATCGAGCATGGCGGTGACGGCATAGCGTCCCTTGGTTGTCAGTTTCATAAGGCCCTCGGGGCATCATTTCTCGTAGGCATCGTGACATAGCATAGTAGTTTAGTCAACTATTATCCGCCCGCACCCCTTTAAGATCGGGGGCGATCTCGCTTTGCGCTGCCCCGTCACCGCCATGCGCCCCCTCTTCGGTCAGCGTGCCGAGCGGGATTCCCGCCTTATGTAATTCCTCATACAGCTGCTCGATGCGCCGGTCGACGCCGCCTAAGTGATCGAGGACCCGATCGATGGCCTGGGCGACCGGATCCGGCATCTGCGCAGCCTGGCCGTAGGCCTCAAAGCCGATCCGCTGGGCCAACGCCGCGCGCGAACGCTCGCGCGCGCCGCGCTTGACGACCACGCGACCGGGGATGCCCACCACGGTGGCCCCCGCCGGGACATCCTTCACCACCACCGAGTTCGACCCTATGCGCGCCCCGTCACCCACCAGGATCGGCCCCAGAACCTTGGCCCCGGCCCCGACCACGACGTTGTTGCCAAGCGTCGGATGGCGCTTCTCACGCTGCCAGGTCGTGCCGCCGAGCGTCACACCCTGGTATAAGGTGCAATCATCACCCACCTCGGCGGTCTCGCCGATCACCACCCCGAGCCCATGGTCTATGAAAAACCGCCGTCCGATGCGCGCCCCGGGATGGATCTCTATCCCCGTCAAAAAGCGCGACAACCGGGCGACCGCCTGCGCCGACCAACGCCAGCGGCGGCGCCATAGGCCATGGGCTACCCTGTGCAATGCCAGGGCATGCACGCCTGGGTATAATGTGACAATGTCAAACCACGAACGCGCCGCTGGATCGCGCGCAAAGATACTGGCAAAATAGCCCTTCGCGGTCGGTTGTGCCTGGTCGGCTTGCCTCTTCCCCATAGTGGTAATTAGGCCTTTCCCTACCAATTTTGTCAAGTATTATCCGAGTCAGGCGGCCCCTTTTGGGCAGGATAGGGGTTCTGGACCGCGTTTAGGATACCGCGCAGGATCTGGAGCTCATTATCGTCGGGTTGCGCACGCCGAAAGAGCCGGGTGAGCCTACGCATAAGCTTGCGCGGATGGTGTGTGTTCAGGAAACCGATATCCGTGATCACCTGCTCCAGGTGCTCGAGAAAACGGTTGAAGGCCTCTTGCGGGGCCGGCCGATGGTCGGATTCGGGGACCGGCACCGGTTCCTGGACGGCACAGCGGACCTCATAACAAAGGATCTGCACCGCCGCCGCCAGATTCAGCGACGCAAACCCCGGGTCGACCGGGATCTGCACGAGGGCATGGGCGTAGTCGACCTCTTCGTTGGTAAGCCCGGTGCGCTCGGCCCCGAAAAGCAGTCCCACGGGACCTGAGCGCGCCTGGGCGCATAAGGTCGCGGCCGCCCCCCGGGGCTCGAGACGCGGCCAGGCAATGGTACGCGCGCGCGCACTGGTGGCGGCCACGAACACGCAGTCGGCGACCGCGGCGCGGACATCGGCCACGACCGTCGCCCCCGCCAGGATATCGTCGGCGCCGGCCGCACGCGCCACCGCCTCTTCCGCCAAAAAGCACTGGGGCGCGACCAGCACGAGATTTTTCAAGCCCATATTTTTCATGGCACGCGCGCACGCCCCGATATTACCGGGGTGCTGCGGCCGCACCAGAATGATACGAATATCCGGCATATTCACGACAAATAACCCCGCTCCTGAGCGCCGGCCGCGAGAGGCCGGATGCACCCCGCCTTTTACACGTCGCCGCACCCCGCTACAATGCTCGCCTTTTCCGGGAGCTGCCATGCACCCCATGCTGAATACCGCCGTCAAGGCCGCGCGTCGCGCCGGGACGGTTATCGTCCGCGCCCTGCCCGATATAGACCGTCTGCGTGTCGAGACCAAAAGCCGCCATGATTTCGTGACTGAGGTAGACCGCCGTGCCGAGGAGATCATCATCAAGACCTTGAAGGCCGCCTATCCCGATCACGGCATCCTCGCCGAGGAAAGCGGCGCGGATGCCGGCAACGAGTGGGAATGGGTCATAGACCCGCTCGACGGCACGACCAATTTTCTCCATGGCTTTCCGCAATTTGCGGTATCCATCGCGCTCCGCCGCCGCGGTCGCCTCGAGCAGGCCGTGGTCTTCGATCCGCTACGCGATGAACTCTTCACCGCCACCCGCGGCGAGGGCGCGCAACTCAATGATCGGCGCATCCGCGTAAGCCGCGTGGCCGACTTCGACTTGGCGCTCCTTGGGACCGGCTTTCCGTTCCGCGAGAGTGACTCGGTGGCGCAATGGGTACGCCTGTTCGAGCGCGTGGCCTGCCGTACGAGCGGGGTGCGGCGCGCCGGATCCGCGGCGCTGGATCTGGCCTATGTGGCCTGCGGCCGTCTCGATGGCTTTTGGGAAACCGGTCTCAAACCTTGGGATATCGCCGCGGGGGCCCTGCTCATACGCGAGGCCGGAGGCATCGCGAGTGACCTTTTCACCGACGGCGATCCGCTCGACAGCGGCAATATCCTGGCGGCCAATCCGCGGGTGTATGGCCACATGCGCACGGCCTTCGCCGATGACACGCGTCCGGCCGATCAGCCGACGCGTCCGGCCAACTAATCGGCGCGCGCACGCCGCTTTAAGGTAGGGCGCGCCGCGTCGGTCGCGACACCTGCGCCTCGGCAGTGGTCTCGCCCGCCTGCGGCGGGGTCGATGCCGGCGACGCGGCAAATGCCGCACGCCGCGGGGTTATCCGCAAAACGGCCTCGGTCTGCGCCTCGCCTAGCACGGCCACACCCATCGCATATTCGCGCGGCCGCGAGCGCTTGAGCCAGCGCACGGTGGCCGCCAGCCAATGACCGTCCCCCGACGGGTCCTTGACCCCGATCCAGGTTCCGGGCACCGGTGGAGGTCCCTCGAGATCCTGGCAGCTCAGCCACAGACCGGACCGCCCGGCATCACGGATCGCCCAGGTCGTGACCCGCGGCAGGCCGAGGACCCGGCCCTTTGCCACCGCCGCCTCGCGCCCATCCCACGGCAGGCCGAGATCGACAAAACCCTGGCGGGCCCTGTCGTCTGCGCGCACCCGCCGCAAACCGGCAAGACCCTGACAGACGAGGCGTTCGCCCCGCAATCGCACGCGCAAGGAACGCCGCCGCGTCCCCGGCCGCCATGTCTCTCCCAGTCCCGCGCAAAGGCGCAAGGCGAGGTCCGGTAGCACGCGCGCGGCAAGCCGCGGCGGCAAGGGCCGGTGCGCCCGGATGTCGTCCCGCAGCCGCGCGAGCTCCGACAGCACGGCGCTGGTATCAAGATATAACAAGGCCTCGCTCTCCGCCGGGTCCGCGGCCCTATCGGCCTCCGGGACGATCGCAAACCCGGTGGTCTCGCTCAATACCGCCCGGTCACCAACCTCGGCGATCAGTTCGCAGACGGCATCTATGCCGCCTTCCGGCAGGGCATAGGGATCCGACAGACCCATAAGGAGGGTCCCGGTATAGAGGCGCTCCAACTCGAGCGTCGGGATGCCGGCTGAATGGAATAGGGTGTGGATACGCCGCCACAGCCCGGGCGGGGCCGGCACATAGGCCCGATAGGCCGCGCGCAGGACCTCCGACAAGCCGCTGATCGCGCCGGCCACGGCCATTCGCCGTCCATCGGCCGAAAGCTCCGCGGTCAGCGCCATCTGATATCCCTGGGCCATCTCGGAATGCAATGTCGTGGCCAGCACGGCGGGGGCGCGCGCGCTCCCGGGACGGGTGAGCGCCGCGCTCAGATCGCTCGCCGAGCGCGTGTAATGACGAAGAAGCGCGATGCGCGTGACAGGGTCGAGGAGTGTCGCGTTCAGCGCGCGCACCGATTGCCCGAGGAGCGCCAACGCGCGCCCGGGTTCTGCCGTCGGCAGCGCGTCGATCCAGGCCTTGAGACGCCGCTCACGCCATGTCATCCACCGCCCTTGCCGCCCCTCGATCACGTCCATTAGTGAGGATTCCTTTGGTAGCAGACAAGACCATAGTAACCACGGGCGCCAGAAAACCGCAAGCACACGGTTTCCTGGGACCACAGCTTCGCCTAATATGGCGGCTTTTGGGAGGACATGCGTCATGACCTACGTGGTCACCGAGAACTGCATCAAGTGCAAATACACAGACTGCGTGGAAGTCTGTCCGGTCGATTGTTTTCGGGAAGGCCCCAATTTTCTGGTGATCGACCCGGACGAATGCATCGATTGCACGCTGTGCGTCCCGGAGTGTCCGGTCGGTGCGATCTTTTCGGAAGATGAGATCCCCGAGGACCAACGCGACTTCATTGCCCTCAATGCCGAACTGGCGAAGGCCTGGCCCGTGATCCTGGAGAAAAAGGACGCGCCGGCGGACGCCGCGCAATGGGACGGGGTAAAGGGTAAGCGCGACCAGCTCGAGAAATGATACCGGCGGCAGCGGGGCCGCTCTCGCGCCCCCACGCCCGCCCCTTATCGCCAGCACCCCATGAGTCGCCATCCGACCCATCCGGCGGTGACAACACCGTTATGACCTGGTGCTCGGCGATGGTCTCTGGCAGCCGCCGCGCTTTTAAGGGTTTGGTGCGCGACGGCCGCCTTGTGCGACGGAATCATCGCCGGCTACCGCGCGCCGAATATCAAGACAAAAGCACCACGCCTGTAAGGAACACCCTATCGGCGCCCCGGGCGCGGGCCCGCAAAAGCCGGTTGCGCTACCCGCCCGTTTTCAATGATTTGACGGTCTCGCCCAGCAATGCCGCGATCAACCGGTCCTCGAGTTCGATCCGTGTCGCGAGCGCCTCGCCTAATACCGAGAGGTCCGCATGGAGATCGGCCGCGTCCTCGCGATTACCGAGACGCGCATGCTTGTCGTCGAAGCAAACGGCGACCTCCGTACAGGCCTCGATGCGCCCGTAGATCTCGCTTCCGAGCGCTATGACATCCTGCCGGCGCTCGCTGCCATCGATGAGGCGCTGATATAACGAAAAATGGGCACTGGCCATGTAGTCCACGAGGATCTGACAGAACGCTTGGAGCACGTCGTTTCCGACCGCACCGTCAGCGAAGGGGTCGAGACCCGCGACGCGGCAGAAAAGCACCAGCATCTCGCGGCGCTCGGCCAGCAACCGTTCGATCATTCCGCGCCCGGCGATACGCCGGTCGACAACCTTTGTCCCTGTCGCCGTGGCCATGCCACCCTCCCCGTACCACGTTTGCATCCGTGGACCGTCCCGCAGGCGGTCCCCATAATTTTCTTGATAGCACTATAAGGCCAAGAGCGGACCGCGACAAGACGCCTAGAACGGCATCCCCGGCATCTTGCCTTTCATGCCTGCCAACATGCGTTTGAGCCCCCCCTTGCCCATCTGCTTCATCATGCGCTGGGCCTGCGCGAACTGCTTTAGAAGACGGTTGACCTCCGGCACACCGGTGCCCGAACCCAAAGCGATGCGCCGCTTGCGCGAGCCGCGTATGGTGTCGGGAAAGTGGCGCTCCTGGGGCGTCATGGAATTGATGATGGCCACGAGGCGACGGGTGTCGTGGTTTTGGAGCTGCGCGCGCGCCGAGGCCGGGAGCTCGTTCATGCCTGGGAGCTTGTCGAGCACGCCCGCCATGCCACCCATGCGCTCCATCTGCAGCATCTGCTCCCGAAAATCCTCGAGATCGAAACCTTTACCCTTCTTGAATTTCTCGGCCAAGCGTTCGGCGCTCTGCCGGTCGACCTTACGCTCGGCCTCCTCGATCAGCGTCAAGACGTCGCCCATGCCCAGGATGCGCGAGGCCAGGCGCTCGGGATGGAAGGGTTCGAGGCCATCGGTCTTCTCGCCCGTACCGAGGAACTTGATGGGCTTACCGATCACCGCGCGCAGCGACAGCGCCGCCCCCCCGCGGGCATCACCGTCGGTCTTGGTGAGGATCACACCGGTCAGCGCCAAGGCCTCGTCGAAGGCCTTGGCGGTATGGACCGCATCCTGGCCGGTCATGCTATCGACCACAAACAGGGTTTCTATCGGGGTCGTGGCGGCGTGCAGGGCACGCACCTCGTTCATCATGACCTCATCGATGTGGAGCCGCCCCGCGGTATCGACGATGAGGACATCGATGGCCTCGCGCCGCGCCTGATCCAAGGCGCGGCGCGCAATCGTCTCTGGGGATTCTGTAGGCAATCCCTTATAGAAAACCGCTCCGACCTCCTCTGCCAAACGCTCGAGCTGGTCCATGGCCGCCGGACGATAGACGTCGACACTCACGAGCGCCACCTTCTTGCGCTCGCGCTCGCGCAGCAGCCGCGCAAGCTTGGCGGCGCTGGTCGTCTTCCCCGAGCCTTGCAGACCCGCGAGCAGGACCACCGCGGGCGGGCGGGTGGCGAGATTCAAGCGGTCACAGGCCACCCCCATGGTCTCGACCAAGGTGTCATGCACGATCTTGACCACCGCCTGGCTTGGATTCAGGGTGGCCATCACCTCCTGGCCGAGCGCCCGGGCGCGTATCGTCTCGATCAGGGACTTGGTGGTCGATAGCGCGACATCGGCCTCCAGTAGGGCGATGCGCACCTCACGCAATGTCTCACCGATGTTTTTCTCGGTCAGGCGCGCCTCTTTGCGCAGGGCGCGTAACGCGCCCCGCAAACGATTACTCAGCGTTTCGAACATCTCAGTCTCCTAGTGACCCATCACCGCCCCCCGGCGTGGGGCCTTCCCGCAACCCCCCGGGTATGCCATTATCGTGCCACCGTTATTCATGTCGCCCTATGATACAACTCCTTTTCCATATCGTGGCCGTCATCCTCTATGCGCTCTCCGGCGTATATTATTGGCGAGCCCTGGAATCGCCCCCAGGCAACGGGCGGGACCGCAGGCGCGGCGCCCTCATAGGGGCGCTCGCGGTCGTCTTGCAGGCAGGCCTGCTCACAGGCGACATCGATCACGATGGCCATCTGACGCTGGGCGTAGGCACCATTTTATCCCTCGACGCCTGGGCGGTGGCCGCAATCTTCCTTATGGCATCGCTGCGCAAACCCATCGCAAGCCTCGGAGCCTTCATCATGCCAAGCAGCGCGGTGGCCACCATTGGACAGATATTCCTGCCGGCGAGCAGCGAGGATACCCGCATCACCGATCCTTGGCTCGTGGCGCATATCGTCATCTCCATCCTGGCCTACAGCCTCCTCAGCATCGCGGTCGTTCAAAGCCTTGTGTTGTGGGTCCAGGAAAGCCGCCTGCGCCACCGCCACCCGGCCCAGCTGCTGCGCGCCATTCCGCCGATGGAAACCATGGAGACGCTCATGTTCGAGATGATCCAGGTGGGCTTTGTGCTCCTTACACTGACACTCATTAGTGGATTCTTCTTCTCGGAGCAACTCTTTGGCGACCCCCTTCCTTTCACCCATCACAGCGTGCTGTCGCTCGTGGCATGGCTTTCCTTCGCCATCCTGCTCATAGGACGCCGCCAATTCGGCTGGCGCGGGCGCAATGCCGTACGCTGGACCGTCGGCGGCTTCGTGCTGCTGGTATTTGCCTACCTGAGCGCCGAGTTTCTATTCAAGCTTGTGCTGCCAAGCTAACCGTTCTGGGCGAACGAAAGCCGGACACGAATCTCGAAAAACGCCGCAACCTATGATAGGGTTTCACGTTTAACTCTTCGGAGCCCCTTCGACCCTTGGATCACGTCCGCCTCGGTATGCTGGCCGGCGTACTGCTATTTCTGATCTTTTTGTCCGGATTCTTCTCCGCGGCTGAAATCAGCCTCATGACGGTCAACCGTTACCGCCTCCGCCACCTGGCCGAATCCGGTCACCGCGGCGCGCGCCTGGCTCGTCGCCTGCTGCGCCGCCCGGACCGCGTCCTTGGCGTGGTGCTGCTTGGCAATAACTTCGGCAATATCGCCGCCTCCTCGGTCGCCACCCTGATGGCCGTCCGACTCTACGGGGCTGGGGTACTGGCCCTGGTCACGGGGCTGCTCACGCTTGTCATCCTCATCGTCTCGGAGGTGGCCCCCAAAACTTTAGCGGCACTCTATCCAGAGCCCGTGGCGTTCGGGTCAGCCTATGTGCTGACACCCCTTTTGCGCGTGGTCTACCCGCTCGTTGCCGCCGTCAACTTCGCCGCCAATCATCTATTGCGCGCCTTTGGGGTGTCGATCAAGCCGCGCACCCCCGACCAGATGGGCGCCGAGGAGCTGCGGGCCGTGGTCCTCGAGGCCGGGAGCCTCATTCCCACGACCCACCGGGCGATGCTGCTCGCCATCCTCGATCTCGAAAAGAGTACGGTGGAAGACGTCATGGTGCCCCGCCGTGAGGTCGAGGGCATCGACCTCGAGGCCGACTGGGACGAGATCGTGGACCTCCTCGGGCGCAGCCATTACACACGCCTGCCGGTGTATCGCGGCAGCCTCGACAATGTCATCGGCATGCTCCACGTGCGCCGCGCCTTGCATCTTGCGCTCGCCGGGCGGCTGACCCGCGATAGCCTGCAATCGGCGGCGCTCGAGCCTTACTACATTCCCCAAGGCACGCCGCTTGCCACCCAGCTCATGAATTTCAAGACCATGCGCCGCCACATCGGGCTTGTGGTCGATGAATACGGCGACCTTATGGGTCTTGTAACCCTGGAAGAGATTCTCGAGGAGATCGTAGGCGAATTCACGACCCAGGCCCCGGGCACACCCGAGGACATCTTCCCGCAACCCGATGGCAGCTTCCTCATCAACGGCAGTACCAGCATCCGCGACATCAATCGCACCCTCGGCTGGCAGCTTCCCTTGAATGGGCCCAAGACGCTCAACGGGCTCATCACCGAGTACCTCGAGGACATCCCCTCGCCCGGGACCAGTCTGCTCTTGAACGGCTACCTCGTGGAGATCGTTCGCACGCGCGGCACCGCGATCCAGGTAGCGCGCCTCAAGGTCCACGGCATGGCGGGTGTCAAAAAAACCGACGAGGATGAGTAAGTCGCAGTGGACCCGACAAAGCCCCCGTCACACGGGTGCGCCGCGGGCGGCCTCCAGGCGGGCAAGATGCGCGCGCGCCGCGTGCAGGAGCGCCGGCGCAAGCCCCCGGCGCTCGGCGATCGTCAGGCCATGCGAGGAGCCGCTTTCCCCCACGACAAGCTCATAGGTGGGCACCAGGCGTTCGTCATCAAAACGCATGGTTGCGTTGGTCAGGTAGGGATGGGCGGCGGCATAGCCCTTGAGGGGGCTTAAATGAGTCGTGATGATGCCGCGCACTAGGCGGTGCGCCAACTCATCGATTACCGCCATGGCGAGCGCCGCGCCCTCCTCCGGATCGGTTCCGGTCCCAAGCTCGTCCATCAGTACGAGCGTCTCGCCGTCGGCTTCATTCAGGAGCCGCTTCAAGACCTCTACATGACTTGCAAACGTCGACAACTGATGGAGGAGGCTCTGGCGGTCGCCGATATCGACGATGATCCGCCGAAAACAGCCGACCACCGCCTCCCCCTCCCCGGGGATGTGCAGTCCGCAATGGGCCATCGCCACGAGCAACCCCACGGTCTTTAGGACGACGGTCTTGCCGCCGGTATTGGGACCGGTCACGAGCAGCATGGGGTGGCTATCGTCGAGCGTGATCGAAAGCGGCACAGGGCAGGGACCGCGGCGATCGGCGAAGGCCAGCAGCATGGCGGGGTGGTACACGGCGTGAAGCCGCAGGAGCGGTTCGGGTACGAGCCGTGGGGCGTGCGCGTTCATGTGGATGCTGAGATGACCGGCGGCGAACGCAAGATCGATCCAGGTGATCGCCCCGAGCAAGGCCTCGAGGGCCCCGAGCGCGGCCGCGACGGCGGCGGTCAATGTCCGCCGCACGATGAGTTCCTCGGCATCGCGCCGCCCGGCGCACGCCTCGAGGCGATTGTTGGCAGCCACCGCCTCCAGCGGCTCCACGAGATAACGGTGCCCGTGGCCGGCGGGTCCGCGGCGCACGCCCTTGATGGTATCGGCGATTTGCGGGGCGAGCGCAAGCAGGAGCCGCGATCCGCTTGCGACGATGGCGTCGCGCGGCTCATCTGCGACATGAAGCGCCGCCAGCCGCTTCTTCAATAAGGCCTCGACCTCAGCGCGCCCCCGGCTCAGCTCCTCGCTCAGCTCCGTGAGCCGCACACTTGCCGCATCGTTCACGCGCCCGCTTGGCGTCACTGCCGCGTCCAACTGCGTAAGCAGTTGTGGCGCACCCGCCCAAACCTCGCCGTCTTGGTACAAGTCCGGGTAACGCGACCACAACGCCTGCAACGCCGCCCCGGCACGCATCAACTGGGCGATATGGGCAAGCGCGGTTGCGGGCAATGCGGCATGCGCCTGGCTTGCCTGGCGCAGGGCCGCGCGAATATCCGGCAGCCGCGGCAGGCTGGCCGTGCCGTGCTCTATGGCATGCCGTGCGGCGGTCACGGCCCGCTGTAGCGCCCAAGCGGCGGCGATATCGGGGGCCGGGGCCAGCCCGCGCGCGGCATCCGCCCCGTAGGGCGTGACCGTCAGGCGCTCCAGGAGACGTCGTATGGCAGCGAATTCCAGGGCATCGAGGTCAGCGTCCATATCGTCTCTTTTTAAGACCGTTTACGATCGGATTTGGGCCACATCATCGCGCACATAGACCGGCACCGCCGCACAGGCCTGCACGAAGGCCCCGCGCTGATAGGCGTCCTCGGCCAAAGCCAGGACCGCGCGCGCGGTGGGTGAATGCCCAAAGACACGCGACTTTGGAAGTGTCTTCCCAAAACGGTCCAAGTAATGATCGATACCGCTGCCGACCGCGCAGTCGGTACCCGCCGGGCACACGACTTGCTCCGGCGCTGCCACCTGCTCCGCCCCGTAGGCTTGAACGAGGCCCGTGGCCTCACGCCTATAGAAACCGTAATAGACCTCGTCGCGCCGGGCATCGAGGGCCGCCAGTACCTGCTGACCCGGGGCCTCCTGCGCCAACGCCGCAAGCGACGAGATGGGAACGACCGGCAAACGGCGCGCATAGGCAAGCCCCTGCGCCACGGCGGCCGCTACGCGCAGGCCGGTAAATGAGCCGGGGCCCCGCCCAAAGGCGATCGCATCGATCACACCGAGATCGCATCGAATGTCGGCACATAACGCGCGCAGCAGATCGAGCACGGTCTCGGCCCGCGCCGCGACATCGCGCAGACCGGCCTCATGGACCACACCATCGATCTTCACGGCCACCGACACAAACGCACTCGCGGTCTCGATTGCCAGCAGATTCATGGCGCCCCCGTTAAAAGCTCGGCGAGCGCCCGATCCCACGGGGGCAGGACGATTCCCAGGCGTTCTTTCAGGCGCCCGCCATCGAGCACCGAATAGGCCGGGCGGCGCGCCGCGGTCCGATAGTCTGCCGTCGCAATCGGCGATACCGCGACCGCAAGCCCAAGCGACCGCACGATGGCCTCGGCAAAGCCATGCCAACTCGTGACGCCGGCGCATGCCGCGTGATAAAGACCGGCGCAGTCCGCGGCCCGCGGATGCGCCATGATCGCGCGCGTGACTTGCGCAAGAACGGTCACCGGCGTCGGACTCCCATACTGATCGGCGACGATGCGTAGCGGCCCCTGTGCGGCCAGCCGCTGAATAGTCGTCAGAAAGTTTCGGCCCTCGCGATCGTAAAGCCAGGCGGTACGCAGAACAAAGGCCGTGATCGGACGCGCAAGCACCGCCTCCTCACCCAGGCGCTTGGTTTCTCCATAGACGTTGAGCGGGGCCGTGGGGTCGTCCTCCCGATAGGGGCGAGCCGCGGCCCCATCGAAGACATAGTCAGTCGAGTAATGCACAAGCCAGGCCCCGACGGCCAAAGCGGCATCGGCCAGATATCCCGGGGCATGGGCATTGATGCGTAACGCCGCATCGCACTCCGTCTCGGCCTTGTCGACTGCGGTATAGGCCGCCGCGTTCACGATGATCCCGGGACGCAGGCGTTGCACCCGTTCGTGCACCGCCGCCTCATCCGTGATATCGCAATCCGCGTGACTTAAGGCATACACCGGCCCAAGTCCCGCCAAAGCCCGCGTGAGCGCGCGACCGAGCTGGCCATGAGCCCCAAACAGCACGATGCCGCGGCGGGCCTCGCTCGCTGACGCCATGGCCGCCCCCTTACCTTTCATAACAATGATTCCAATAATAGCAGTCTTCCGTCCACGCTCGCACGCCTATCCAAGGCTCCGTTCAGACGGCCGGGACCTTACGGTAGGCCTTTCAGCTCACGCGCCACATGACCTTTACGACGGATGCGCCGCCTAAGGGGTGCGAGTATAACAAACACCGCGCGCCGGCCGCCATTTGACAGTCTTATCGTAAATTGGCAAAGTCCGCCGATGCGCATCCATCACCTCCCCGGCACCGATCTCGCCATCTCCGACATCGGCCTTGGTACCATGACCTTCGGCGAGCAGACGGACAAGGCCTGCGCGCACGCCCAACTCGATCATGCGCTCTCTGAAGGCATCAATCTATTCGACATGGCGGAAATGTATCCGGTGCCCGGACGCGCCGAGACTCAGGGGGCCACGGAGACGATCGTCGGGGCGTGGCTTGCGCGCCAGGCACGCGACCGCGTGATCATTGCCACCAAGGTCGCCGGGCCCTTGCGCGGCTTTCACTGGCTACGCGGCGGTCCGCTTGCCATCGATCTTGCCAATGTGCGCGCCGCGCTCGAAGCGAGCCTTAAGCGGCTCAAGACCGATTATGTGGACCTTTACCAGATCCACTGGCCGTCGCGTCCCTTGCCGCTTTTTGGCGCGACACAGTATGAGGCACGAGACACCAAAGACCGGGCGGCCGAGATCGACGAGCAGCTACAGGCGCTCGCCACGCTCGTGCGCGAAGGCAAGGTACGTTATATCGGACTGAGCAATGAGACCCCTTGGGGGACATTTCGCTTCCTGGAAGCCGCAGAACGCCTGGGTCTGCCCCGGATCGTGACCATCCAGAATGCCTACAATCTGCTGAACCGGACCTTCGAATCAGGGCTTGCCGAAGTCTGCCATCGCGAACGCCTGGGCCTCCTCGCCTACAGCCCGCTTGCCTTCGGCCTTCTTACCGGCAAATACTTGATGCCGAGCGACCCCGAGGCGCGCTTGAACCGCTTCCCGGAATTCGGCCCTCGCTACCGCAAGGCGGCGATCGACCCGGCGATAGAGGCCTACGCACATATCGCCGAGAATTTCGGTCTGCCGCTCGGGGCCTTGGCACTCGGCTTTGTGCGCTCGCGTTTTTTCACGGCCTCCACACTGCTGGGCGCGCGCACCCTCGAGCAGCTCAAGGAAGACATCATGCACGCCCAAGCGGTGCTATCCCCCGAGGCGCTCGCCGCCATCGAAGAGATCCACCTGAGATCGCCCAGTCCGGCCCCCTGACACGCCGCCATGACATCCGCCACGATAGCGAGGGGACACGATCAGGACATTAAAGGCCGCTTGCGGCACGCCCTGCCAAGATGGCGCATCGCGCACCCCGCGAGGTGATGGTCCTATCCGAGACCTGCAAGATCATGCCGAGGACACGAGAAAGACATAAAACCCCGTAGCACGGTAGGCCGGATCCCGGAAAGCGCCTTTCCCGTCATCGCGACGCCACTGGCACCGCACGCCCCAGTCATAAGCCGTGCGCCTAAGGGAACAAAGCGCGGACACACGCCACGGACCGCTCATGGCCAAGGCCGCATCACCGAAAGTCGCATGGGCCCACTTTGATCCTGACCGCATTGCGGTAGATCGTCCTCGCGCACGCCAAAGCCATGACCATCAC
>JAKARW010000073.1 GCA_021819125.1 Pseudomonadota bacterium | reverse complement strand
ACCTCACCTCCATCCATGCGATGGATCGAAGCGTAAGCGGTTTAGGGGATCAGGGGCAGGGTGTAGTTGCTGGAGCGCTTACCATCGGGATATGAGCTCTGGCCGGAACTTTACTGGGGGAAGCGGTTCTTGCCCGTTCCTTAGGCGCCACCGCACGAGATTGTTTTGCGCAAAGCGCCATGATGGTCACCGTTAGCATAAGGTGGAGTATATAATAGCACCCAGGATATCGTTGCGGGCGTAGCCCCTAGACTTATGATTCCCATCGACGAAGAGTTTTTGAAGCCCTTGGCGCGCAAGTACATTTGGTGGAAGACCCCAGAGGAGGCGGTTCGCGCGCCTGAGCGTGTCATCGCCCAGGTCATGGATATTGGCGACTACGCGGACGCGCAGCTCCTCGCTACAAAGGTCGGTGACGCCGTACTGCGCACAGTCCTGGCCCACTCGCAGGCGGGTCAATTCAACGCCCGCTCGTGGGCTTATTGGCACTATCGTCTGGATATGGCCCGTACCGAAGAAGAGGTGCCGCCTCTCCCCGTGCGCCGATTCATATGAAGCCCACGTTATCGCCGCATTTCACCATCTTGCCGCCCGCTCAACGACGTCTATGGCCCGACCTTCGCTTGGCGCCACGTTTGGGGTTCACCCTATATGGCGGTACCGCCATCGCACTGAGGCTGGGGCACAGGCATTCTGTAGACTTCGATTTCTTCTCGGCAAAACCGCTCGATCGCGAAGCGATAAAGGCGGCCTTCCCGTTCATGGCCTACGCTTCGACTCTCCAGGATCACGCCAACACCTGGGTGGTGTCGGCGCCGTCAGGGTCTAGTGAGCAAGAAACGGTCAAGGTGTCTTTTTTTGGCATGATTACTTTTGGGCGAGTTGGAAACCCGGACCTCACCGCAGATGGTGTGCTCTCGGTGGCGTCTTTCGAGGATTTGATGGCGACCAAACTCAAGGTCATACTCCAAAGGGCGGAATCCAGGGACTATCGCGACATCGTGGCGATGATTCAGGCAGGCGTAAGCTTATCGCACGGACTGTCTGCGGCGCGCCTGCTGTTTGGCTCCCATTTTCAGCCGAGCGAGAGCCTGAAGGCGCTAACCTATTTTCAGGACGGAGACCTGCCGACGCTACCTGCATCAGAGAAGGCCATTTTGATCGATGCCGTAAGTAAGGTGCGCGCGCTTCCAGAGGTGACCCTGCGCTCACAAGAACTCAGTGGGCTTGACTCACTCGAATCGAAAGACCGCGCAAAAACGTCGCCGCAGTGAGGCCTAAGGCCACACACACTGGAAATCGCGCAAAGTCCAGGGGCAAGCGCCGATCGACGCCCACGCCCGTACAACGAATTTTATATACCATAATGGCCGTGAAATCAGATCGTTTCCACGATCGACTTAAAGCGTCCCTATAGGTCCTTTGAGCGGCGGCCCCTACCACTCGCGCGAACCCCCCCCTGATACAGGTCTCAGAACGTAGGCACTATTTCGGAGAGATGTTTTAGAAGGTCGTGACGGGAAATGACGCCCACCACCTTTCCGGCCTCGACCACAGGCAGCATGACACACTGATAGTCCGTCATGAGCCGGGCGGCCACGGAAGGCTGGGCGTCCGGCTCTACGCTGTGTACCTTACTCGTCATCACCTCGGCGGCGGTATGGCCGACGCCCTTGCTGGGGTGGGCGCCCTCGGGATTCAGGAAAGAAATCCAAAAATTTTCCTTCCAGACCGATTGACGAGGCTCGAATCGCTCATCGGCGGCGCGGTAGATCAGATCCGCGGCGGTGACAACGCCTAGGAGATGGCGATTTTCATCGACGACCGGCAGGCCGTTGATGCGGTGTACGAGCAACGTCCGCGCGAGATCCTCGACCGACGTATCGGGAGAGACGGTGACCGGGTCTTTGGTCATCAGGTCCCGAATCATCATAGTGCGCTCCTTAATCTTAATCTTACGATTCGTGGGCTGGCGGTCAACCCGTTGCCCGCGCCTGTTTTCGTACTTATCCACGCTTTTGTATCCCTATGCAACAAATCCCGTGGCGCCAAAAACCACCACGAAGAGGCGCGTTAGAGGGCCCCCTTGCTCAGCCGCTAATCGGCGCCCCTCAGATCTCGCCCCCGCCCTACAACGACACCAGGCGTATGGCGCTGTTACTGAAAGTCTTAGATTGAGCCGTCACTTAACTTAAAAGTCCTAACGCTTCCGTAGAATAAACCGCCTAGGTCCGAGGATAAATAAGCGCATGCAGACGCTCGGCGCCGATCGGTTCTTCCTTGAGCAGCGGCACGACCGCGTAGCGATTGGCATGGTGATGCGCCACCGCCTGGATTTCCTGTAGCTCGCTTGCCGCCCTTTGGCGCAGCAAGGGGGACCTGACAGAGGCCGCCGCCACGCTGGTATTGATGATCCATGCCCAAGGTTCGATGCCGGCGCGACGCAAATCGGCCTGCAGATGGGCGGCTTCCAGCACAGGTGTCGTCTCGGCCAATGTCACAATGAGCACCTTGGTGCGTTTTGGGTCTTGCAACTGCATCATCGGCGTGGTGAAAGACATATCGGTATTGCCCATTCGACGGGCCACCTCGCGGTGATAAGCCCCCGTGGCATCAAGCAAAAGCAGCGTGTGCCCGGTCGGTGCGGTGTCCATCACGACGAACTTCTGGCCCGCCTCACGAATGACGCGCGAGAACGCCTGGAACACGGCGATCTCCTCGGTGCAGGGGGACTGCAGATCCTCGTCTAGCAGGGCGCGGCCTTGCGCATCGAGCGGCTTGCCCTTGGTCTCTAACACATGCTGACGATAGCGCGCGGTCTCCACCTGCGGATCGATCCGGCTTACGGTGAGACATTCGAGCGAGGCGTCCAAGGTGTCTGTCAGGTGCGCTGCCGGATCAGAGGTGGTCAAATGCACCGGCAGACCGCGACGGGCGAGCTCCATCGCGATGGCAGCCGCCAAAGTGGTCTTACCTACACCGCCTTTACCCATCAGCATGACGAGCCCACACCCATCCGCGGCGATGTCGTCGACTAAATCCGCCAATCGTGGCGCATCTAGTGCGACGGGCGAATCAGGAGAGACCTCAAGCGTTGATGGCGCATCCGTCAACATCTGACGCAATGTGTCTAGACCCATAAGGTTGAACGGTTTGAGCTCAATGTGATCGCAGGGCCGCGCCTTCAAGCCCTCGGGAATGGCGTCCAGCGCCGCCTGTTCCCGCTGAAACACCGCGCCAGCCAGCGGATCACGGGCGGCTTCGGCAGGCGGCAGCACACCGTTTATGACAAGATACTGCTGCGTAAAGCCTATCGCTGCGAGCTCTTCCTGGGTGCGGGCCACTTCGCGCAGCGCGGCCCGCTGGGCGCGCGCGACCAGCACGAGCCGAGTCAATAAGGGGTCGGCCAGGGCTTCGACCGCCGCCTTGTACTGGGTGCGCTGCTTTGCCAGGCCCGCAAGCGGGCCGAGACACGAGGCATCGCCTTTGCCCGCCTCCAGGAAACCACTCCAAGCGCCGGGCAACTGCAACAAGCGGATGGTGTGGCCCGTAGGCGCCGTATCAAAAATGATGTGCTGATAACGTCCGGTCAGCGCGGAGTCGGTCAATAGCGCCGTAAACTCGTCAAACGCCGCGATCTCCGTGGTGCAAGCCCCGGAGAGCTGTTCCTCGATGCCCGCGACGACGCCTTCCGGCAACACGCCACGCACCGGACCTACGATACGCTGACGATAGACCTCGGCGGCCGCCTGCGGATCGATTTCGAGCGCATCCAGGCCTTGTACCCCGCTAATCGGCGTGACCGTATGACCGATGGTCTGGCCGAATACCTGGCCGACATTGGAGGCCGGGTCCGTGCTGACCAAGAGCACCCGTCTCCCCTGCTCTGCGAGATGGACCGCGGCGGCACACGACAAAGACGTCTTGCCAACACCGCCCTTGCCTGTAAAGAACAAAAAACGGGGCGGTCCCTCGAGAAAATACATCCCGTTCTCCCGTCAACCGCACCGGCCGCCTGAACAACATCCCGATGGCTTGTCTTCGGCCACGGGTTGCGCGATACCCGCCCAGCGGGCCAGCTCGGCGCGACGCGGATAGCGGCCGGCCAGGGCCACTGCGCCATCGACCAGGATCAACGGCAACGCCTCTTGTCCCGAATGCTCAAGGAACTCCCTCACGCGGGCATTATCCGCAAAGGCCAGGGGTTGCTGGGCCAGATTAAATCGCTCGATACGGGCCCCATTGCCCTTGGCCCACTCTACATCGGCCGCGAAACTCACCAACGCCTGATCGACCTCGACACCGCACACGCCTGTACCGCAACACAACGCCGGATCATAGACTTGAATAGTTTTCATGGATTGACTCCTACGGTTTCCAAGTGACGCCATCAAGCCACGCGCTCGCCAATGTGATCGAGAGCCGCCTGCAGGCGACTGCGATCCTGTTTAAGCTCCCCCCAAGGCAAAGCGAGAAAAGTCTCGATGCGCCAGCGGATGATTCGATAGGCGTCCTGAAACGCCCCTTGAATCTCCGCCTCGCTGCCCGTTGCATGCGCGGGGTCGTCCACGCCCCAATGAGCGCGCAGGGCCGGACCCATATACGTAGGACAGGTCTCGCCCGCGGCGCTTGCACAAAGCGTAATGACGATGTCCGGGACCAGGGGAAGGGCGTCCCAGGATTTGCTGTGAAGACCACTAGTCGCGATGCCTTCTTGCTTCAGGAGTGCGAGTGCCCGCGGATGCACAAAGCCTGTCGGATGGCTCCCCGCGCTCATGACCTGAAAATGAGGTGGCGCCAGATGCCGAAAAGTGGCCTCGGCGAGAACGGAGCGGCAGGAATTGCCGGTGCACAGAAAAAGGACGTTCATGGGTTCATATTCCCCAGAGGCCATGCGGGTCTCCCTCAGAGATGGGCTTGGCGCAATAAGGCACCGGTCGGGATGTCCGGCACAGCATTCCGCCGTCAAAAAGGTGATCAGATCCTGCACGAGGGCAAGCTGCGCCCGATAACGCTGGAATCGTCCCTCGGCGGTCACAGTCAGCAGTCCCGCATAGGTCATTTCCTTTAAGTGAAAAGAGGCCTTGTTGGATGCAAGCCCCAAAGCGGCCCCGATCTGCCCGGCGACCAGCCCATCCGGGCTTTCGCGCACCAGCAGTCGATAGATGTCGAGTCGCACTCCCGAGGAGAAGGATTCGAAGATCCGGATGGCCTGGGCTTTCTCCATTTCTCAAGACTACATGAGATATTGATATAAGGTCAAGAGGGTGGTGATGCGAAAAGGCCACGGCAAGCCCGCCGGCGTGACGCGTGCGCCCCCGCACACCCTTCATGGCGGAAACCGCCCCCGCAAAGGAAGGGTTAAAGAGGCCGAGATCACCCGCCTGCGCCGGGCTGTGGCGCGCCCGGACGCGGCAAACTCAGTTTTTTAGGGGCCGCCCACTAGCGGACACGGCAATAGGGGTAGGATGATCATTGGAACGATGGGCGTGATCGGTTAGGCTACGACCGGACCTGTTGAAAAGGAGGCGCATACCTTCGCGACTGGCCAATAACCGCCGCTACCAACACCGCGGCCAGAAGCGGTACAGGCATCTTACAGGCAAACGATTTGGCGGGGAGATTGGGGTGAATACCACAAAATACTTTGAGGCTCTACATCAGCGTCCAGACCGCACCGATATCGAAGAGGAATGGATCGAGACCGTCGCGCGCTATCCCTTAAAGGAAGCCACACAGCAAGACGGGCGTATACGCCGATGGGGCCTTATTCCCGAGGCCAGTAACAGATATCTGCGGGTAATCTTGTTACCCGATGGGGAAACCGTTCACAATGCCTTCTTCGACCGGAGGTTCACGCCATGAGGATTCAGTATTTCCAAGATACGGATACTCTCTATATCGCGTTTCGCCCTGCGGATATTGCAGAAACCAAGGATCTTGATGAAAACACGCTGCTCGATATTGATACGCAGGGCCAAATCTGCGGTATCACCATCGAGCACGCAAGTGACCGCGCGGATATCCCCCAATTTTCGTTTGAACAGGTCGCGGCATAGGCATGAATGAGGGGCCCGTCCCGGACATGTCGGCATCCGGGTTAGGCCCAAACACCGAAAAGCGGATATCCGGACGCCAGTCGGTATAATTTTCGAGTACCGGGTGCGAAGGAAGCCCAAAGACGCGGACACATCCGACATCGACGTGTTCGTGACAAGAGGCGCGAACGTGGCGTCGCTTTCCATGACGCGCAGCGCAAAACGCCGCGTTATCAACCCACCCCGAATCCAGGCGGCGATCGCGCCAGACATAAACCTCATGAGACTGCACATCCTCTCCGACATCCACCTCGAATTCGCGGCCTTGCCGCGCAGGCAGCTGGCGCACGTGGACTGCGATATTCATATCCTCGCGGGCGATATCGGTGTGGGGCTCGTGGGTCTCGAATGGGCCCTGAAGACCTTTACGCAACCTGTGATCTATGTCATGGGCAACCACGAATTCTATGGCTCGCGCACGGTCCCGCGCCTCTTTGCAACGGCCCGCGCCAAGGTCGCGGGCACGCATGTGCATCTCCTGGAAAATGACGCCATTACCATCGATGGCGTGCGATTTTTAGGGGCAAGCCTCTGGACGGACTTTTGTCTTGCGGGCGTCCTTCATCAGGATCGGACGATGCGCGCGATCGCCGAGATCATGAGCGACTATCAGCGCATCCGCCTGCCGGCCAATGGTTATTCGACACGCCCCATCGCGCCGGCCACGACCCGCGCCTGGCACGAGGCGAGCGCGGCCTTTCTCGAAAACGCCTTGATCACGCGCCCGGAGGCAAACAGCGCACAGACCCCAAAGGCCGCCGCGCGCACCGTGGTCGTGACCCACCATGCGCCCTCACCGCAAAGCCTCGGTAAGCCCCCGCCGTTCGGCGCCGAGGACGCGGCGTATGCAAGCGACCTGTCCGAGCTCATAGGGTGGGCTGATCTGTGGGTGCATGGCCATGTCCATAGACGGGTCGACTATGGCGTCGCCCATCATCAAGGCGGGTTGACGCGCGTCCTTGCCAATCCGCGCGGCTACGCGCACATCGCCCCTGTCGATGGCTTCGATGCAGGCCTTATCGTGACGCTCGAATAGCCAAGACAGCCCTCCCCCGCCCTATCCCCTCGCGCCATAAAGCCACACGCGCACCATGAGGCTTTGGGGTCTCACGGGGGCCTGTCGCTCATATTGACGGCAAATCTTCCCGCCGGGTACGCAACGAGGACCATTACGGCTGAAAGGCTGCATCCATCCTAAACACACAGGCCTCGGGTTCGCTTTCGATCACGGGATATGATCGTGCGTGTCCAGATGCGTCAGGCAGTACTCGTGATGCCCGGCGCATTTCGAGCAATAACGAAACTCAAGGCGCGGCTCGTCTTGTTCGGTCGCGCCACACACCGTACAGCGATGAATCGGAGCGGCGGCCCCGGCACGCATGTGGGCCCGGAATCGACCCCGGCCCGGCGCGAAGGCGATACCCGCCCGCACCCGGCGCTTGAGATCGCGCCCGAAAAATGCGAAATAATTCAACAGCGACACAGCCGCCATGATCTTCGCGGGGAGCGGCTCGAACACGACCGTGAACGCCACCGCAAGCCATGCCAACCATGCGAGATACTTCACCTTCACGGGTATCACGAAAAAGAGCAGTATGCTGAACTCCGGATCTATGGTCGCAAAGGCCAGAAATATCGACAGATTGAGATACGTGGCCGTGGCGCTCGCTTGCGCGAGAAAGGCGCCCGCGATGCTGAGCGCAACGCCGCTGAAGTAGTAGACATTGAAGCGAAAGTGGCCCCATTCCTCCTCGAGTCTGGTGCCAAGCAGGTAATAGAAGTAGAGGATGAAGAACACCCATATCGAAAACGAGGGCGGGATCACGACGAAACTCACGAGCCGCCAGATCTCACCCTGAGCAATCAGGGTCGGGTCGAAACGCAGTTGGCTTATGAAGCGTGCGCCCTGGGGCGTGCGTGACAATAAAAACACGATGCCCTGAGCGCCCACGATGTATGCCATCAGATTGGCAATGGCATAACGGCCAAAGCGTCTTTCGAGCCTACTCAATACCCTCACACAAACTCTCCCTTTTTCGCCCGCCCGACACGACGCAATGAACCCCAGCACCCGGCCATATCCGCATGACATTTGCCGATTGCCGACACGCTTAGCGACAAGCCGTCGATTCTAGCGGATTTGGCGGGCGCCATGAACAGGCGCGGCGCGGTTCGCGCCAAGCACCTAAAGCGCGCTTCGATCCCTGGGCCGCGTGTCACGCCCTAGGTCTCTTTGCTATGCACGTCCCTTTAAGATCGCTTATCGACACGGTGGTCTAAGGGCTCGCACCCGGATGTCTGGGTGCCAGGATACACAGCGCGCCCCAATGAAACCCGACACCGGGGCTCGCATGATGCGCTTTGGTAGTCTTGCATCAACCATCGGCCATCCGTTCATCCCCGTGTTCTGGCAAACGGATGTTGCGCCCGCCAATACCGCCCGATCTCACGGTACCGGAGGCCTGTTTTGTCGCGTCTACCACGTCAGCACGCGGCCGGCCGTAACCAATGACGGTAACGCCGCGCTCGGATTCAAAAGCGGCATGTCCCACGACAGATCCGCGGCCGTCATATGGTTCAACTCGAGCGACTGCGCACAGCCTATCATGCGCACACCATTGTCTTCGGCGAGTTTCATGAAGTCCGCCACGCTCTTGCCGCCAGACAACGGGAACACGCTCTCGGCCACGCCCTTCTTCAAAAGCTCGGTGGCAGGCCCCGTGAAATACATAAGAACATTCTGCTCGCCTGCGGCGGCTGTCGCTGCCAGAAAGAATGCCGACGGCAGTCGCTTGGGGTTCTCCGGCCCGGTTATCAGAATGATGACGAGATCCAATGCCTTGGTATCGGCCATACCGCCTCCTTCAAAAGGTCCATGGCCCATGCATCGGGCCCCGTGTTCTTCGACATTGAAAATGCCCGGTCATTCCAAACATTGTGGCCAGACGGCATAGACTTA
>JAKARW010000072.1 GCA_021819125.1 Pseudomonadota bacterium | reverse complement strand
CGCCATGATCGTTAAGCAACGCAGATAGCCTTCTTCGGTAAACCAGACGGGGTCTTGCTTACCACGCGATACACATCATGGCCGCGAAACGCGAAACCGCATCCACCCTCCACATCCCGGCCTGAAAACCGCCCGCGCGGCGGGGCGCGAAACCCTTTTGCCGAGCTCCTGAAACTGTTCTCCTGAAGACCGGTTTTCTGGCATCGCGCTGAATTTTATTATGGGAGCAGTGTCGGTAAACTACGCGTAATGGCCGTGCAGCACGATGCGGAAAACCAGGGAACCAAGCCAAAACCGCGCAAGGCCCAACCGCCCGCTTGATCGCCATAGGCCTACAATGGATCGGCCTCCCATGCCCTCTCCTCGCCTACGGCCGAGGAAGGGCGGTGCGCGGGCACGTGTTCAAAATGGCGATCAGCTCACACTCTTGGGTCCGCGTCCCTTCGCGCTCACTTAAAGTCGTTCGTAGCCGACCTCTGCCCGCGCCGACGACGACCCTTTATCCAGAACACGCTCTCGGACTGCGCTCTCTGCACCCATCCCGTTGCCGTCAGCGCCTCTTCCAAGCCGGCCTGCGAAACCATTGCGCCATGCGTCCCACGCTCACTCGAAACACCGCCTTCATGGACGGCGGCACACGCGTCACCCGCGCCAGAAAATGCGCAAAGAAAACGATTCCGAGCGCCGGTATTAAAAACAGCGCCACGATTATAATCTCCCATTTCATGGGCACGGGCCGGTTCGAATCGGGTGTCGTCACATCAATGGGTGTCGGTGGCTGCCATTGATCCTTTCCCGTCGCGGCCCCGCTTGCCAAAGACGTACCCAAGGCGCGCGCGGCTGCCGGGTATTGGACGCGCATGCGCTTTACGGCCGCCACGTCTTCCAGATCCATATAAGTGGTAGTCGATGAGGCGCCGCGCCACACCTTGACCTCCGCGCCGTCGGACTCTATCCAGCGCGCCACCACCGGTCCACGCATAAGGTCACCGGTCAGGTCTGTTGGCCGCCCGTATTTGTCGGCCACCATCGCAATAATGTTCTTTACCTGCCGCGTGTTATCAAAGCTTGGAAAGGTATATTGCCCAATTGCAAAGCGCCCACCGCGCGTGAAATTTACCGTAAGCCGGCTCGCCCCTTGCAGTCTTGCCAGCTGGCCATTTACCCGATAGCTATCGAACCACTGCTCAGACTCTTTCGCTGAGGTCGTAAAACCCGCGCGTGCCAGCGCCCCGTTCACGCGCGCGCGCGTCGCCCCGGCCACTGGCACGCCGAAAAATGACACCGCGTGCGCGCTCGCCACTCCCACGCCCAACACTATCGCCGCGCCTGCCAGCCACAGCCGGCGCCTACGCCCTTGCGCCCGTCTCACGCTCACACTCTCCTATGGGCCCGCCACGACATCCGTGCGCCTGCGACGATCAAATCTCTGGGCGTCCCGCCGGTCACGAGTAATCCCCATACTCCTCGCTCTCCGACACGCCCACCACGCCCGATACCCACTGCCAGAAATGCCAGGATACGAGGCACATCGTCGGCAAAGACAAGCCTGTCATCACCGCCCCGGCGATATGCATATCCGTGACACGGGTCATGCCCCATAGTAAAGGTGTACCGATCGACGGATTCATGCCCTTCATGGCGCTCCAAAACCAGATCGTGCCCATAACCATCATCGCAAACTCCATAGCCCATACATACAATCCCTTGCGCAAATGGTTTTGCAGATTAGGAAACGCCGGAAGTGCCCGCAGGGATTGCATCCACACGATCATCCCAAGTCCGAGGTAGATCGCCGGCAGAAGGCCAAACACCAGCACATTGTGCAGCCCGAGCGCCATTTGATCGGTCATACCCCACAAGGCGAGGATGATGGCAAGCGCCACGGTCGTCACTATCGGGCGGTGCAGCACACGCAGAACGGACCACCAGGGCCCCTTCAAGCGAACCGAATCTATGAGCTGAAACGGGATACCAAGCACAATCAACGGCGCCGCGAATTCGAACTCACCCATGAGCTTTACGGTGTAAAGCGTCATCGACCGCCCCACAAAGCCGTTTAAAGGTGACTCCCATAGCGCCAAGGCCAGTAACAGTCCCGACACAAACGACACGACCTGCCCCGTCGACCACAGATGCGCGTCACCCCCTTGCGCCCGATAACGATCGTAGCGCGCGAGGTACAGGCGCAGCAGGACCATACCACCCAACCACGGCAAAAGATTCAGATCGGCCGCCCAGAAACGCCATGTGGCGGCATCGGCCTGGGCTACCCCATAGCCGGCGTAATAGGCCCCCGCCCACACGAGACCCAAAAACGCGACGAGCTTCCAGCGCCGCGCAAGGCCGTTACGTTCTTCGCCTGCCACCATCCCCGTGCCACTCATGTCCTGTCACCCTCCCGCACCCGCCTCGACTCAAGGCGCAGCGCTTTGCGATCGCCCTTCCACCATTCCCGAACGCCGCGGGGCCACGGCCCCCTTCGCCGCCTGCCCGCATGCGATAGTGTACCGTACCGACATATGGGCCCGCCTCGGCACCCCGACTCCCTCTTTCCGTGGATGCCACGCAAAAAAGCCGGGGTCATCACGGCACCCCGGCTTTTGCTCCTTCCGTCAGGGCCCGGCATCACCCGCTTCACCCCGACATTCGCTGTACCGCCGCTTACTTGACGACGATCTTCCCGAACATTCCCGTCGCGGCATGGCCGGGGATCTGGCAGACGTAGTAATACGTCCCAGGCGTCGCATGCCATGTGAACTTCGCATAGCCGAACTTGCCGCCCGTCGGCACTGGCGAAAAACCTGTCCCCGCCAGGATCGGTGCAATTTGCGGAATCACTCCGTATGGCGGACCCTTCTTGGTCACATCGAAGCTATGCCCAAAACCCTTGTTGGTATTAATGAACGTAAAGTGCACCGTCGCGCCCGCTGGAAAGTCCAGGGTCGGATTCTTTACATGGTGGATTTCAAAACTCGGAAATGGGAAACCCGGCAGCACCGCGGCCGCAACCACATTCGCGTTCTTGCCATAGGTCAGGGTGGTGCCGCTCACCTTGCCGTTATCCTTGACCAGCATCGCCTTCACCTGGGGCAGTGTCGCTTCCTTAAACGCGGTGGTCGGCACCAGCGCCGCGCACGCCACGCCCACGCTGAATACGGCACCCGCTACTGCCGCCACGCCTTTGGCGACGCGCGTCCGATTCATGCTCTCCGTTGTTGCTGCATTGCTATTCATACATTCTCCTAAAGTGCACCATATGTGAACGTGACCCGATCCCGCTTTACGCCGAATTCCCAGCCACCCTTCGCCAAAGCCTTAAGGGCGCTACTGCTCTCCCATCGGCCTTGCGTTTTTCCTACACTGGGCTCGCGCACACCCACGGCGAACGCCCGATACCCGCGCCCTTCATGTTATCATTCGAACCGCGATGTAATATCCACCGAGGGCGATTGTCGCCCACGCCAGCAGCAAAAGCAAGACGAGGTTGCCGCTCAATGACCCCTCGAACTCGGGCCTCTCATCTGGACTCGCATGGTCGATTTCCTTCATGTGTTCCTCCCCATCTTGCCGCTCATTTCGGCTTTAGCGTTTTGTGCCATCACAACCCCACCATGTAGTGATCCACCAGCAATACTGCAAACAACAGGCTCAAGTAGACAATGGAATATCCGAACATGCGCATCGGATTATGCCGATCCGGCGCATAGATAAGTCGCAGGGCGTGATACAAAAAACCTATCCCCAACACATCGGCGCCAAGGAGATAGGGCTTACCCGCCATGCCGATCATGTACGGCAACTGCGTTGCGAGCACCGTTCCCACCGTGTATGCGAGGATAAGCCAGCTCGTGTGTCGTACTCCGCGGGTCACCGGCATCATGGGTATGCCGACGCGCGCATAGTCATCGCTACGGTAGATCGCAAGCGGCCAGAAGTGCGCCGGCGTCCACAGGAAAATGATCAGAAACAGCACCCAGCTCGCCATGGGCGCATGCCCTGTCACCGCCGCCCACCCCAATACCGGCGGAATCGCGCCGGCCGCGCCGCCCAGCACAATATTCTGCGGTGTACGACGCTTCAGAAAGCCCGTGTAGATACCCGCGTAACCCACCAGGCCCGCCATCGTCAGGATCGCCGTCAGCTTGTTGACAAACACCACGAGCACGACCACCGACATCACCATGAGGACCGTTGCGAATACCAGCGCCCCGGTCACCGAGATCGCATCATTGGGTAGCGGGCGCGTGTGCGTACGCTTCATCTGACCATCGATTTGCCGATCGACCACATGATTGACGGCCGCAGCCGCCCCCGAGGCTAGCGCAATGCCGATGCTTGCCCACAAAATCACCGTCCAATGGATGTCCGTCATCCGAGCCGGCGAGGCAAGCAGCATTCCCACCATGGCGGTAAAAATAAGCAGGCTCACAACGCGCGGCTTTGTCAGCTCGCAATAGGACTGAACCGCCGCGAAATCCAGCCCCAGGCTGCGTGACTGCGCCATCACACGCGAGCGCCAAGATCCTGCCAGCACCCGTTCCTCGCTCATATCGTTAGCCTCTCTTCATCCGTCGTTATCCCAGCCTGCAAGCCCGCCTAAACCGCCTATGGTGCCGTCGCTTACCGTGTGGGTTTTATGGCATGCGCAGTGTCGCCATTCATGCCTCGCGCCGAACAAAAAAAGCGCATCCTGCTATCCCCCCCCCGCGACACACCATTCGGGGCACAAACACCCCCAAGGAATCCCTGCCAAGGCAGTCCGTCGGGGCCCGTTGCGGCCCACCCGACGGCGCCTTGTCCTTTAAGGCTGCGGCTTTCTAGTACTGATCCTTATCCTTCTCGCCCTCGCGATTGAGAATGCGCACGCGGTCTTCGTTCGCCGCCTGCTTTAAAACCCACCAGAAAAATAGCGACAGAAAAGTGATCGGGAATCCGATGAAACCGGTAAGCCAAAAGAACATTGGCGTATCGGCCCCCGCGGGGATGATGAATGATAAATGCGACAGGTTCATATTCGACTCCCTCCTTAAAGACCCCGCTACGCGGGTCAGGCTTTTAAGCCAAGTAGAACACGATGAAGAACACGGTCCACAACAACACCATGAAACCCCAGAAGCTCACGACGTTGTGCGCCACCCAACGTTCCGCACCAAACCGCGCCGGCACCCTCTTGCCTTTCATGATGCTGGCAAGAAACGCAAGCGTCACGGCCACAAAGTACAGACCAAGCCATCCGCTTGTCGCGTCATAGATGCCGCCGTAGCCGGTGGCAATAGGGACCGCGCCCCATGTGAAGATGATCCCCGCGATCATGACGATGCCGATCACCATAAGCAGCATGAAATTCCCGAGGGCGGCCTTATCCTGCCCGCGCGAGAGCTTCCCGCGCGCCCCCAGCATGGGACCCATGCTAAGCAGCATGATCACCGTGAGGACCGCGCCTGTCTTGAAATCCACACCCTTTGGTACCCCCATCCCCCCCCAAAGAAAGCGCCCCAAATCCCACGCCGCGCAAATGATCCCCATAAACAGCATCGGGAAGAAAAACGCGCCGCGCTTGGCCCTTTCCGGGGCCGGATCCATCAAAGATCCCGTATTTTCGACTGCCATAGTGATCATCCTCCGCTTGCTACTTGCCAGCCGTCGTCGGCGCCCAGACGAAGGGCTCCGGCGCACCATCCGCATAATTGTCATTCGGGCCCACAACCGTTACCTCGCTCCCTTCCGGGAACACGATATAAGGGGTAGGCGACGGCGAATGCCATTCAAGCGACTTGCTTCCCCACGGGTTCTGCGAGGCCTTCTTGCCCGACCGCCAGCTAAAGTACAGATTGGCCGCCGGGATCAGGAAACCCGCCCCCAGGAAAAAAGCCGAGATGGAGACGAACTCGTTTAAGGGATGCAGGTAAGGCAGATACACGGCAACACGCCGGTTCATGCCCTCGATACCAAGGATGAACATGGGAAAGAAGGTCATGTTAAAGAAGACGAAGAACCACCACGCGTGGAATTTCGCCCAGAACTCATTGACCATCCGGCCGGTCACCTTCGGGAACCACCAGTACAGACCCGCGAGCCACGAGAAAATCACCGCGCCCAAGATCGTGTAATGGAAGTGCGCCACGACCCAATACGTATTGTGCAGCTGAAAGTCCGCCGGCACGTCCGCATTGAAGATACCCGTGAGGCCGCCGATCAAAAAGTTCATCATCGCCATGAGAGACAGTAACACCGGCGACGACAGCTTCAGCCGGCCGCCCCAGAGGGTCCCTAAAGCCGCCAAGAACACGAATCCCGTCGGGATCGACACGGTCTCGGTGATGGTCATGAAGATCGGCATGCGCTCCGCACTCACCGCCGTGAAGTAGTGGTGCACACCGAGCATGGCTCCCACCATGCTGACGCCGAGCAGACCGGCAATGGCCCAATTCCTCGCAAAAAGCGGCCGCTGCGCGGCAGCCGGCAGGATCTCGAGCCAGAGCGCGAACGCCGGTAGCGCAAACACGTACACCTCAGGATGGAACAGCCACCAGAACTGGTCGTCGTAGGCCAAAGGTATGCCCGTCGGCCCCGTATAAAAATGGCTGCCGAGAATCATGTCCGACAGATCCATCAAGGTGCCGGTAAACGTGGCCGGCGCCTCCACGATCAAGATCGTCGCCGCCGCGAAGAGACCCCAGACGAACATCGGCACGCGTCCAAGGCTCATGCCCTTGGCGCGCATGTACACGATCGTGCCTATGATATTAAGCGCACCCAAGACCGAGCTCGCAAGCAACGTGGCCGCACCCAGGGTATAGAACACGATACCGCTGCCGCTGTTTTGCGCAAGCGGCGGATAGCCCCACCAACCCGTCTGGAAACCGCCGATCAAGGGGCTCAGAAACACCGCCACGGCGGCAGGCGGCAAAAGCCACCAGCTTAAGCCCAGCAAGCGCGGGTAGATCACGGTGCGCGCGCCGAGCATGATGGGCAACAGGTAGTACCCCATCCCGCCGACGATGACGGAGGCCGCAACCGCCAACAGCATCACCACGCCGTGAATACCGAAAGTCATGTTGTAGTGGACCTCCGACAACCACCAGCTGGTGGAATTCGGCGTAAGCAGCTCAATGCGAATCGCCATCGCCGCAAGCCCCGCGAAAAGAAAGGCCGCGACATTGAAGATCACATAGCGAACCGCCGTCGCCTTGGGGTCCGAGCTGAACTGGAAGTAACGCTCCACTCCCGTCAATGATGGCGCCTCTTCGCCGCCAAAAGCCCGACGAATCCAACCGCTCCAGATACCGCTGCCGGCCAACCAACCGAGCAAACCAAACACATAACCCAACGTGGCCGGCAAGGGGTTCACGATCACCGTGTGGGTCACCATGGCGGTAATCCACGCCGCCGCGAAATAGCCGATAAACCCAAACAAGCCCGCACGGACCATCGGCAATACCATGGACCAGACAAAGGGTTGTCCCCCTCCGCCTGCCCCACCTGCTGCCCGCCCCTGCACATCTGTAGTCGCCATCGTAATGTCCTCTTTACTATCCGGGAATCATGTCCTGCCGATCGTTCCGGCGCCTCAGAAACTGTTGTTCGACACCCAGGTCTTAAACGCCGCCTTGGTCAATACCTCGACTGGCGCGCGCATCATGGGATGCCCGTTGCCGCAGATCAACGAACACTGGACGCGAATCATCGGATTCGTCTTCGTCGATCCCAGTACGGTCGGCGTCACATAGAGGTGCCGAATCTCATTGGGGATCACATCCTTCTTCACACCCCAGGCCGGGACCCAGAAGTCATGCATCACGTCTTTCGTCCGTAACACGAAATCTATGGTTCGACCAACCGGCACCACGAGCTTCGAGACGTCGGTAATCCCCTGCTTTGGGTAGGAAAAGGTCCACTTCCACTGCTGCGCCGTCACGTCCACCACAAGCGGGTGCTTCGTCTTGAGCTGGATCCCCCAAAGTTGCTCCAGACCCACCATGCCCGGATAGATCGTGTTCGCCAAGTTGATCGCGATGCTCATGACCAACCAAAAGATCACGAACGGTCCGAAGTAGCGCCTCTGGTAGGCCGGTGGCCCGGACTCACCGGGGCGCGCCCGGAAACGAATCGCGCAGTAGACGATCGTCCCGCCAACCAGCACGTAGATGGCCACCGCCTGCCAGATCAAATAGATCGTGGCATCCGCGGTAATATGCGCCTGCACACTCCCCAATAACGGCCAATGAGCGACCCCGTACGCGGCCAGCCCCTCGGATATCCCCAAGCCGACGATCCAAGCGACCACCAGACCACCGAACGCCTTTACCAAATTTTCTGCTCTTGCGCTCATCACTCCCCCTTTAAGCCCCTTGCGCCGGCAAGACGTCGATTCGGCCATGCATCCCGTTCATGTAGTGCTGACCGGTCTGAAGAAAGCAGGCGTAATGCCACTTCCCGGGCTTATTGGGAACCGTGAAGCTGAACGTGAACTTCTGCCCCGGATTCAAACTCACCGAAAAAGCTGGTATGGGTTGCGTCTGGCCGCCCGCGGTAATAGCCACCCCGTCAAAGAAGTTCGTCTTCCAACCGACCGCCAAGGCCTGCGAGTGCGGGAAACCGTTGTTGCGCGTCACGAGATCGCGACCGATCGCAAACTGATGCGGCAAGGGCGGCGCGGACTGCGAACGGTCCATGATCGTCAGCTGCACCTTCTCGCCCACATGCCACGTCAAATGACCCGGCACGTAGTAATAGTTAAACTCGTTGATCGTATAGCGATGAACTCCATTCACCACCTTTCCCGCACTCATCGGCAACGCAACCGTATGTTCCCACCGTAGCGCCCCGAATATCACCGCGGCGCATAACACGCCGGATGCGAGGACCACCCCCGTACCCTTTCCTGCCGCCATTTCTTGTTTCCTCCTAATAGGGATGCAAAAGCGTGCCATTGGCCGGCCCGGCGCGCCCTTGCCGCGCCGGGCCGGTCCTACTCCGTGGATCGTCTTAGAGCGACGACAGATACGCGGCCACCTCCTTCATCTGCGGCACGGTAATGGTCTTTGCGATCTGGTTCATAAG
>JAKARW010000015.1:7790-38997 GCA_021819125.1 Pseudomonadota bacterium | reverse complement strand
CCAATGCCTTGGTATCGGCCATACCGCCTCCTTCAAAAGGTCCATGGCCCATGCATCGGGCCCCGTGTTCTTCGACATTGAAAATGCCCGGTCATTCCAAACATTGTGGCCAGACGGCATAGACTTATCCCTTCGCCCTCATGGCTGTGTCCAAAAACCCGCGCGGGCCCACAGCACGGGGCTCTACCGGGCATGCCCGGTCCATCCGGCCCCAACGTCGCCCCAAAGCGCGCTCACACGACGCGGGCGTGGTACCCCTCCTCTTCCACCGCCTTTATCAGCTGCTCGGCCGGGGCGCTACCCTTGACGACCCCTTCCTCGCGCTCGAGGTTCACCTGTGCGGACTCGACACCGGCCACACCCTGCAGCGCCTTTGTGACCGCCGCCACGCAATGACCGCATGTCATACCGGTAATACGCAAAGTCGTGATGCTCATCTTTTTCTCCTGCTTCGCTTATGGATTCGTGAAACCGCGATGAATCGATCCCGCGTGCCGCTTACGCTCACAACCGGCGTGCGGCCGGCGTAAGCCATGCCGCCGGACCCTCGGAATCAGGGCCCAGCGATAAGGACTTGAAGCGCCGCAGACGCAGACTGTTGGTCAACACGAAGAGACTTGAAAAGCCCATGGCAAGGCCGGCCAGCATCGGATTCAACTGGAGCCCAAACGCCGGATCAAACGCACCGGCGGCGAGCGGGATCAACAGCACATTGTAAAAGAACGCCCAAAACAGATTGCCGCGTATCGTGTTGAGCGTGCGCCGCGACAAATCGATGGCGCTGACCACGGTCCCAAGCCCGCCCTTCACAGTCACGTCCGCCGCCTCCATGGCGACATCGGTACCGCTTGCCATCGCGATCCCGACATCGGCCTGCGCGAGCGCCGGGGCATCGTTTAGACCATCGCCGACAAAGGCCACCTTGTGTCCTTCCTCCTGCAAAGCGCGCACCGCCTGCGCCTTGTCACCCGGCAAGACCTCCGCATAGTGGCGCGTAATGCCGACGGCCCGCGCCACATGCGCCACGGCCGCCGCCGCATCGCCCGAGATCATCACCACCGCAAGCCCCCGCGCCTGCAAGGCCTGCACCACCGCTTGCGCTTGCGGCCGCAGGGTATCGGCGATCGCGATCATGCCGCGCACAGCGCCCCCCTGGGCCACGAATATCACAGTCTTCCCAGCGGCCTCGAGATCGCAAGCGGCGTCTTCCCAATCCCCGATCGCGATGCCCGCCTCTGCCAGCAGGCGGCGGGTGCCGATGAACACGCTTCGACCATCGACCTCGGCTGTCACCCCATACCCCGGTCGCGCCTCAAACCTCGAGGCGGTGACCGCCGCCACACCCTCTTCTTTGGCCGCTCGCACAACCGCCAGGGCCAAGGGGTGCTCGCTTCCGGCCTCAACGCCGGCGGCCAGCGCCAAAAAGTCCGTACGGCTCATGCCTTTGGCCACCACATCGGTGATCGTCGGCCGCCCCCACGTCAGGGTCCCGGTCTTATCAAACACCACACTATCGACACGACTCAAGGCCTCGAGCGCCTCGCCTCGGCGATAGAGCAGGCCTAGTTCCGCCGCGCGCCCGGTACCTACCATCACCGCCGCCGGGGTCGCAAGCCCCATGGCGCACGGACAGGCCACCACGAGCACGGCCACGGCGCTCACGAACGCCGTCGTAAGCCCGTTCGCACCCCCCCACATCAGCCAGGCCGCGAATGTCACGGCGGCCGCCAGCAAAACCAACGGTGTAAAAATGCGCACCGTTTGGTCGGCCACGCCTTGAATCGGCAGCTTCGAGCCCTGCGCACGCGACACCAGACGAATAATCTGCGCCAAGACCGTCTCGGCGCCTATGCCTGTCGCCTCGATCTCCAGAACCCCGCGTTGGTTGACCGTGCCGCCTGTCACCCGATCCCCGGGGCGCTTGGCCACCGGCAGGGGCTCGCCGCTCAACATCGACTCGTCGACGTAGCTCTCGCCTGCGCGCACGAGGCCGTCCACCGGGACATGCTCGCCCGGACGCACGCGCACGACCTCGCCCACCTTAAGATCCGCGATCGCCACCTCCTCGTCTGCGCCATCGCGAATCCGATGCGCGGTCTTGGCCTGCAGGCCCGCGAGTCTCTTGATCGCAGCCCCCGTGCGACCCTTGGCGACTTCCTCCAGATACTTCCCGGCCAGGATCACGGTCACGATGACCGCCGCCGAATCGAAATAGAGATGGCGCGCGGTGGCCGGAAAGCCCTGTGGCCAGACGAGAACCAACAGACTATAAATAAACGCCGCGCCGGTCCCGGTCATGACCAGACTATTCATGTCGGGCGACAGGTGTCGATAGGCGATCCACCCTGGCCGGAAGAACCGGCGGCCCGGGCCGAACAAGATCACGGCCGTCAGCACCGCGGTAAGCCACGACCACAGGGCGGCGGGCGCCACCTGCATCAGTATCCGCCCGAATGCGGGCGCAAAGACCGGCCCCATCGACAGCACCACGACCGGCACGGTCAGAAATGCGGCGCGCCCGACATCGCGCCGCATGCGCCTTGCCGCCTCGTCTTGCGCGTCGTCCTGCCGGTCATCTTCCCCCACCGAGCCTGCAAGCGGCTCGTAGCCCGTGTCCCGGATCGCGGATCGTATGGCGGCCTCATTCAAGGCGCCCCCCAGATATTGGACATGGGCCCGTTCGGTGGCGAGGTTGACGGTCGCCTCGATCACGCCTGGCAATGCCTTTAAAGCGCGCTCCACGCGTCCGGCACAAGAGGCGCAGGTCATGCCCCCCACCCCGATATCGATCTCTTTCACGACCGGCTCGTAGCCGCGCGCGTGGACCGCCTCGGCGAACGAAGCGGGCGTCACCACGGACGGATCATAGACGACCGTCGCCTGCTCGGTCGCCAGATTCACCACCGCCGACTCGACCCCCGGCAGCGCCTTCAGGGCCCGCTCCACGCGCGCCACGCACGACGCACAAGTCATGCCGGCCACGGCAAACGTGATCTCGCGACTCATAGCGCCCCCTCATTACCCTCGACGGCGTTCAAGGCTGCGAGGATCGGACATTCAGAGGCCGGGCCTTCGCCGTGACAACGCCCGCTCAGGCGCTCAAGGCCCTGCTTCATCCGCTCCAAATCCCGAATGCGCCGATCGATGTCGCGCAGCTTTTCGAGCGTCAGGTGCCGGACATCGGCGGCACGCGCCCCGTGGCTTTCACTTAGCCGCAAAAGGGCCGCCACCTCGTCGAGCGAAAACCCCAATTCCTGGGCGCGCCGTATGAAACGCAGCCGGCGCAAGTCCTCGTCGCGATACATCCGGTATCCGCCACGGCTCCGGCCCACCGGCGCTATGAGGCCTAGGGTCTCGTAGTAGCGCAACGTCCCCGTGCCCATGCCCGCGCGCTTGGCCAATACCCCGATCGTCACCATCCCAATCCCCGGCCTCTCTTAATGGTTTTAAGTTTACACCTTACAGTAAACTATAAGGTCAAGCGGTGCATCGCGCCTAGGCCCGGGCCTCCCGACCCCCTGCCTTGCTCCCGCCGCCTCCCGGGGGAGCGCCTCTCCTATCGAGTGCCCCAGAGCGAGGCTGCCGTCTTTGCGGTAAAGCCGGGGCTCGCCTGGGTGTCCCTTGCGACGCCCTACCGGATGGCGCGGATCGTCCAGAAGAGCCCGTGCGGCTTAAGCGGCACGCCTTGGTGCATGACCACCCGCCCCGCGGTGTTCCGGTATACGAGTGTGGGCACGAGCTCGGGGCCGGTCATGGCCAGCAGACGGTTATTGAGGGCAAGGCCGCGCGCCCCTGGACCTTGCACCACGGCCGGCCGGATCCCGCCGTCCTCTTTACCGCGCCTGAAATCCCGCTCATTTTGCATGAGTGCCGCAAGCGGCCGGCGCGCGCCGAGGATCGCCACCGCCTTGCCGGCGCTGGTCGCACGCAGGAATCCGGCCACGATCCAGTGCACCGTCAAATGGTGCGGTCCGATCAACGGTTGTAAACGCTGAAAGAGCCTGTGACAAAACGGGCAATTAGGGTCCACGAAGACATAGAGCTGGCGGCCGCCGTGGCCTTCGGTGATGGCATACCGATCGCGCTTCACGGCGCGCAGGATCGCAAGCGGGCTCGAAGTCCCGAAGGACGAAGCCGCCCGCGCCGTGGGGAACATCAGTAACACCGCCAAGCCCGCCAGCGCCGCGACCCGCCCGCGCCATGCCCCAACCCGCCCGATTGGTCGCCACCCTACGTCCGTCATGAAGGCCTCCGCCCTGAAAAAACACCTAGTCAACCGTACCCCAGAGACATCCCGGTGGCGGCCTGCGCGCATCGGCGTTCTGGCCGCCCGAACCACCCATCGCACGCTTCCCACCGCCCCACCCCAAACCGCGTTAGTCGCCTCGCGCCCCGAGCCTCTTACGAAGGCCCCCAGAGAGGGCCGCCCGATATCACTTTAGGCCGGCCGAGCGCTCGCCTATACTGTCAAGATGGAGGAGAAATGGGAAGCCGACCGGCGCCACGCCGCGGTCGAACGATGGCTTGTCGCGCACGGCGACGCCCTGTACCGCTACGCCTTCTTGCAGCTGCGCCATCGGGAATCGGCGGAAGATGTCGTCCAAGAGACCCTGCTCGGGGCGTTGCGCAGCACGCACCCGCCCGATGGCCGGGCGAGCGAGAAGACTTGGCTATTTGCGATCCTAAAGCACAAGCTGGCCGATCGGGCGCGCGCCTGCCGACACTCGCCTCTCGATCAATGCGTCGCGCCGGATGATAAAGACGACGTGGACGCCAATATCGAGGATATCGTCTTTCGCGATAACGGCCGCTGGCGTGACCAGGCCCCATGGGGCGACCCGGTGCGCCATGGCGAGGCCCAGGCATTTTGGCGCCACTTGAGCGCCTGCCTGCAGGCCCTCCCGGGAAACCAGGGCGAGATATTCGTGCTGCGCGAGGTCGAGGGGCTTTCCTTGGAAGATATCTGTCAAATTACCGGCGTTTCAACGACTAACGCTTATGTGCTGCTCCATAGGGCGCGGCTCGCCTTGCGGCGATGTCTCACAGACGCCGGCTTCGGCCCGGACAGTGACCCGTAAAAAAGCCGTGCCCGCACGCGCACCTTTTTCAGGAGAACACGATGGCACCTCACCATGCCGCAGATTGGCCTCAAAACCGTGATGTTTTGTCCTTCGCGGCTCCCGGCAGGATTTCCCCTGCTCGCCGGATCGTGGCGCATGATAGGCCTCGCGCCCGCCGATGCACCGATCCATCGACCGGCGCCGGCCACTCGGCCAGAAGACCTGCTCGCCTGCCCCATGCACGTTGCGGGTTCTTTAAGCGCCGATGCCGGCCCCAGACGCGGCCTTGCGCCACGATTCCCATGACCAAACTCGCCGATTCCTCCGTGAGGAACCCATGAATCTGATGCTGGGCTGTCGCGACGTGGCGCGTAATGTCTCGCGGGCGCAAGACGAGGATTTCCGAGGTTGGGCGCGCATGGCAACACGCCTCCATTTATTCCTCTGTCCTCCGTGCCGGGCCTATGCGCGCGATATCGCGGCACTCCACCGTAGGATCGGCTCTACAAAACCCGATGGACTTGAACAGCGCCTGTCCACCGATGTGCGCCAACGCGTTCACGACGCCATAGACAATGAGGACGGCACCCCCTCTTGAGGTCAAGACCGCAAGCCGCAGTCTTGGGCGAGGTGTAAAGCGGGGCATGCGGGAGACGACCATAAGACCGATGATCCCGGCCCCGGCATCCGGCATGCTCGGGCCTTCACTCACGGATAGAGAGGGACTCATGCGCATAGAAAGAACCGATCCTGTCACCGGTAACACCTTGACGCAAACCGATGGGCGCCCCTACCTGATCGAGGGTGAGGGCCCCGACGCACTCAAGATTTACTTCGAGTCTGAAGAGACCAGGCGCACATACCAAGCCGTGGGGACCGAGCACCCGGAACAAGACCTTGGCCGCACGCTCGACAATCCCGCGCCGCTTCCGGGCGACGAACCCAATGGCATCCCTCAACAGCGCGGTTGACGCCCGGCAGGTCTTCGCCTTTTAGCGAGGGCCGGTGAGGCCGCGGCCTCACCGGCTTTCCAATCATCCTCCCAGACCTCAAAGGTTTTTCGATACGAGATCAGCGATTTCCGCCACGCACACCCGATCGTGGATGCCGAAACCTCTTTCCTTTGATAAGATCTCCGTCAGGGATCGTGATCCCCGCGGGCGTGTTCTTCTGATATCTGCGATCATGAGCCATCATGGCGGTACACACCAAACGCTTCGTCGTTGGTATGGGCGGGGCCTTAAGCGAGATCGCGCAAACCATCCTTACATGAGCGTTATGGAGGGCTTATGTCACACCCCAATCGCGAGGGACAACGAGTTCCGGCGGTGGTCTTTAAAACCCGCGCCGGCGGCGACTGGAAAGATGTTTCCACAAACGATCTATTCGCGGGAAAAACGGTGGTGGTCTTTGCGCTGCCCGGGGCCTACACCCCGACCTGCTCTTCGAGCCATGTCCCACGCTATAACGAGCTCGCGTTAGTCTTCAAGGCCTGCGGCGTCGACGCCGTGGTATGCCTGTCGGTGAACGACGCCTTTGTCATGGAGGCCTGGGCCAAGGATCAGAATGCCGAAAGCCTTACCTTCATTCCCGATGGCAATGGGGATTTCACAGCCGGCATGGGTATGCTGGTGGATAAGTCGGACCTCGGATTCGGGAAGCGCTCCTGGCGTTATTCGATGCTCGTCAAAGACGGTGTCATCGTCAAAATGTTCATAGAGCCGGACAAGCCCGGAGACCCCTTCGAGGTCTCGGACGCCGATACCATGCTTCACTATATCAATCCCCAGGCGAAAGAGCCCGAATTCGTCACGATCTTCACCCGCGAGGGCTGCCCGCATTGCTTTCGCGCCAAGGCCATGCTGAGGGAGCGCGGCATCGCCTTCGAGGAGATCCGCACCGGCCAGGGAACGGGCGTGAGCTCGCGAACTTTGCGCGCCACCACGGGCCGTTCCACCGTGCCGCAGGTCTTCATGGGCGGTCGGCATATCGGCGGGGCCGACGACCTCGCGCGACACCTGGGTCTTGCGTGAGGCCATCGACCGATACCCCTACAAACGCGCGCCTTAGGGCGTCTAAGGCAAAAGGCCGCCATGACCGAACACTATGATCTGCTCGTTCTGGGCGGCGGCAGTGGAGGCATTGCCACCGCCAACCGCGCATCACGTCATGGAGCGCGCTGCGTCTTGATCGAAAAGGGACCACTGGGCGGCACCTGCGTCAATGTCGGATGCGTGCCAAAGAAGCTTTTTTGGAATGCCGCGTCCATGCGTCAGTGCGCGCAAACGGCGCGGGATTACGGCTTTGCCCCGCTGTTGGGTGATTTCGACTGGGCGGCCCACAAGCACGCCCGCGACGCCTACATCAGGCGTTTGAACGGCCGCTATGCGGCGGGGCTTGCCGACAACGGCGTGACCGTAATCGCCGGACATGGACGATTCGTCGATCGACGGACCGTCGAAGTGGCAGGCGTCCACTACCAGGCCGACCATATCGTGGTGGCGACCGGGAGCCGTCCCTTAGTGCCAGACGTGCCCGGAGCCGCATGGGGCCTCACATCCGATGGGTTCTTTGCGCTTCATGCAAGACCACGCAAGGTCGCGGTCGTGGGCGGGGGCTATATCGCCGTGGAGCTTGCCTCGGTCCTAAGGGAGCTCGGCTGCGAGGTCTCGCTTGTCATGCGGGGTGCATACCCCCTGAAGGGCTTCGACCCCATGCTGCGCGAGGGACTCATGGACGCCTTTTGTACCGCCGGTATCCACCTGCTGCCTTCGCGCCACGTCGCCGGCATCGATAAGCCGGGCACCACACTGAGCCTCCTTTACAAAGATGGCGAAACCCTCTCTGGTCTCGATACCGTCTTGTGGGCGGTGGGCCGGATCCCCAATACCGACGCCTTGGGACTCGACCAGGCCGGCCTCACGCCTGGTACCGACGGGTTCATCGACACCGACCTCTTTCAAAACACCGCGGTGCCCGGCATCTATGCCATCGGCGACCTGACTGGGCGCGCGGCGCTCACACCGGTCGCGATAGCCGCGGGCCGCAGGCTCGCCGATCGGCTCTTTAACGGTGAGCCGGACCGGCGTCTCGACTACGACCTCATCCCTACGGTGGTCTTCACCCACCCGCCGATTGGCAGCGTGGGCCTAAGCGAGCCCGAGGCGCACGAGCGTCATGGCCGTGACGCGGTCAAGGTCTATCACACCCGGTTTGCCCCCATGACCCAGGCGTTCAGCCAGGAACCGCGCCGTACCGCAATGAAGCTCGTGACCGTCGGTCGCGAGGAGCGCGTCGTGGGCCTGCACATCATCGGCGAGGGCGCCGATGAAATACTGCAGGGCTTTGCGGTCGCCCTCAAGATGGGGGCCACCAAAAAGGATCTTGACGACACGCTGGCCATTCACCCGACCAGCGCCGAGGAACTCGTCACTATGCGCTAGCGAAAAGGCCGGAGCCCGCCCACCCGCTCGCGCCCCAGGGCGATCGGCGTTGGCCGGCGGCCTTCCTGCGCTATACTGGGGCATGCCCATGGATCGTGACACGCCGTCCGCCGCTACCCCCTATGCCGACCTTACGCCGGAGCTCATCTTAAGCGCCGTCGAAGCCGTGGGCCTTGCCCCCACGGGTGGATTTCAGGCGCTTGCCAGTTACGAAAATCGCGTCTACAAGGTCGAGACCGAAGACACCCCATGGGCGGTCAAGTTCTATCGTCCGAACCGTTGGAGCGACGCCGCGATCGCCGATGAACACGGCTTCCTACAGGAACTCGTGGAGGCCGAGATCCCGGCCGTGGCGCCCCTTGCGCGCGATGGCCAGACACTGTTTCACGCCGGGCCCTATCGATTGGCGGTGTTCCCCTGGCGACCCGGGCGCGCTGGCTGTGTCGAGACCCTGACCGAGCGCCACGCCCTCGGCCGTCATCTCGGCCGCCTGCATCTCGTCGGCACGGGGCGATTTGCGGCCCGCCCGACGCTCGATGTGGCGTCGTTCGTGGACCCGGCCATAGCCACCCTCGCCGATTGCCCCTTTCTGCCGGCGGATGTGCGGCCTTCTTTCCTCGCCATCACCGCGCGCCTGCGCGCCATGATAGCCGCGGCATTCGCCGATCTCGATGCCCCCATCCTGCGGCTGCACGGCGATTGTCATGCCGGCAATGTCTTGACCGATGGCGCGGCCTTGACGCTCGTCGATTTCGATGACTGCCTGAACGGTCCTGCGATCCAGGACCTGTGGATGCTGCTGCCAGGCGACCCGAACGAACAGGAGGAGGCGCTCGCGGCGCTGCTTTACGGTTACGAACTGTTTCGCGAGTTCGACCCGGCGCAGCTGCGCCTGATAGAACCCTTGCGCACCGCGCGACTTTTGCACTACAACGCCTGGATCGCGCGCCGGTGGCAAGACCCGGCATTCCCGCGCACATTCCCGTGGTTTGCCGAGGACCGTCACTTCCGCGAACTCATGGGGCTTTTAGCAGCACAAGAACAACGCCTCAATGCCCCGCCCATTCGCTGGCGCGCGCCGTGAGATCGCGCTTAGGCGCCCGTGGCCTTGGCGCGCGCTATCATCACCACGTCGCCTGCGTCCAGGTGCACATCATAACCCCACAAGCGCGCGACATAATCGAGGGTCTTTTTGGCCTCGGTCTGGTCTAAAGGGAAGGCATCCATCTTCTTTAGATGCAGATGCCGGTCGCCCCAGCGATTGACCGCCACCACCTCGATGTCGGGCGCGCGCGCCGTCTCGGCAATCTGGCGGGCCAGCGCGCTACGCAGATACTGATAACCCTGGTTGTCGTGCACCGCCGTCACCAGAAAGGCCTCGGCCTGCGGGTCGTTCTCCAAAGCAAAGAGGTGCAGGTCGCGCATTACCTTGGGTGACAAGTATTGCAGAACGAAGCTATCGTCACGGAATTCACGCATGGCAAAGTGGATATGCTTTAACCAATCGGGATCGCCCGCAAACGCGAACCACTCACGATCCTCATCGGTGGGGTTTACGCATATGCGCTTTATGTCCTGAAATATGGCAAATCCCAGGGCGTAGGGATTTATGCCGCTATAGCGCCGGCTGTCGAAGTCCGGCTGGAAGATCACCGCCGTGTGGCTTGCATAGAACTCAAGCAGCGCGCCGTCTCCGATAAACCCCGCGGTATGCAAGCTATGCATGATGTGATAATGAACAAAGCACGCGAAGCCTTCGTTCATGATCTTCGTCTGACCCTGCGGGTAAAGGTACTGGGCGATCTTGCGCACGATCCGCAATATCTCGCGCTTCCAGGTCTCGAGATGGGGCGCGTTCTTCTCGATGAAATAGATAAGATTCTCCTGCGGGTCTTTCGGAAAGCGCCCCTCGGGCGCCGCCACCGCCGCCTCCGCCGCCCCCGGAACGGTGCGCCAGATCTCCGAGAGGTGCTGCTCTATGAACGCCGCACGCTCGCGCCTGCGCCGCTGCTCATCGCGTGTTGACAGCTTTTGCGGGCGGTGCGCCCGGTCGACGCCGTTGCGGTTTAGCGCATGCGCGGCATCGATCACATCCGATACCGCGTCGATCCCGTACTGCTCCTCGCAGTGGGCGATGTAGGTCTTTGCGAATTCGAGATAATCCAGGATGCCTTGCGCGTCCGTCCATTGCTGGAAGAACGTGTTGTTCTTGAAAAACGCGTTATGGCCGAAGGCCGCATGGGCAATCACCAAAGTCTGCATCACCATGGTGTTCTCTTCCATGAGATAGCTGATGCACGGATTGCTGTTTATGACAAGCTCATAGGCAAGCCCCATCTCGCCCCGCCGATACTGCCCGGTCTCGATCGCCCGCTGTTTGCCAAACGACCAGTGCGGGTAATACATGGGCAGGCCGGTCGAGGCGTAGGCATCGAGCATCTGCTCTGCGGTAATGACCTCAAGTTGGTTTGGGTAGGTATCGAGGGCCAGTTCCCGCTCGGCAATCTCGCCTATGCGCTCGGTGGCGGTGGCGATGCGCTCGAACGTCCACTCGTTGTCGGTAAAAAGCAGCTCCGCCCGGTCAGCCATGCGTGGCCCCCTGTCGCGGGGAAAAGAGCGCCCGGAACAGCGGATAGATATCCTCGGTATGACGGGCACGGGCGGTCATGAGTTCAGGAAATTCCTGCGACATGCCCTTGTAGAGCCGAAGGAGCGCGCTCTCCTGATCCTGATTGACCTCCAGATAGAACATGTTGCGCAACTGCGGCAAAAGCTCGAGCGCGCGCTCCTGCACGAGGCGGTTGTCATCTTGCGCATTGTCACCATCGGAGGCCTGCGCCAGATAGATGTTCCAGTGTTCCGGCGGGAATCTCTGGACCATGATGTCCTCGACCAACGCAAGCGCCGGCGATACGAGCGTGCCGCCCCCCTCTTTAGCACCAAAGAACTCCTGCTCGGTGCACTCGCTCGCCTCGCCATGATGTTTTATGAACACGATCTCGACGGCGCGATACTGGCGGTGGATGAAAAGATATAGGAGTAGAAAGAAGCGCTTGGCGAGATCTTTTTCGAGATCGCCCATGCTGCCTGACACATCCATGACACAAAAGATCACGGCACTCGTGACCGGCCGTGGCTGCTGATCGATATGCGCAAAGCGCAGATCAGACTCGTCGATAAACGGTATCGCCTTGATCTTACGCTCAAGGCCCTTGATCTCATTTTGGATCTCCGCCAATCGAAAGCGCTCTATGCTCGTGTCCTCGCCACAGCCTTGGCGGATGCGGATCTCTTCCTCGAGGGTCTCTGCCTGCTTTAAAAGCGCCTCGAGCTCGTGCTTCTTGCGCGCGCGCAGCGCCATGCGCCGCGCGCGGGCGGTGCGCATCGTCCGCCCGATATGCATGCGCGACGGGCTGCCTTCCTTCACAAAGCCCGCCCGCCGCCACTGTTCGGCTTGAATGTCCTCGGTGCGTGTCTGCCTTAAATTAGGCAATTCGAGACCATCGAACAATACCGACAAAAACTCGTCGGCCGACAACACAATGGCGATTTCATCGTCGCCAAGGCCTTCGGATGCGCCGGGACCGCCGTCGCCCCCGCCCTCTTCACCCTGCGGCTTTGATATCAGATCGCCCCGCCGAAACTGCTTATTGCCGGGCAGCACCTGCTCCCAGGCCGCATCGCGCATGTCGCGCCGAAAGCTTGGCTCATGCAGATCTTTCGTGGGGATCGCAATCGGCTGTTCCGTGTCGAGCATGTCGCCGAGCGACCGGCGGCGGGCGAGCTTTTCCACAGCCGCCTTCACGCGCCCGCGCACACGCCGTTGCAAGCGATCCTGATTGGCACTGGAGCGCGTCCCCAAATTGCGCCGATCTATGATCACGCTCATGGAAACCCCTCGGGCAAAACGGCGCGCCCTCTCTATTTAATGATGCTTCCGATAGCGCATATACCAGTCCACAAGCAAACGCACCTGCTTTTCGGTATAGCCCTTTTCCTGCATGCGCACCACGAAGTCGTGGTGCTTGCGCTCGTCTTCCGAAGTCCGTTTCTTGCCAAACGAGATCACCGGCAGCAGGTCCTCGGTGTTGGCAAACATCTTCTTTTCGATCACGACCCTCAGTTTCTCATAGCTCGTCCAAGCCGGGCTCTTGCCGCCGTTGTTGGCCTTGGCGCGCAACACGAAATTGACCACCTCATTGCGAAAATCCTTAGGATTGGCGATACCCGCAGGCTTCTCGATCTTCTCCAGATCCTCGTTCAACAATGTCCGATTCATGATCTGACCTGTGTCCGGATCGCGGAATTCGGTGTCTTGCAGCCAGAAATCGGCATACTGGATGTAGCGGTCAAAGAGATTCTGTCCGTAGTCACCATAACTCTCGAGATAGGCCTTTTGAATCTCAAGCCCCAGAAACTCGGCATAACGCGAGGCAAGCTCGTCTTTCAGGAAACCCAGATAACGAGCCTCGGTGTCCGGCGGAAACTGTTCGGCGCGAACCTGGGTCTCTAGGATATGCAGGAGATGCACGGGGTTGGCGGCCACCTCTTCGCTGTCATAATTAAAGGTCCGTGACAGGATCTTGTAGGCAAAACGCGTGGAGATGCCATCCATTCCCTCGTCCACGCCTGCCACGTCGCGGTACTCCTGGAGGCTTTTCGCCTGCTGGTCGCGATCCTTCAGGGTCTTGCCATCGTAAATCTCCATCTTTGACCAGAGACTGCTGTTACCCGGATCCTTCAGGCGGCTTAGCACCGAAAACCGCGCCAGCATCTCGAGCGTGTCGGTGGCGCACGGGGCCTCGCTCAAGGCGCTATTTTCGAGAAGCTTGCGGTATATGCGCGTCTCTTCAGTCACACGCAGACAGTAGGGGACCTTGACGATGAACACCCGGTCGAGAAAGGCCTCGTTGCGCTTGTTGTTGCGAAACGCCGCCCATTCCGACTCGTTGCTATGGGCGAGGATGATCCCCTGATAGGGCATGGCGCCAAAGCCCTCGGTCCCGTTGTAGGTACCCTCCTGAGTCGCCGTCAAAAGCGGATGAAGCATTTTGATGGGGGCCTTGAACATCTCGACGAATTCGAGCACGCCCTGGGTCGTGACATTCAGGCCGCCGGCATAGGAATAGGCATCCGGATCATCCTGGGAGAAATCCTCGAGCTTGCGAATATCGACCTTGCCCACGAGGCTTGCGATGTCCTGATTGTTTTCATCGCCGGGCTCCACCTTGGTGATCCCGATCTGATGGAGCTGCGAGGGCATGAGACGCATCACCGAGAACCGGGTGATGTCGCCATCGAATTCGCGCAGGCGCTTTGCCGCCCACGGCGACATGACGCCCTGAATGGCGCGGCGCGGAATGCCATAGCGGTCTTCCAGGATCGCGCGGTCCTCCTCGGGATCAAAAAGTCCAAGCGGCGATTCGTAAAGAGGCGATACGCGACCGTTGGCTGCAAGACAATAGATGGGGTATTGCTCCATCAGCGCCTTCAGGCGCTCGGCAAGCGATGATTTCGCCGCCCCTACCGGGCCCAGGAGATAGAGGATCTGTTTGCGTTCCTCGAGCCCCTGGGCGGCATGGCGGAAATACGACACGAGATTCTCGACCACGTCCTCGATCCCATAAAAATCCTCGAAGGCTGGATAAGTCAGAATCTTGCGATTCATGAATATGCGTGCCATGCGCGGGTCGGACTGGGTATCCACGACCTGCGGTTCGCCGATCGCCGCCAGCATCCGTTCGGCCGCGGGCGCATAGGCCAGCGGGTCCTTGGCGCATAGCTTGAGATATTCATCAAGCGTCATCGTCACTTCCCGCTGTTGCCTGAATCGTTCTTGATACCGGTCAAATAGCGCCATAATTCACCCCTCGCCGTCTCTTCAGTCCTACTCTACACCACGGCCGCGCGCCGCCGACCCTTACGCGGCGCGCCGTGCCGCCGCGACCCTTCACCCGCTTCGCTCCGTGGCCACCCCCTCCTCATCGTATCCCCATGACGCCCGGCTTCCATGTTCCGTAACAGGCGCCGCACCCACGAACATCCCAAGCTTTCCTCGCTTGCGCGTCGCGCCGACATATTTTACAAGTTTAGACCCCCGTTTGCGCGAAGTAATGGTCTGTGCGCGGTTTGCGATAAGCGGTCGAACCATCACGTCCCATCACCAGTCCCCACTCTTAAATGCCACCACTAAATGCCGCCACCGTCTTGTGCCCGTTGGATGCGCCAGAGGCCTGATTTGTTCCGCGCCCCGCAACTCTTTGCCCATCGCCATGCGATGCCGCCGCCTGCAACCCATACTTCACTCCGAGCAAAGTTCGTGCCGCCACACCTTTAGTCTTACACCGGCCCACGCGGTCATGGACACGTCCAGCGCGTCTCTCCCACGATTTCGGGCCGCGGCCCCATCCATTCGTGCCCGCCCTTTAAAAAAACGGCCGATGCCCCATTCAAGAATCTTTGAGGGACCGCGGACTTATGACCTCGCATGCCGTTTTTTTAAGTCCGCTGCGATCAGGCGCGGACCTGCGCCCGGCGAGCGCCCCTTTTTTCAAGGGCCCTGTCATGACGGATCGCAATATGGGCTCATGGGCGCGCGACCCTCGGCCCTCTTCATATTTCACCGACGCTATGTCATCATGGCGCCCCTTTGCCGGACCGGCCTTAAGGCTCTTGCCGCGCCGTGCGGACCGACGGACGCCTTGCGCCACCACCGATCGTAGGCCGTATCCATTGTCTTTCCTATCTTTGCCGAGGCCCCGAGATGTCGACCGTGCCCGCACACCCCGCATCGGCTGACGCGCCCGCCGGGCGATCGCCGGCCGTGCCCCTGCTCGGGCTTGCGTGGCTCCATTTCCTAAACGACGGCGCCGCCAATTTCCTACCCGGCATCCTTCCGGCCATCCTCGTCAGTTTGCACACCGGGGCCGCATCAGCCTCCGGTATCATGGCCGCGCTTTTGATCGGCCAGGGGTTCCAGCCGCTCGCGGGCCTGCTCTCCGATCACCTGGGCGGTAAGACCCTCACCATTCTGGGCGTAAGCGGCACAACCCTCGGTCTCATTCTCGTCGGCCAAAGCAGCCGGTTGCCGAGCCTGCTTGCGGCGCTCGCCCTGATCGGGGTATCCAACGCGCTCTTTCACCCACAGTCGCTTGCGCTCGCGCGCAGTCTTGCGCAAAAGCGCCATGGCGCCATCATGTCGGTATTTCTCATAGGCGGCGAACTCGGCCGGGGACTCTATCCGCTCATCGCAAGCCTTGCGGTCGCGCGCTTCACGACCTCTAGTCTTTGGATCGTGGCGCTCCCGGCGGTCATCAGCATACCGTTCATAGTACCCCTGCTCCCCTCGCTTGCCGCGCGCCCGGCGGACGCCATACCCATACAATGGCGTCGCCACGCCCGGCCGGCCGCGACTTTGATCACCTATGCCTCGTTGCGCTCCTTTGGCCTTTATGCCTTGGTCACCTACCTGCCCATCATCTGGCAGCACGACGGCGGTTCCCTCGTCGGCGGCGCTTCGCTCATTACTGTTTTACTAGTCGTAGGGGTCATCGGCAACCTGAGCGGTGGGCTGATCGCCGACCATTTGGGACGGCGCATCGTGCTCGTCGGGTCGGGCGTAATGACCGCCGTGCTGATCACCATCTACCTCATGAGTTTCGGGTGGGTCCTGTGGGTGATCCTGGGCCTCTTGGGCATAACCTTATTCGCCGCGTTCCCGGTCTCGGTCCTCGTCGGCCAAGACATCTTTCCCGAAAATCGCAGCCTGGGCTCGGGAATCGTGCTTGGTCTCGGCAATAGCCTGGGCGCGCTCTTTCTGCTCGGCTTTGGCGCCGCCACGTCGGCGCTCGGCGTCCACACCGCCCTCTGGATATTGCCCCCCGTGGCGCTGGCCTGCGCATTTCTGGCGACCCGCCTCTCGCACCCTTCCCGTTCCATGGAGGCGCCGTCTGCGAAAACACCACCATGAACCGCGTAATAACGATACCTCGGACGTCGTTTTCGCGATCACTCGCATGCGCCTTCGCCGACCGCCCGTGTTGCAAGTCGCGCAAAACACGGGTATGACCTTATAAGAAGCGCCACCGCGAGAAAAATCCCTTGGACTTGGCCTTACAGGGGCAGAACGCCTGAGCCTGCCATCGCCGCTGAGCGTGCCGGGCGGCCCGCACCTCGATCCCGCTTGCACCCTATGCGTGCCTCTCATGCACAAACGTGGTGCACGGGGGTTGCGATGGCGCAAAAGCGGCGCACGCGCTCACAGCGGATCCCATAGGACACCTGGCCCGCCATGAGGACCGCCGGCACCCGAGAAGGGGAGTCTTTTCCTGCAGGCCAGATGGAGTGCGATGCCGCATGATGCGCAAAACGCCCGACGGCCTCGATCAGGCGCCGCAACCGCGCCATCTGCGCCGCGTCATGGGATTTAGGCGCGTGTGGTGAATCGCCCCTCACGTAGATCCTCTACCGCCGCTGCGATCTCCTCGCGCGAGTTCATGACAAACGGACCATATTGCACGATGGGTTCGCGCAAAGGCCGGCCCGCCACCAAGAACACGCGCGCGTCCTCCTGCGCCTTGATGATCACGCCATCGGCCGACGGATCGTCATCCAGCACCGCAAGCGTCTCCATTGCCAACACCTGTTCGCCGATCGACGCCTGCCCGGCATAGAGCACGGCAAACGCATGGTGGCTTAAGGCAAGCGGTTGGGACCAGAACGTACCCGCCGGTAGATGGAGATCCAGGATGAGCGGCTCGGTCACAAGACGTTGCACGGCCCCGGCTACGCCTCGCGTGGTCCCGGCGAGCACGACCGCATAAGCGCCGTCGGGGGCGTCGGCGCGCGGCAGATCCCCGGCTGCGAAATCCCGATACCAAGGGCTCGTCATCTTGTCGCGCGCCGCGAGGTTCAACCATAACTGGAAGCCGGCCATGCGCCCGGCCTCTTGTTCAGGCATCTCCGAATGCACGACACCGCTTCCGGCGACCATCCATTGCATGCCGCCGGTCGCAAGCAACCCCTCATGACCGGCGTTGTCGCGGTGACGCATGCGACCCTCGATCATATAGGTTATGGTCTCGAAACCGCGATGGGGGTGATCAGGAAATCCCGCCAGATAATCGGCGGCGTCGTGACTTCCAAAGAAATCGAGCATCAAAAAGGGGTCGAGACGCCTTTGGAGTCCTTGCGACATAAGGCGCGTCAGACTCACGCCGGCGCCGTCGCGGGTGGCCTCCCCCTGGTACGCGCGCTCGATAGCGCGTGAGCGCTTCACCTCAGTCGTGTCGTGACGATCCATCGCGTCCCTCCTGCCGTGGCGTCGACCTTCCCGGACGCGAGGCGGCGCCCCGGACACGCCCGCCGACCGCGCCAAAGCCCATGTTACCGGCTTTGCGCGCCCCCTGCATCGGGGTCCTGGACCGGTCTCGCGGCGGCGGGCCCCCAGCGCCGCGCCTTACCCGCGGCCGGCCATGCCGCATCCGTGCCCTAAGGTCGCCGCGCCGCATCCAGGGGATGCATGAGCTCAGGCAAGACGGCGCCACGCCCCGCTTTTTACCACAAGCCTATGCAGCGAGCGACCACGGTTATATCGCGGCACATCGCGCAGCGCCACCCACCGCAGGTCGTGTGATTCATTGTTGCCGGGCAGCGGCAGGCTCTCGTCTATCTCCACCAAAAACCGGATATCCAGATGTTCGTGCTCCGGCTCCGTGCGCGTCGCCGGTATCCTGTGAATGTCGACATCAAAGACCATCGGACTTAGAAGCCGGATATGCCCCACGGGCAATCCCGTCTCCTCGCTGCACTCCCTGAACGCGACCTGCAGCACGTCCTCGTCACTATCTGCATGGCCACCCGGCTGAAACCACTGATTCAGTTTGCGGTGGAGCATGAGCAGCGTGGCATCGCGCCGCGCGTTCAGCACCCAGGTGGAGGCGGTTACATGCAAGCCCTCGGCGTTGCGGTCAAAACAGCGCGGGGACTCTTCCAGAAGCCGACACGCGCGGTACGCATACGCCGCCTCTTCCGGAAAGCGGCTGCGATAACCGCAAAGCCTATCCTGTAGCTCACGGCGATCCATATTTTAGGTCCAGGATGGGTTCTTCACAGCATGCACCGCAGCGGCCGCCGCTTCGTCCACGTCCGCCTCGCGCCCCGAGATGATCATGCGCCCATAGGCCCCCACCGCGCGCACGTCGATCAGAGTGATGTTGGCCGCCTTCTCCGCCTGGTTTGCGGCATAGATGATGTAGCCCGCGGGCTCGGTCTCCAGGATGAACATGCTTTGTTCCGGCAGGATCATCGAGCCTCGGCGGTTTTGGCGATTAATAAGCACAGTGTGATCCGGCATCATGCCGCGTATAACCTCGTTCCAGGTCACCCGGCAGGCCTTGCGGTCCTCTTGTCCCGCCCCCAGGCGAGCGAGCACCGCGTGACCGGCCTCGCGCACGTCGCTCTGATCCCGGTGGTGGATGACCATGGCACCAAACTCGCGTTCTATGACAAGCTGCGACAGATGCACCCTTGTGGCCTTCAAGGCAATGTCGGTAAGCCTGTGCACGGCCATGCCTGGCGAGACTTCCACCCATAGTGCGGCATCACCCGGCACCGGCAAAAACCCCTGCGAGACGCTGCCGATGTAAGCGGCAAGCTGCGGCTGGAGCGAGTCTATATAGACGTAGGTACGAAGCTGGATCATAGATCACACATAAAACCATCCACCGATTGAAGCCCACATGCCCGTTTGCGGCCCTTCCGCTCCCTGCTTGCCGCGCCCGCGCGGCCGCGAACCCGCGCGCCGGCCGATGGCCCAGGATCGAGGCTCAGAAAAACGTTCCGACCGCGGCATCCAGCGCATCACGCATGTCTGGATCGTCGGTCATGGGCCGCACCAAGGCCATGCTGCACGCCGCCAGGGTATCGACACCCTTTTTCATGAGCGACCCGGCATAGATCAGCATGCGTGTCGACAGCCCCTCGTCTAGGCCGTGCCCCTTGAGGTTGCGCGAGCGCTCCGCGATCGATACGAGCTTGCCGGCGATATCGGCGGTCACCCCCGACTCGTGGGCCACGATCTCGATCTCGGTCTCGCGATCCGGATAGCTGAAATCCAAGGCCCCGAAACGCTGCTTGGTGGACTGCTTTAAGTCTTTCATGGCCGACTGGTAACCCGGGTTGTAGGAGATCACCAGCTGAAAATCCGCATGCGCATGAATCAGTTCGCCTTTCTTGTCGAGCGGCAGGCTGCGCCTGTGATCGGTAAGCGGGTGGATCACGACCGTCGTGTCCTGGCGCGCCTCCACGACCTCATCGAGATAACAGATGGCGCCGATGCGCGCGGCCGTGGTAAGCGGGCCGTCCTGCCACTTGGTCCCATCCTTGTCGAGCAGGAAGCGGCCCACCAGATCGGAGGCCGTCATATCTTCGTTACACGCCACGCTGACCAATGGACGCTTGAGGCGCCATGCCATGTATTCAATGAACCGCGACTTGCCACAGCCGGTCGGCCCCTTGACCATCATCGGCAGGCGTGCGGCATAGGCGGCCTCGAACAGGCTGATCTCCTCATGGACCTCTCTGTAATAGGGTTCTTTCTCGATGCGATATTGCGTTTCCAGACTGGACATGGCGACCTCCCGGTTGACGTGTGGGACAATATCAGCTCTTGAACTTGACCAGACGGCTGACCTGGATATCCGAGACAAACACCACCCCTGTGTGCCGCTCGAAAAACGGCGCGAAACCCTCAAGGATGGGCGCCACAAGCTCCTCGGCCACCGCCACGATGATCATGATGAGGGCATCGTCTTCATTAAACATGACATGCCCTTCATACATTCCGTGGCTACCCTTGCCCGAAAGATTCCCGACGATGGTGTAGCCCTTCAAGCCCGCGCGATCGAGCAGGTCGGTCGCAAAATCTTTATGGATCCCCTCGAGAATGATCTCGAGTTTCTTCAAAGGACTGAGATTCAGCGATTGCATGGCGAAGTCTCCAAAACAGGGTTTTCTCTCGTAGCGTGGCGATCGCGCCCCGAGCGTGGATGGACATAAAAACCGCCGTCTTCCAGGACGTGCATCCGATAATCGTCTTCGGGATCCAAAATGAGCAACCGTACCCAGCCGCCGCCGATCAGCGCCTGCACCTTGGCGATACGCCCGACCGTGCGTTTTGCGAACTCAAGCGGCGCCTCCACCATGGCAATGAGGCGCACGGGTTCATGATACGGCCGGCCATTTTTCAAGACGGTCTGGCTCGGCAGGCCGGTGCGCAGGTCGCTCTGATTGCCGGTCATGACCGCGAAACGTCCGGCGACGTTATGGTAGACCTTGCTGCCGCTCCCAAAGTTTTCCGTATCGACCACCGAGAAATAGTGCTCCAGATTGATCCACTCCCCGACCACCAGCGGACCGGTCAGGATGTTCTCCAGCAGGCGACCCTTGGGGTCCAGGCGGTAATCATAAGACTGCAGGAACGCCCGCCCCTGAAGGTCGACCCCCTCGGTCAAGGCGCGCCGCCCGACGATGGCGTAGACGTTACGCGCAAGCCCCCATTCCGGGCGCACCTGCGACCAGTCGTGGGCCTGGCGCCGGGCCATGGCTGCGGCCGCAAAGGGTTCGGTGGCAAGCCGCGCCGGCATGTCCAAAAGCGGCATCCGCTCCGCCGCACAACAACGGCCCGCGGCGCCAAGCCCGCTGCGCAACCGTTCCAGATACAAAAGATGCCGCGCCGGGAGCATGTCGAGATCATGAAGCTCGATCACATCCGTGGTGGTGTTGTGAATGGCCGGCACAAACCACGTATCCTCGGGGATCACGATGCCACGCTCGCGCAGCCGCCGGCGCACCTCCGGTTTATTGGCCATGGTGGCCAAGGCGCGCGCATTCGGCAGGCCCTTGCCACCCCCACAGGCCCCGCAATCCAGGGCCGACTCATAGGGATTATTTTCACTATGACTCATGTGCGCCACCAATAGCACGAACCGCGAGAAGTTGCGGTCAAGACCAATCGACAGCAGCGCCTGCATCACATAGCGCACCTGTTCCTCGACGCTAAAACCGATGCGCCCAAGCCGCCCCATCTGTAGGCTCGTCACCGCGCGATCGATCCGGTAGACACCGCGTAGCTTGTCGAGAAAGTCCCGCTCCGCGGCCTCGGTCATGCCCAATCGCTGCGCGAGCCTGCTCGGGCCTGCTTCGTTTCCGAGGGCCACCTCGCGCAGGTTGCGCACATCATCGTCTGTGACCTGATCACGAGGGATGCGCAGCTCGTGCGCCAAGGCGCGTACGATCATCGCCCTTTGCACCGCCCGCATGACGGAATCGGCCTGCTCGATACTCAACTTATCGAGAAGCAGGCGCGTGATGGGCTTGCCGGCGTGCAGCCGCGCGCGCCAGCGCTGATAGCCCAGGGGCGCGAGCGTGCGTCCGATAAGACCCAGACTAAAGAGCAGGCCCACGGCCTCTACCGCCACGAACGGGGACAGCACAGAGGCCTTGAGCTCGTGCAACACGTGTTGCAGGGCGTCGTAGAGCGGCTCCTCTGCGATCTCAAGCCCCGCTGGTATCTCGAGAACGAGATTCTTAGGGGTCTGCATGGCCGGGCATAGATGCGCCTCGGTGCCCTTGCCATACTCGAGATAACCAAGCGGAACCCCGAAGAACCCGGCGATGCCAAAGGTTTGATAGTCACCCAGGGCCTCGAGGTGACGGCGCATCGGCTCGGAGCGCACGTCGATGCAAAATAGCGCCTGCGCAAACGGGCGTCTTTCCGGCGGCGCCGGCGCCGCAGGGGGGTTTATGCAAGCGGCGAGCTCACCGATATAATGGGACTCCATGGCTTGCAGCCAGACGTAGCCCTCGCCATCCTCCCAATCGCGCAGCACCGACAGCAGATGGTCCAGGTGTGCTGGCGCAAGTGCGGCAAGCCGTCCCTCGGCACCTCCACCCACCCCGATCGCCAATTCCCGCAGGGCTTGCGCCGCGCGCCGGTTCTCCCAGTCGGCCTTGGCCGCCCCATAGGCCACGGCGATACGCGCCAGCGCCGCCGGCCGCCGGCGCGCCAGGGCGTCATCCACCTCGTGGGCCCACGCCGGCAGGATGGTGCCGCCGTAAAGTTCGTGGCGCAGGTAGGCCTCTTGCGGCGCGTCGTTTAGCAAAGCCGCGATCTCGGGGGCCGAGGCCGGGGTGCCGTGGCGCCGGCCTCCTTCCTGCAGGAGCGCAAACCCCAGCACCATGCGTACCGCCAGGAAATCCACCAGGTCTGCCGGATAGCGCTGCGCCCAGTAGTAATGTTTGGCGCCCATCCGATAGCGAATGAAGCCCGCCCACCCGTGCATGCGGGTCAGTTCGCGCGTGATATAACCCTGCCACGCCGCCTCCGGCACCTGCAGCCTCCGCAAGACGTAGGCCACTATGCCTTCCGCCGTCTCCTCCTCGGCCAGCACCTGGCGCAGATGCAGGCCGCGCAAAAGAAAGCGGGCGTTGCGTCGCGCGAGTTCCTTCCAGGCCAGAAAAAACCCGGCCTCGCGGCCCGGGGCCTGCCACGCCGACTGACCCTCGTCGAAGAAATCAAGACAGCTCTTCGTCAAAAGATCATCCAAAGTCGCGCCGATGGTAGTCCCAAACAACGCGTCCACATGGCGGTATACGGGCGACGTGGACCCATATCGGCGCTTTAGTATGCCCCGCAGCGCGCCGTCTAGGTCATCCACCGGCACCGGACGCGCCTCATCACGCAAGACCGCCGCGATCCCCGCGCCGTTTACAAAGTCGCCATCCTCCACGGCCTTGAACCGGCCACAGCCGGTCATCAGCTGCCAAAGCCACGCCTTTAAATCGAGTCCCGGGGGGAGGTCTGTGCGCGCATCGAGGAAGTCACCGATCCGCCGCCGCATGAGCGCGTCATCGATCTTGCCCGCGCGCCGATACTCCTGGTACTGCAAACGGTCTAAATACCCGCGCGCATGGAACAAACGACTGCCTTCGGCGACCGCCGCCGCAAACGGCCTGTCCTCGAGACCAAACAGCGGATTGTGATGAATGAACGTGCGCATCGGCCAAAATCTGGGTATCGGTTCGCTCGCCACATACACCATGGAGCGCACCTTGAGGCGATCGCCAAGCGTCAACGTCATAACGCACCCCCGCTGCCCACGAGGCTCAAGGCCAATGAAGCCACAAACACCAAACCGATGAGCACTGCGCTCACACCCCCGATGTCGGCCACGGGCTCCCCGCGGTAATCACCAAACAGCAAGTCCTGGAAAAGCCGTCCGGCGGCCCACCCCCACAAGAAAATGAGCGGCAACCAAAACGGCATCCAGGCCACGGGCACCGATCCAAGGCCTTTCCACAGCATGAAGAACGCCGGAAACACCGGCGTCACCGTCAACGCCAGCACTGCCAACACAAGGCTTGCCGTCATCCGCGGCATGACCGCGACCAGGCCCCCGTGTAGGCCGACATAGGCCCCGCCCACGCGCCGCACGAGTATCCCGGTCAAATACAAAGCCACCGCCGCGGGCAGACCCCAGCCGAGCGCCATCAGTCGCAACACGGCCATAGGCGCCCCGACCGACCACCCAAGCCATACCGTCGCAAGCCCCGAGCACAACACAAGCCTCGTCCAGACACCGAGCTCGCGGGCACTCAAGGCGCGCACGGCATAAAGCAGAGCCGACGCCGTGGCCATCACCATGACCCCATGCCGGACTAAGGCCGGATAGAAAAGGGCCGGCGGGATAAGGTGCAACAATTCGATCCCAAGCTGCGGCAATACCAATACCGCAAGCCCCTGGGCGCTCCCGGCGGGTAACGTGGCGACCAGACGATTGAAGATCCAGCTCAGCGGAAAAAGCGGCACGAATAGGGCAGCCAAGATCCAAAACGAAAGATCCATGTCAGCACCACCTAAGCCAGACGTTAAGCCGCCGTGACCCTTGCACGACAAGCTGCCCTAAGCGTTCATAGATATCGGCGACATAGAGCTCACGCGACAACAGCGCATAGATCCCGAGATAGATGCCGCGCCCGCGTCCGCCAAACTGAGCGCCAAGCTCCAAGGACTCGGCAAAGAACGTAAGTGCCCATCCCCCGACGAACACCGCCGCCAACAACATGACGAGCGCATCGAACGACAACCTATGAATGCTAGCCGCGCGATACAACATGAGGCTCTCGTGCTCGTCTGGATAGAGAAGCCGGCCGAAATAATGACTGATCAACGTATAGCCGATCACAACCACGACAAACGACGCCAAGATGCCGAGCATGAGACGCCAGGGGTCCTGGTGCGACATCTTGTGGGCGGCGAACAATGCCTGGGCACCCGTGACCCAGCCAAAAAAGAGCAGCACCACGACCCCTTGCTCATAAAAAAGATGCTCGGCCACGAAAAAATGCGAGAGACTCAACACCACCACCGGCACCAGTACGGTAAGGCCCGCGGCCACGACCCATGGCAGACGCGAAGGCTTGGCCGGGCGGCGCTCCACCACCGAGGTGTAAATGGGGTCCGGCGGAACACCATCATGCGCGCGCGCGTCACCGATCACATCGCCTGCCCCGAGAAACAGCGAGGCCTTGAAAAAACCATGGGCAATGAGATGGAAGACCGCGAGCGGAAACGCCCCGAGACCGCACTCCATGACCATGAACCCCATCTGCCCCATGGTCGAGTAGCCAAGCGAACGCTTGATATCGTTCTGCAAAAGCATCAGCCCCGAACCGATGAGCGCGGTCATGAGGCCCACCCCGAAGGCCCAGTGCAAGGCCCATCCGGCATGTTCGAAAAGGGGGGCGAAGCGGTTGAAGAGAAATCCGCCGGCATTCACGATGCCGGCGTGCATCAAAGCCGAGACCGGGGTCGGGCCATCCATGGTGTACGGAAGCCAGGTATGCAATGGAAACTGCGCGGAGCGCGCGAATGCCGCCAACGCGAGCATAAAGCCCGTAAGTTCCGGCACCGGCATCCCCCAAAGCCGCATGTGCGGCGCCTCTTCAATACGCGCAAAGATCACCGGCAATGAGGTGCTGTGGTAGCAGTGGACCAAGATCAAAGCCGCAAACCATAGCGGCAGGTCCCCGAAGCGGTAGGTGATCTGGGTCCAGAAGGCATAACGTCCGGCCGCCGGCCGCCTATGGTCGTGTCCCAAAAGGAAATACAAAACGACGCCGACCAGAAACCACGCCACCAAAAGGGTCACGAGATTGGCCGCCGAGACCATGACCAGAATCACCCCGGTCATGAGATCGAGGAGCGCAAAAAACCGCGCATAACCCGGCTCCTCGACCATGTAGCGCACCGAATAGATGTGCACTATGAGGCTGATGCCGGACACGAAGGCCCAAAGCACGAGACTCAAAGGGTCAAGCCAAAGGCTCCCGAACACCCCTTGGGAGTCGATGATCGCCACATCGCCCGTCGCGAGATAACGGATAAGAAGCGCCACCGCCAAAATAAGGGTTATGGTGAGAGCCGCGACACTGATACGCGCCGCAAGGCGCGTGCCGCGCAAAAAGCAAAAGATCACCAACGCCGAGACCACCGGCAAGCCCGGCACCCATACCCCTAAGGATCCCATGACCATCCCCTTCCCACCCCTTACTTTGTCATGGCGATGTAGAGTTGCGGAAGCTTCTCCGGCAACCTGTCTACGTGATCCAAGACCAGATAATTGCGCGCCCCGAAGATGCGCGATACATACTCATCGGCATATGGGTCCAGGGATAGACAGAAGGTCCGTATGCCCTTGCGCGCCAATTCCTCGACCGCCTTCTTGGCATCGAAACGCAGATACTGGGGATCACGCACATCGTTGTCCGCGGGCTCGCCGTCCGTCAATAGTATGACCAGCTTTTTTTGACTCGCGCGCCGCTCCATGAGCCCTCCGGCATGCCGCAACGCCGCTCCCATCCGCGTTGAAAGCTGCCCGGTCATACCGGCCAATCGCGCCTTCACCTTGTCGTCATAAGGCCCGTCGAATTCCTTAAAACGATAGAACTCCACGTCATGACGCCCGTTGGAATCGAATCCGCAGAGCATGAATGGGTCACCGATACGCTCCAGCGCCTGCGCCAGCAATGCCGCCGCTTCCCGCGCAAGCTGCAAAACGGTGACATCGCCCTCGGCCCGCGAGCGCAAGGCGTCATTTGTCGATTCCGAAAGGTCGATCAACAACATCACCGAGAGGTCGCGGATATGAAGCCTGGTGCGGATACCGATGCGGGGATCCGGCTGCAGTCCCATGCGGATATCGCTTAGCGCCAGCACCGCGGCATTGATATCGATGTCATCGCCGTCCTCCACCTTGCGCTCACGGATCACGCCCTGGGGCTGGACTGCCTCGATCAACTTTTTCAACCGCTGCACCAACGGTTTTTGCTGTTCCAAAAAGCCGTTTATAACCTCGGGGTCGCCGCTTTTCGGTCGCTTCTCGTAGAGCGTCACCCAAAGCGGCCTTTCGAGCTGCGTCTGATAATCCCATTCCGAATAGGTCATGGGTTGGGAAATCGGCACCTTCCCCTCGCGCTCATTGAAGGTCGTGCCGTCATCGTCATAAAGCTCGGTAGAGAGTATCCACACTTCCTGAGCATCGTCGCCCGCGTTTTCCACCTCGACTGCGTTTAGCATCTCCATCAGGTTCACATATTTGCGCACCTGCGGTTGGCCTCCGGCCAACGGATCACCGAGCTCGGCCGTATGCGGCGCGGTCCAGAGGTATCGGTTGTCATCGCGGTAGGCAATCGCGCTGATTTCGGCGCTCGGCGTGAAATGCAGACCGCACTCGCCTGCGAGCGCCGCCAGATGTTCCGCCGACTCCAAAATGCCGGTATAGCGGTCGCCATCGTCTTGCGGCAGCCGTGCGAACGCCTCGCGCGCTGCCACCACCACGCGATGATCATCCTCATACTCGGGATCGAGCAGCGCCAGAGCGCAGCGGTCGAGGACCGCCGCCAGATCGGGTTCGGCGGCCCGGTCGACCGTCGCCGGCACCATCACAAGCGGCTTCCATAAGCCGTGCAGTCCGGGAAAGGCACTGATCGCGCGCCGCTCGACCCAGGCGTCCTCGAGAAGCCCGATCCAAGGCCGGCGCGCGGGCGGCGCAAGCTCAAACCGTGCGTCAAAGCGCGACAATACCACATGCGCGCTCGCATGGGCGGCCGCCGCCCGAAACACCTCCAACGCCGCGGTCCGCTTCCCGCGCCCATTTTCCCAATCGTCGTACGCGTCCGGCACGTAGATGAAATAGTCTTCGATAAACGGCCGGTAACCCTCGCGCGTCTCGAAATCGCCGGAGGTGGGCCGCAAAAAGAAATCGCGCCCCCATAGCGCGCGCAAATACATGACAAGCCGGCGCTGGATGTCGATAAAAAGCACCCCGCGCCGCTCTTGCTGCATCACCGCTAAAGCCTGCGGGCTTGCGAGCCCAAAAAACTCCGTCTGCGCCGCGAAATTATTGCGATAGGCGGAGACCCCCCACATCGCCCAACGACGTAGCCCGCCCAGGGTCATTTGATCGAGCAGCACCTCGATCTTGCCGAGCATCGGTCGCACCCCTTGCGGGGCCTGCGCCAGAAGTTGGTCGATCAACAGCAGATAACCACGGAAAAGACCGATCTCGCCGAGCCGCCGGGCGACCACCGGGGCGGTCGAGAAAAACAGCGACAGCACCTGCGCGCTGGTCTTTGAGTACATGCGTATGGCCGTCGACAGCATCTCGAAGACCGCCTGCTCGCCGATTTCGCGCGCCACCTGCGGTGCGCTTTCGACAAACGCCACGACAAGATCGCTGCCGCGCCCAAGCGCCCTCAGGCTCGCAGCACCCTGCAGGTAGGCCTCGAGCCCGCGCGATGTGAATACGCGCGCGGCCTCGTGCCAATTTGCTTCCAGCACCTCGGCTGCGTGTTCGCCCAGGTCCTCGAGCAGTTCCGGGTAATCTACCAACTGGACCGCCATACCCTTGCAACCCCGTATGTTCGGTAATAGACCTCCGCGGCGTCTGCCGCCGCCTTCGTGTATTACGCGCGCAAGCCTTCAGTCCGGCCAGACGCGCGGCGGATTCACGCCGCGCCCACCACCGGCATTCAGGTCCACCTCGTCTTTGCGCGCCCCGTCGCCTTGGTCCTTCTTTACGTCCGCCGCCGGCGCCGCCTTGTCGATGTCGCCACTCTTCGTCCCCGGCCGGCGCCGCTGCGCCTGCAGGCTCGCATTCAATTTGTCTTCCAGGTTGCTCATTTCAAGATCTCCTCGATGAGTCGTTCGATCTCCTCGCAGGCAGCCTGCGCGCGCTTACCCATGTGATAAACGCTCAGACCCTCGAGGGCGGCGCTCCGGTAGATCGCCCGCCGGTAGATCGCCACCGGCAACACCGGCAAGCCCATCGCCGCGATAGCCGATTGCGAAGCCCGTGACAAAGCGCTGTTCGCCTCTACCTGATTCAAGATGAAATACCCTCGCACGCCGGACTCACCGCCCTGCATATCTTGCACAAGCTCGGCGGCGCGCCGGCTCGCCCAAAGATCGAGCGGCGACGGCAGGGCGGGCAGCAACACGATATCGGCCTGCCGCAGGATGCCCTGGATCTCGTCGCCATCCGGGCGCGGCGGGCAATCGTAGACACGATAGCGGTGCTCCGGCTGCCCGCCTTCGCAAAGCCCCGCCCAATCGCAAAGCGTGATGGCGTAGTGGTCCGCGCTGTCGGCCCAGTGGGCCCAATCTCTTAAACTGCCCTGCGGATCGGCATCGACGAGCAGTGTGGGCGCGCGTCGCGCAAGCCCCATCGCCAGGTTCCACGCAAGGGTGGTCTTTCCGCAACCACCCTTGCCGTTATACAAAGCGATGCGCAGCGGCGCCATAGCCGGTCAGCCGGGGGCCTGTTGCGCGCAGACATCCGCCTTGCACGCAAACTCCCTGAGTCGGGGATCCACCTCCGAGCCCTCGAATTGAATGGTCACAACCACGTGCGTGCGGGCAAAATTGAGGTCCGGATAATAACCGCTCACCTCAGACAGTGCCGCCAACCCGTCAAGAAAGGCCCGCGTCTGCGCGTAATCCGCAAAATCGAAGCGCTTGTTCCAGGCTAAAGGACGCTTTTGCTGCGTCCAACCCTCCGGAACCGTCGTGTCACCTTGGTCCATGCGTCCTCCTCATCGGCGTGCCGCAAGCGCCGCGCGCAATTCCTGCAGGTGGCGCAAATGCTCCTCTTCGTCGGTACGCAAGCGCTCAAAAAGGGCCGCGCTCTCGGGATCCCGCAGCCGCGCGCTCACCACCGCGGCCTCGGCATAGAGGTCGACTGCCGCGTGCTCGAGATCGGCATCGTGACACAACATCTCCTCCAGGTCGCGTCCGGGGCGGGGCGGTCGCAACGAACCCGCCCCGGGGGCCATCCCGGCCAGCAACAGCCGCTGGCTTAGCAGATCGGCATGACCGAGCTCCTCACGGGCCTCCTGTCGAAAGCTTTCCGCCCAGTCCCCCAGGCCCCACAGCGTACACAGACTCGCCTGCGTCAGATACTGCTGCACGGCACAGTACTCGTGATTCAGGGCCTGGGCCAGGAATCCTGTGATACGCGGATGGCTACGCATGGCGCCCTCGCGATCAGCTCATATGACCCGTGACGTCCCCATCCCGTCCCCCACCGTGAGCGTCCGCGTGCGTGGGCAGGATATGCTCCACCTCGGAATGCACGCGCGCGATGATGTGGGCTGCCACCAGGCCATCCCCCACCCGCTCGCAGGCATCGGCACCGGCGCGCACCGCGGCGTTCACAGCCCCGGTCTCGCCGCGCACCAACACCGTCACATAGCCGCCACCCACGAACTGGCGGCCGATGAGGCGCACCTCCGCGGCCTTGGTCATGGCGTCGGCCGCCTCGATGGCCGGCACCAGGCCGCGTGTCTCGATCATTCCTAAGGCTATACCCGTGAGTGCCATTCGTTTTCTCCTCGAAGGTCTCGATCCCTCGGTATCCATTGATTACGCACCCCACCTATCGGGGTCGCGGGCGTGTTCCTCGCGCCGAAGGCCATCCTTTCAGCCCGTCCCGAAGCCTATCAGGCGCTCGGGGCCTTGGGCAGGATATGCTCCACCTCGGAATGCACGCGCGCGATGATGTGGGCTGCCACCAGGCCATCCCCCACCCGCTCGCAGGCATCGGCACCGGCGCGCACCGCGGCGTTCACAGCCCCGGTCTCGCCGCGCACCAACACCGTCACATAACCGCCACCCACGAACTGGCGGCCGATGAGGCGCACCTCCGCGGCCTTGGTCATGGCGTCGGCCGCCTCGATGGCCGGCACCAGCCCGCGTGTCTCGATCATGCCCAAAGCAATACCCGTCACGTCTGCCATTTTCCCGATCTCCTTACTTTAAGCCACTTAAAGAAAGCCCAAACCGCGGCGCCTATCAGGCGCTCGGGGCCTTGGGCAGGATATGCTCCACCTCGGAATGCACGCGCGCGATGATGTGGGCTGCCACCAGGCCATCCCCCACCCGCTCGCAGGCATCGGCACCGGCGCGCACCGCGGCGTTCACAGCCCCGGTCTCGCCGCGCACCAACACCGTCACATAACCGCCACCCACGAACTGGCGGCCGATGAGGCGCACCTCCGCGGCCTTGCTCATGGCGTCGGCCGCCTCGATGGCCGGCACCAGGCCGCGTGTCTCGATCATGCCCAAAGCAATACCCGTCACATCTG
>JAKARW010000015.1:0-7690 GCA_021819125.1 Pseudomonadota bacterium | reverse complement strand
CCGCCACCCACGAACTGGCGGCCGATGAGGCGCACCTCCGCGGCCTTGCTCATGGCGTCGGCCGCCTCGATGGCCGGCACCAGGCCGCGTGTCTCGATCATGCCCAAAGCAATACCCGTCACATCTGCCATTTCCATCCCTCCATACGGACCATAATCCAAAACCCCGCCTTACGGCTCCCAAAAATCGATGATTCCCCCGATGGTCAGGTCGGTGTGAACCCCGAAATCCCCTTGCGCGTACCGCGCCGCCGATCCTGACACGGTAAAGACCCACTTTCCCGGCGGTACCCCCACCGGGTCTGTAGCGACGTTCAGCTTCCCGGTCCCGTCCTGCAAGACCCGCAAAGACGTCTGCTTCAGGCCCAGACCGCGCCGCGTCACCACCAGATCCGAGATCACGCGCATGATCTCCATCTCACTCCGGGCTCCAATTGTCGATGATGCCGATGATGGTGAGATCTGAAGGGTATTCCTTGCTGCCGGCCGCCTCGCGCGCCGCCGAAGACCCCACACAGATCACCCAATCCCCGGGGATGCAGCCCACCGCATCCACCGCAACAGAGCGCAGACCCCCTTCCTTTTCCTGTACGACAAGTAACGGCCGGTGCCCCATCTCACCAATGCGGTTGGTAGACACCAAGGTCTTTTCCACCCGCATGATCTTCATGTCAGCGCAACCTCCTCCAACACACTTCCTGGCGTCATATCCTGAACGCTCCCATGCAGACACAAAAACCCTTCCCCTGCCAAGCGCGCGTAACGCTCGCGTATACCCTCGGCAATCCGGCGGATCTTACGTTCTGTTCGCGCCCGGCTTCCCGGTACTTGTTCGTTGAAGTGATAATGCAGCGCCACCGGAATCGGCAGTCCCCGTTCGACATTGAGATGCCGAAAGATCTTCACCCCGACGTCGAGGTCCGCTGCCCCCTCCTCCACGGTGTCGAGCCGCGCGTAATAGGCGATATTGCGCACCTGGACCTCCGGAAACCCATCTCCTACGTTTATGAACCGCTCGCCGTGACCCATATCCCCATACCACCCGCCGTGATACTCGCCGACATATTCGATCTGACTCATATTGTTGATGAGCAAAGTCGCGATAAGCCGGCGCATTCCGTCATGTGGCATACCACAGCCCTTACCCCATCCCTCGATCGCGCTCGCCGCGTGGATCGCCTCGTAGACCGCAAGCCGCGCGCGGTCGGCATCCAGCGTAAGCGTTTGCCGATAGAGTTCGGCATTGTCGATATAGCGATAGGCACTGACATCACCGTTGCCGTCCGGCACATGCACACGTATGGCATCGGTATCGGTATCCACCCCGATCAACAAGATATCGGTCCCCGCCCCACAACAAAACGCATTCTCTATCGCGTGCCGAAACTCATAGAGCCGCTCCAACGCCGCCTCGGTCGCCGCATGCTCGTTGCTCCCATGTGCCGCGCACCCCTGGTGCTTTGGGTCGAGCGAGCTGCCGTGATACACCGCCACCTTGAGATAGCGCGTCTGCGCATCGGCGGTCGTCGGGAACCCCTCCCGATACCGGCGCAGCTCCGCGTGTTCCCAGTGCCGGACGTCCTCCTCCACATCGAACAACGTGCCGGCAAACGCGCTACGGCGCACCAAATTGGCCGCCGGTATGCGCAACACATACGGAAACAGCCCCTTCAATCGTCCATCGGCGCACGCCGACACGTCCATGGCGTGAAAGCCGCAGTCCACCAACAACGCATCCCACCCCTGACCCGCGGCCAATTCCTCGCGCATGCGGTCCCCAAAGCGCGCCACCGCCCCCGCAAGCACCGAAAACACCGCCTGCGCATACAGCGCGCCCATGTCGGGGCCACGCACCCAGGCACGCTCCAACACCGCCGCCGACAGCTCGAAGCCCAGGCGCTCCCGCGCCCATTCCTGCGCGCGCCCCGGAAAATCCATGCCACGGCCCAAAGCCGCGATCTCCTGCAGGGTCGGCACGATACGATCAAACCGATCCTTGATCCCCTGTTCACACTCAAAAAGCCGGGCGTTCTCTCTGCGGTCCACCAGCGCATGACGGCAATTTTTGTCCGGCAGCGTGCCGCAGGCCGGGTGCTCGACGTCGAAGGCCGCGGCACGCGCCACACCCAACCGCGGCCACCCAGGCCGCGCCAGGCTGCGCGCCATGCCGTCTGCCGGCAGGCCCTGGGGGCCGCCGCGCGCGCGCCGCAACGTCGCCGATCTGCGCGTATCCATGGCGCTAGCCCTCACCCTCGGCCGCAAGCACGCGACGCCACCTCATCCGCGCGCCCCGCCCGAGTAGGTCACAACCGAGCCCTTGGGCGAGTTCCCGCTGCTTCCGGTGACCTGGCCTTCCGGCACCGGTACGGCGAGCGGCCGCTCGCGGTTCCCGGCGGCGGACATCACACAGGTGCGCGCCACGCCCCGCTGGGTGGGATTGCGACCCCGCGCCGAGCGTCCCTCGGTCCCCGTCACGCGATCATTCCGGCTCCAATCATCGCCGGTGATCCGCCACGCCCCTGCCGCAGGCGGCGCGGCGTCGGGCGCACCTTTGCCGTCTACCGCCGCCGGCGCGACCGCCATCGCCGAGGGCAAAGCCTCGCGCCCACGAAATTCCGGCGTCCCTGTCACAAGCCCACGCGCCAGATTGATAGGTCCCGTGATCCGCCCGCTGTCATCCCCGGCGTTGCCTGTAAGGCGCGACCGCCCCTGTTGGGCGGGTGCCGCGACGCTAAACCCCGCAGGCCGCGTCTCGAAAGCCGCCGACACCGGCTCCGGCGCCGCAGGTACGAAGCGATGGCTTGCCGCGCGCGGGACGGTACTCCGATCCGTAAGCTCTCCTTGCAGCGCGCGCAAACGGTTTTCAAGCTCCTCGAAACGTTGCTTGCAACCACAACCTCCGGCGCATCCCTCAGACGAGGGCTTGTTGGCGCCCGGCGCCATCACTGGTGCGTGACTGCCCCCCACCATGACCTCCTCGCGCCCTATGTAAGGCGTACCGCTCACCGCAATCTTGGCCCCGGCCTCGTTACCGGTCACGGCCGTACTCGCGCCCAGCGCAGGACCGCTCACGATATGGCCGGTATCCGTGTGTGTCAGACTCACCTTGCGTGCGCCGGCCTGCGGGGTGCTCGCGCACTGAGCGTAGTGCTCTCGCCCGTAATACGCCGTTCCGGTGACGGGCCAGCACCCTCCATGCTCGTCACCTGTGGTTTTTGGGAGCTTGTCCATCCCCGTGCCGGTCACGCTTGCACCACCAAGACCGGTCATGGCCTGAACCTTGTCAACGCCACCACCGCACGGCTGCGGACCGTTGTAACCCGTGCCTGTGAGCCGCAGGCAGGAGCCTGGCTCATTGCCGGTCACCTTTTCTGAGCGATCGACTAAGTTGCCGGTGATGCGTTGGCGCTTTTGCGTAAAACTTTCCTCGACCTTTGGCGGCCGAGACGGTTGCGGCTCGGTCCGGCATACGGATGTAAAGGTCTCATGGCTCAGATACTCGGTGCCGGTCAAGGTCCGGCACTCGCCGGCATTAAGCCCCGTGATCCGGCCGCTATTGCCCACCGCCGTCCCCGATACCTCACGGCCGGCAATGGTATGCGTCAAGGCGACTTTCTTAGGGGCGCCGTTGATGGTCATGCGCGCCGCGCCCCCATCTGCATACTGCGATCCCGTGACCTTGGCCGCAGCCCCCGACTCCGCGCCGGTGACCCGATTCATGCGCGCCTCGTCGCTCCCGCTCACGGGCAACTGCTGGCGCGCCGTGCGTCCCATCGCCACCTTCGCAGGCCGCGTCGGCGCCGATGCATCGCACGCCGCCTGGAATTGGCCGGCGTCGACATACTCGGTCCCGGTCACAGCCCGGCATGTCCCGGCCTCATCACCGGTCATGGTCCGCGCCTGCCCCAAAAAGGTCCCGCTCACGCCGACATTGCCCGTGGTGCGTCCCACGCGCACCTTCGTGGGCCCCCCCTCCGGCCGCGTGTCGCAAAAACGTGTGTAGTGCTCGACCCCGAGATATTCGGTTCCGGTGATCGTGCGGCACGACCCAGGCTCAGTCCCGGTGATCGAAGCCGCCCTATGCACCTGCGTCCCGGTCACGGTGCTGCCGGCAAGCGTCTGGTCCGTCTCGACCTTCACCGGCGCGTCTGGCCTACGCCGCCGCCCGGTAGGACGCGCCGGCTGCGCCGACCCCCGGCCATGGGCGGCCAGTTCCCGCCGATGCCGGCGCGCAAACTCACGCACACTGCCGGTCTCTCGATAATTCTGACGAGTCGCCGCTGAGATCAGGCCGTTACGTACCGGAATCGCGACCTTGCCACGCTGCGCGAGTGACCGGCGGCGCGCCTTGCACAACGTGCGCACACCATGGTCTTGCCCTCCGAGAGTCTCGGGCTTGGTCTCGGCGGCCTCGCACACCGCATCGAACACGGCGTCCTCGACCGTAGTGGCCGCCGACGCCGCCCCGACGGCCGCTTGCGCCGCCTGATCCACGACCGGCTGCGCCTCGCGCGCGTCTGCCTTCATGACCTGCGTCGCCTGAATCTGCCCCTCAGGCGCAGCCTGTGCCGGCGCCATGAATCGCGCGGCCTTCGGCTGCGGCGCGCGCACTCCGGCTTTTCCTTGTCCGCGCAGCTTTTGCTGGGCCTGCCGGCGCCGCATCTCCTGCGCCAAGGCCCGGCCGTGCAGGCGACCGGCTGAGGATAAATCCGACATAGTGTCCCCCTCTGGGGCACGCGATCCGGTTCATCGCCCGGACCCGGCCCGCTCGTCTCATCGCGTCTTTAGGAACCCCGGTGGACCACGAACGACAACCCCTGGCTCTGGGTGTAGTTGTCGTACCCGATCAGGCGGATCAGATGGTTGGGGTACTCCCGCCGGCAGGCCTCGATCTCGGCCAACACCGCGTCGGCATTGCGCTCTCCGAACATCGGCAACTTCCACATATACCAGTAATAAGTGAAGGGCCGGTTCGGTTCTACGTGCTCCACCGCCGGGTTCCAGCCCTGCGCAATGATGTACTGGACCTGTGCGCGGACCTGCTCGGCGGACAATGGCGGAAGATACGAGAATGTCTCGTATCGGCGGGCTTGCTTGTATTCTTGTACATCGGCCATGGCGACCTCCTTACTCGATGGACGTGTCTGATCTCGAAAATTAACGGTTCTGGACGTCGAGCTTGTCGACGGTATCGAACTCGAACTTGATCTCTTTCCAGGTCTCCAGCGCAATCTTGAGCTCGGGTGAGTGACGCGCCGCGTTCGTCAATATGGTCTTGCCTTCCTTCTCGACATCCACGCCCCGGTTGCGCGCCTCTACGCACGCCTCGAGGGCGACGCGATTGGCCGCGGCGCCGGCCGCGTTGCCCCACGGGTGGCCCAAGGTGCCGCCACCAAACTGAAAGACCGCGTCATCTCCGAAGATCGCGAGCAAGGACGGCATGTGCCACACATGGATACCGCCGGACGCCACCGCGAATACCCCCGGCATGGAGCCCCAGTCCTGATCGAAGAAGATTCCCCGGCTGCGATCCTCCGGGATGTAAGATTCGCGCAACAGATCGATCCAGCCGAGCGTCGAGGCGCGGTCGCCTTCGAGCTTGCCGACCACAGTCCCGCTATGGAGGTGATCACCGCCGGACAGGCGCAGCGCCTTCGTCAACACCCGGAAGTGGATACCGTGGTGCGGATTACGGTCTAGGACCGCATGCATGGCGCGGTGGATATGCAGCAGGACACCATTTTTGCGGCACCAGCGCGCAAGACCCGTATTGGCGCAAAAGCCGCCGGTCAGGTAGTCGTGCATGATGATCGGCATGCGCAGCTCTTTCGCATACTCGGCACGCTCGTACATCTCCTCCGGGGACGGCGCGGTGACGTTCAGGTAGTGCCCCTTGCGCTCACCCGACTGCGCCTCGGCGTTATGAATGGCGTCGGCCACGAACAAGAAGCGGTCGCGCCAACGCATGAACGGCTGGGAGTTGACGTTTTCGTCATCCTTGGTGAAATCCAGACCGCCACGCAACGCCTCATAGACCGCCCGACCATAGTTCTTGGCCGACAGACCGAGCTTGGGCTTGATCGTGCAACCGAGCATCGGGCGGCCATACTTGTCCATCTTGTCACGCTCGACCTGAATACCGTGCGGCGGACCGTTGCAGGTCATGACGTAATGGAGCGGGAAACGCACGTCTTCCAGACGCAGCGCGCGTACCGCCTTGAACCCGAACACGTTGCCGACCAACGACGTAAACACGTTGACCACCGACCCCTCCTCGAAGAGGTCGATCGGATAGGCAATAAAGGCGTAGAAGGACGCGTCATCGCCCGGCACGTCTTCGATGCGGTAGGCGCGCCCCTTGTAGTAATCGAGATCCGTGAGAAGGTCAGTCCAGACCGTAGTCCAAGTCCCCGTGGAGGACTCGGCCGCCACTGCCGCTGCCGCCTCTTCCCGATCGACGCCGGGCTGCGGTATGATTTTGAAACACGCTAAAATATCCGAATCCAAAGGCACGTAGTCAGGAGCCCAGTACGTCTGGCGGTACTCCTTGACGCCGGCTTCATATTTCCCAGCCATAGATCCCTCCTCAAGTAACGATCAACTCGACCTGCAAAGCGGCATAGGGCGCTCAATGTACAAAGACCGTGTCATAAGGCCAAGTAAAAAAAACTTAAGGTTATGTTTTACTAAACCATACCATTGAAGGAAGACGGGCCGCCGCCCGAGGGGCTCTCAGGCCGCGACCTCTTTCCTTAGATCCCCCCACGATCCCCTATCGCGCCTTACACCTCGGCTGGCCGGCCACACCACGTCTTGCGCCATGGGCTTTGCGATGGCCCCGCGCCGACAAAGGGGCCCTCTTCTGCATGACCTGCGGCCACCGAGGGAGAGGGCGAATAACCCCCGAACCTATTGCGTCTCAAAAGGACCGATCTGACCGCCCGGCGCTTTGTGCCCAGGGAGGGCGGCCGCCGCTTTACAGCGGCGGCTCTTTTTAGTTAAATGAAACGTTCACGCCAATACGTTAAATGGTGTCTGGCTCATGTTCCTGCGTCGTGTCACACTGCACCAACTGAAGATCTTTTTATCGCTTGCCCGCCACCTGAACATGACGCGCGCGGCCGAAGAACTTCATATGACACCGGCTGCATTGTCCATACAGATCAAGCAGTTGTCAGGCACGGTCGGGGCCCCGCTCCATGAGCAGATCGGCAAGCGGCTGTTTCTGACCGAGGCGGGACGCCTTGTGTACGCCGGGGCGCTCGACGTCTTTGATCGCCTGGAACGTCTATCGGCGGATCTCGCCGCCGACCAGGGGCTTGAGCGTGGCAACCTGAAGCTCTCCATCATCACCACGGCGCAATACTTCGCTCCGCACTTTTTGGGAGCTTTCTGTAAGCGCCACCCGGGTATAGAGGCCACCCTGGAGATCGCCAACCGTGATCAGCTCATAGAGCGCCTGAAGCAAAACCTCGACGACCTCTACATCATGGGCCAGGCCCCCGAGCAGCTGAGCGTGATCGCGCAACCCTTCATGGAAAATCCCCTGGTCCTTATCGCGCCCGCCGATCACCCGCTGGCCTTGGAGCGTGATATCGCCCCCGAACGCCTAGCCGATGAATCGTTTATCATGCGCGAGCCGGGCTCGGGCACACGCCTTGCCGCCGAGCGCTTTTTTGAAAAACACGGCG
>JAKARW010000071.1 GCA_021819125.1 Pseudomonadota bacterium | reverse complement strand
GTTTTCTCGGGTGGCGCGAGGCGGCCTATGTGCCGCGCGGCCCGGCGCCCTTGAGGCTTACCGCGGCACGGCGTCAAGCCGAGGATCCCGCGAAGACAAGATCTGCCATCACGGAGGCCGTACGCTTTCCGATGTCGATTCGTCCGGTCCCAAGCCCTGTGCGGGGCGTCCCGGGGTGGTCGGGATGTTTGCAAAGCGGGTTTGGCGTTATGATCGCGGCATTCGCAAACGGTTTTGCCAAAGGCCGCATGGATCTCAAACGCAATCTCCCCCTAGCGGCCATGACCCTTGTGGTCTTGATCGGCATGGCCGCCAACAGCCTGCTCGCGCGCGCGGGCCTGGCCGCTTTGGCGATCGGCCCGACACTCTTTACTCTCATACGGCTCGTCGGCGGCGCACTCGTGCTTGCGGTGTGGTCTGCGATCCGTCGCGTCCCACTTCAACGTCCGCAGGCCAACGCTTTCTGGTTATTCCTCTACGCCGCCGCGTTCTCCTACACCTATGTCGTGCTGGGCGCGGCGATGGGCGCGCTGCTGCTTTTTTTCGCGGTGCAACTGACGATGTTCACGGGGGCCCTGGCAGGCGGCGAGCGGCCGACGGCAAGCCACATAGTGGGCGGCCTGCTGGCGCTCGCCGGTCTCTATATCCTGGTGGCCTTGCAACTCCATCGCCCGGCACCGTGGGCGGTCGTCGGCATGCTCGCCGCGGGCGCGGCCTGGGGCCTCTACTCGGTGGGCGGACGCGGGGTCCGCGATCCTCTCGCGCACACCACGAGCAATTTCGTCTATGCCGCCTTGCTCGCCATCGGTCTTGCGGCTTTACGTCTCGGCGTGCGTGGCGGACCGCAGACGATGCCGCAGCTTTCCGGGGTGCTCGAGGCGCTCATCTCGGGCGCCATGACCTCGGCCCCCATCTATCTCCTCTGGTATGCGCTGCTCCCCAAACTGCGCACGGTGTTTGCGGCCACCGTGCAACTTTCTGTACCCGTGATCGTAGGCTTCGGGGGCTGGATGCTCCTCGGGGAGCCTATAACCGCGCGGCTTGCGATCGCCGGGGCTTTGGTGCTTATGGGGGTGGGTCTTACCATGCGCAGAACCGGACAGAAGGCGCCGCGCCCCGACACGCCCGCTTAAAAGACCTCTTGACCGGCAAGCCGGGCTTAAAGGCGCCCTGATGGCCTGTCCGTAAGGTCCGCGCCTTCTTAAGCGACTAAGCCTCCGACCCCCGCTGGGATGGGGGTGCCTGAAAGCCCAAGGACGGGCGCCTGATCGCGATCCGTCCGGCGCATGCAAGACCACGGCGGCCGGCCACACGCGGCGCCACCACCCACACAACCCAAAACATCAGGGGATCTCTTTATGTCGGATGGCACCACCCACACCAATCGGCGCCTCTCGCGCCGCCTTGTTCCCGCCCTCATCGGCCTTTCGCTCACCGCGACCGCCCTCGTGGCCCAGGCCGCCACGGGTTATCCGGGCACGCACACCGACTGGACGCCCTACCGCTATCCGGTGCTCCTCAAGCGACTGATCGCCGCGGTCAAGGCCCATCACATGATGGTCGTCGCCCGGGCCAGCGCAAGCCGCGGGGCGGCCGCCCGGGGCATCACCATCCCGGGGAACGCGGTCATCATGGTGTTTCGCAACGACTTCGCCGTCACCATGCTCAAAGACAGTGTGGCCGCCGGCATCGAGGCGCCCTTACGGATCTATGTCACCGCCAATCGCCAAGGCACGGCCGACATCACCTATCGCACGCCCAGCGCGGTCTTTGCCCCCTACCGCAATCTGGCGCTCAACCGCTTGGCGCACACTCTCGACCCGATCTTCGCGGCCATCGTGCAGTCCGCTGCGGGGCCCAAGGCGAGGCCAACCCGCCTCCCGTAAAGGCAGGCCCACCGTTGGCGGCAAACGGCGTTGGGGCAAAAACCTCAGAGGCGGTGTAAGATCGGCGCAGGGCGCGCGACTAACCGGTGGTCCCTCACCTTGCACGGGGACCTACGTGTCGCGTGGTCAGGAAGGCCCAGGGCACGGTCGTAACGAAAAGAGCCGATGCTTACAGGCCTTCAGGCGACAAGGACGCGCCGCGTCAACCTGTCCTGGGACAGTGTTTCTCATCACCACTAGCATTATTTAAGGAGTTTCTGATGAAAATAGCGACCTATGCACTGAACATCGTGATGGCCTTGGCTGCAACCGTGGCCCTCACAACCGCCCAGGCGAGCATGAAAAACGCCTGCGGTTCCCAAGGGCACGCGATGACGAAATCCGGCTGTGGCTCCAAAGGCAGCGCGGTCAAGAGCGCTTATACCTCAAAGAAAGACCAGATGAAGAACGCCTGCGGTTCCTAAAGCCCTGACAGGCACCCGTGGTCGCACGGTGCCGACAGCATGACACCCGCTCGCGCCCTTTGGGGCGGGCGGGCGTTTTTTGTGTTCGCGCCAAACCCGCGCGGTCCCGAGGTCTGGGACGCGCGATCGCGCGCGGGCTTCTAGCGCTCCTGCTCTTCAATCCCCTGGTTACGGCTTCAGCCTTGCCGACGACGGCCTTTCTCAGTCACTACTGGACGAGACCGGTGCCCATCGGCGGCCCCGCGCCGCCGCATTGGCCGGCCTTCGAGACCGCGCTTTCGGCACGTGCCTGCGGCCAGTGCCACATAAGCCAGTATCGGCAATGGCGCAAGAGCCGCCATGCCCTGGCCATGGGCCCTGGGGTCATGGGGCAGCTCGCAAAGGCCGGGCTCGGCCATTGGGCCTTCGTGCGCGGCTGTCTTTCGTGCCATGCACCGGCGCGCCGTCAATGGCGCGAGGTGCGCGCGGCGCTCAACGGCCAGCCGCTTGCCACCCTGGCGCACCAAGGCGTCACCTGCGCCGACTGCCATGTCCGTCACTACCAGCGCTTCGGGCCGGCGCTTGAACCGTATCTCGCCGCCGGCCGCATCGTGCACGGGGGCTTTACGCCACGCCGCGCCTTCACCCGCAGCCGGTTTTGCATAAGCTGCCACCAGTTCCATCGCAATGGCGCGCGCCTCAACGGCTCGCTCCTTGAAAACGTCTACGGCCAATGGCGTAAGAGCCGCTACGCGCGCGAAAAGGTGACCTGCCAAAGCTGCCACATGCCGGACGGACGCCACAACTTCTACGGGATACATAACCCGCGCTTCGTACGCCGCGCACTTACCATCCATTTCCGTACGCGACCTCTTGGTTCGGGGCAGGCGCTTAAAGCGCGCCTCGTGATCACGAATTCAGGCGTCGGCCACGATTTCCCGACCTATACGACCCCTGAGGTGATCGCCACCATCTGGCAGCGCTGCGCGCGCGTCGTGTGCCGCGGCAGCGTCCGCCGCCTCGTCATCGGATGGCGCATCAGTCTTGATCTGAAGCACCAATACTTCGATACCCGCCTAAAGCCCGGGCAATCCCGCGACCTATCCTACGACGTCGCGAAAGCCCCGCACGCCACGGCGCTTGCAGCGCGCATCAAAGTCTACCCGGACGCCGCCTATGTGCGCTTCTTTCGCGCCTACCTCGCACGTTATACGCTCACGGCAAGCGAGCGGCGTACCATCCGCCAAGCGCTCACCCGCGACCTGCATTCTTCCTACGTCTTGTGGCAGGCCGACCGGCCACTGCCATCACCACAAACATCGAGGCCTGCCGGGCCGCACTGACGCGCGCGATCTCAGGCGCGCGGACCGTGCACCAAAGTCCCGGGGAACCCGGCATCCTTGACCGCCTTCAAAAACACCGCCGGGTTGGTGCGACTCGGGATGTATTTCACGGTGACGTCTTGCGTCGATTCATCGACCCCCACGCCCATGACGCCCCGCAGGCGGATGAGCGCCATGTAGACCGTGGTCGCGCACGAATGATTGCTGCAGGTCATCCCCGGGACATGGATGACCGCCTCTGAAAGCCGCATGGCGACCGTGCGCGCGGATCCGGGGAAGAAGACCGCGGCCATGGCCGGACCGAAGGCCGCGACCGAGCTTAGGGTCGCCACGAGCATGAGCGAACGTGTAATGGACTTCATTTAAGTCGTCTCCTAGGGTGTGGTGGGGATAGAGGGTGCGATCAGGGCCGGGAGCACATAAGGCGCGAGCAGGGCCACGGCGATGAGCGCCGTACCGACCCAAAGCCAGAGGGCCGAACGTCTGTGAGCGGGCGGGCAGGCACACGCGGCCTCGGCGCGCCGCCCCCGCCAGTAACGGAAATGCGCGAATCCGAGCAGGCCCAGGGTCATGGCGATGAGCCAGGGGCGCAACGGGTCCAGGATCGTCAGGTCCGCGACCCACGCGCCGCCGATGCCGGCCACCACCAGGATCAGTGGACCCACGCAACAGATCGATGCCAGAAAGCCCGTCACCACCGCCGCCCACAACCCGCGCCGGCCGGCGGCCACGGGTCGAGAACTCGTATCTTTACCCGCCATCATGCCGCATCCCTTATCGATGAGGGGTAAGCTTAAAGCCCGTACCTTGGTACGGGATCAAGCCCGGCCGGCGGGCGGTCACGGCGCGCGCCGTTTCGTCCGGTACGATCTCATCTTAAAGCTTGCCCCGGCCGCACCAAAAAGGCTATACAGGAAAGAGGCTCGCCCCAAGCGGCGGGTCGTCATCATCGCGGGCATGATTGAGCCGCCGACCGGCGCACCGGCCCGCCCCTGCAGGAGAGGCGATGCCGAGCCCACAACACGATAGCCTGCCCATCGAAGACTACGCGCTCATCGGCAATACCATAACCGGGGCCCTGGTCGGCAAAAACGGCTCGATCGACTGGTTTTGCGCCCCGCGCGTGGACTCCGCGGCCTGTTTTGCGGCCCTGCTCGGTGACCACGACAACGGCCACTGGCAGATCGCGCCCGCCGGTAGCGCGTGGACGGTGCGTCGCCAGTATCGCGGCGACACGCTCATCCTCGAGACGGAATTTACGACTCCAAAGGGCCAGGCGCGGCTCACCGACTTCATGGTCATGAACGGCCACGACTCCGAGGAGCACTGCCATATCGTGCGCATCGTCGAGGGACTGCGCGGCGCAATCGACATGGAGATGCGGCTCGTCATCCGTTTCTACTATGGGTCCATGATCCCGTGGGTACGGCGGGTGGGCGATGCGCGGCTTGCGGTCGCAGGCCCCGACAGCCTCCATCTCACGGCCACCGTTCCCCTTCAGGGCCATGATCTGACGACCCGCGCCCAATTCACGCTCACCGCCGGTCAACGCGAGATTTTCCAGATCGGCTACCAACCGACGCACCATACGGTCTATACGCCCCCGGAGCCGCTCGCCGCGCTCGCCCATACCGAGACATGGTGGCGCGCGTGGGCGGCCCAGGGCCGCTATGAGGGTCCCTGGCGGGATGCCGTCATGCGCTCGCTCCTCACGTTGAAGGCGCTCACCTGCCGCTCCACCGGCGCCATCGCCGCGGCGCTCACGACCTCGCTACCCGAGCAGCTCGGCGGCGCGCGCAATTGGGACTATCGGTACTGTTGGCTGCGCGACGCGACCTTCACCCTCTGGTCGATGCTCACCACCGGCTACACCACGGAGGCCATCGCCTGGCGCGAATGGCTCATGCGGGCCGTCGCCGGCAACCCCGCCGACCTCCAGATCGTCTACGGGGTCGCCGGCGAACGCTGGATCGGCGAACGCGAGATCCCCTGGCTACGCGGCTACGAGGGCGCCTCGCCGGTGCGCGTCGGCAACGCCGCCGCCGACCAGTTCCAGATCGACGTCTATGGCGAACTCATGGACTCTTTGCATCTTGCGCGAAGCGCGGGGCTCCACCCCGAGCCCCACATCTGGGATATCCAGCGCGCGGTCATGACCTTCCTCGAGGCGAACTGGCACCTCCCGGATGACGGCATCTGGGAGGTGCGCGGGGGGCGCCAGCACTTCACCCATTCCAAGGTCATGGCCTGGGTGGCCTTCGATCGCGCCATCCGGGACGCCACGCGCTACGGGCTCGCGGCCCCGGTGGCCCGCTGGCAGGAGATCCGTGATGCCATCCATGCCGATGTCTGCGCGCACGGCTTCAATGCCGCGAAGAACCGCTTTACGCAGTCCTATGGCGGGGAAACGCTGGATGCGAGCCTGCTCATGATGGCCCTGGTCGGCTTTCTGCCGGCCACCGACCCCCGCATCATCGGCACCGTCCGCGCCATCGAGGCCGAGCTCATGGACGACGGTCTGGTCTTGCGCTATCGCCCGCAGGAGTCGCACGATGGCCTATCGGGCACCGAAGGCGTGTTCCTGCCCTGTTCGTTCTGGTTGGTCGACAATCTCGTCTTGCAGGGACAGCGCGCCAAGGCCGAGCGGCTCTTTGCGCGTCTCGTGGGTCTTTGCAACGACGTGGGCCTGCTGTCCGAGGAGTACGACCCGGCGGCGCGGCGACTCGTCGGCAACTTCCCGCAGGCCTTCACCCATGTGGCGCTCGTGAATTCCGCGCACAACCTCGCAGGCGACGGACCGGCTGTGCACCGCGCCCACGATCACCCGACTACGACACCGGCACCCGGCGATAGAGGCGTGTCAGCCAAATCAGGGTGCGGGCCTCATACACGCACTTAAAACCCGCGGCGCGCAACTGCCGGTCGATCATCATCGGATCGTGCACGAACGGTCGATAGCCGCTACCCACCGCGCGCAATAGGCCGCCGCCAAGGCGCGCCGCCACCCGGTTGAGGGCATGGCCTCGCGGGAGGGTCAAGGCACAGATCTCCTTGGTGCGCGCTATGGTCGCCGCCATAAGCCCCGGGGCATCGGGATAGCAGCACACCACCTTGTCGAGCAGCGTGATATCGGCGACATCGAGTTCAGGCGCCATGACCTCAAAATCCCCCGGCAGGTATCGCGTCCGTTGCGCGAGCCCCTGGCGCGCGGCCAAGGCTTGGGCCTCGGTCAACATCGCCGGGGCGAGATCGACCCCGACCGCCGTGGCCGCCCCGCGCAATAACAGGTATTGATGGAGATAACCCACCCCGCAACCGATCTCGAGCAATGACCGGCCGTCGAAGCCCGCCTTTTGCAGACCCGCGACCAGTTGCTTCTGGGTCGCCTCCAGACCGCGCCGCTCATAACGGCGGGTGTAGCGCCGCGAGAAGCGTCCGAAACATCGCCCGATTCCACAGGCCGTGCCACCGCAACATCCCGCCATACCGACCCCCAGGGGAGACGGCCGACGCCGCAAAAGGACCCGCGCGCCGCGACCGTTTCCAGCCTACGCCCCAAACAGCATCTGCACACCGACTCCGATCAACAAGACACCGAACACGCGCTTTAATTGCGCAACCGGCAGATTATGGGCGAGATGCACGCCCACCGGCACGACCAGCATGGCGACCGTGGTAAGCCCGGCCAGCGCCGGCAGATAGACATAGCCGAAGGCCCCCGGCGGCAGACCGGCCCGGTGCTGGCCGGAGAGCGCAAAGCCCGCGGCGCCAAAAAGCGCGATCGGCAACCCCAGGGTCGCGGAGATGGCGATGGCGCGGCGCATATCGACATTGCAGGCCGTCAGGAACGGGACGGTCAGGCTGCCACCGCCAATGCCGAGGATCGCCGACAAGGCCCCGATGCCAAGGCCCACACCCATGAGTCCCGGACGCGCCGGCAGCCGCCAGTGGCCCGCCGGCCGCCAGTCGGCGAACACCTGCAGGCCGACCAGGACCAGGAACACCCCAAAGATCTCCTTTAAGAGGACGCCCGGCAGAAATCCCGCCAGATACCCGCTCGCAAGACTCCCGACCAAAGTCGCCACCCCGAGCGGCGCGGCCACCGACCAATCGATCGCGCGCCGCTTCTGTTGGGCGCGGATGGCGGCAAGCGAGGTAAAAAGGATGCTGGCAAGCGACGTCCCTATGGCAAGCTTCATGGCAAGCCCCGGGGCCAGATGCTGTCTTGCAAAGACGAAGACCAGCGCCGGCACCACCACACTGCCGCCACCGATGCCGAGCATGCCGGCGAGTAGGCCCGTGATAAGCCCAAGCCCCATGTAGACAAAAATCGCCGCCACCATTCGCCCCTATCCCCAAAATCCCACAAACGCCGTCATACCATGCCGCCGCAACCCTCGGCAACGCCCATGGCCTAGCCTTAAAAGATCGGGTATCCGGATCATCACCCATCGACAAACACCACCGCGCCGTCGCTGCGCGGGTCCGCGCCCCCCGACACGGCGCCGCCGGCATGGCGCAGGACAAGCCCCGCGTGCCCCACGATCTCATCGAAGGGTGCGAGCCGCGACACGACATGGCCGCGGCGTTCGAGCTCGCGAAATACCGTCTCCGGGAAACGCGCCTCGATCTTTACATCATCCGAGACGCTTCCCCAGGTACGCCCCAAGAGCCAGCGCGGGGCGGCCACCGCCTGCTCGGCATCGTCCCCATAGACCGCGACCCGCGTGAACACCGCGGCCTGGGTCTGCGGCTGGCCGTCACCGCCCATGGCGCCATAGGCCAGCACGCGCCCGTCGGCGAGCACGGCAAGCGCCGGATTCAAGGTGTGGAAAGGACGGCGGCCGGGCGCTATGCGATCGATCGCGCCCGTGAGGGACAGGCTCGTGCCGCGGTTCTGCCAGCAGATCCCGGTGCCCGGCAAGACCACGCCACTGCCGAACTCATGATAGAGGCTTTGAATGAAGCTCACCGCGCAGCCCTGACGATCCACGACCCCGAGCCATACGGTATCGGCCGGACCCTCGACGGCACGCCACGGTGCCGCCCTCGTGGGATCGATCGCAAGGCCTTCGGCGTCGAGCCGCGATGCCATAAGCCACTCGCCTACGTCCGCCCCGGCCTCGAGGAATCGGCCCTTGTGACAATCACGCACCCTGAAGGCCCGCTTGCTCGCCTCGACCGCGAGATGGATCATGTCCGCCCCCTCGCGCGGGAGCCGGTCGAGACCCAGGCGATCGAGGATACCGAGGATCATGAGCGACAATACCCCCTGGGTCGGGGGCGGCAGGTTATAGAGGGTGCCGAGACTATGCGCCATGCGCAGGGGCGTCACGACCCGCGCCCGGAACGTGCGCAGGTCACTAGGCGTCACGGGGCTTGCGACCGCCGCCAGATCCGCGGCGATGAGATCTCCCACCGCGCCTTCATAGAAATCGCGCAGCCCATGGCCGGCAAGCTCTCGCAAGGTCGCGGCCAGCGCCGGTTGGCGCAGCGTCGTCCCGCCCACGGGCGCGGCGCCGTCCGCGCCCAAAAAGTGTTCCCGAAAGCCCGGCTGCCCACGGAGGTCCGCCAAGCGCCCGGCCGTGCTCGCGGCCTGACTTTGGGTGACCGCGAACCCATGCTCGGCGTACTCTACCGCATCTTCCAGGAGGCGCCCGAGCGCAAGGGTCGGTCCCTGCCTCTGGGCAAGCGCGAGCTCCCAGCCGGCGACCGTGCCGGCCACCGTGTTGGCGGCCGCCGGGCCCCGCGACGGCATGGTCTTATGGCCTTGCGCCCGATAAAAACCCGGGGTCGCAAGCGCCCCGGCCGGGCCACTCGCATCGATCCCATAGGGCTCTCGTCCCGGCTCATGGATGAGCCAGAATCCGTCGCCCCCAAGCCCCGTCATATGCGGGTAGACGACCGCGATCACCGCCGCCGCCGCCACCATGGCTTCTATGGCACTTCCGCCCTCCTTCAGTACCCGTGCCGCCGCCTGTGCGGCCGCGGCGTGTGGCGCCACCGCCACCGCCCGCGC
>JAKARW010000070.1 GCA_021819125.1 Pseudomonadota bacterium | reverse complement strand
TGCGGTCACCAATTTGGTGACCGCAGTCACCACCCTGGTGATGCAACCGGTCGACGTTACGCAAAAAATCGTCGGGAATTCAAAGTGGTGCGGCGATGGTCCGTCTCTTGCTTCTGGCTTGCCACTACAATCGTATCCGGTAACCACCCTTGGGGGGATGAACGTTATGGGGATCAAGAAATCCATGTTGCACCGTAAAGTGTTGGCGGCGCTGTGCCTTAGCGTGATCTCGGGAGCGGCGATGGCGGCCCTGCCAGGTCCCATGGTCAGCGCGCATTGGCTCAAGACGCATAGCCAAGATAAGCGGCTTGTCATCCTCGATCTGCGCTCGCCCAAGGCCTATGCCGCAGGCCATATCCCCGGGGCCATATCGGCGCCTTATTTTCATTGGCGCATGATGATCCGTGGCGTCAACCGCATGCTCCCGCCGATCCCCGTCATCCAGGCCTATCTTCGGTCCGTGGGTGTCAACAACAATTCCGAAGTCGTTGTCTATAATGACATCGCCACCCCCATGGGGCTTGGCCTGGGCGGTGAGACGCGCGCGTTCTGGACGCTGAAGGTCCTCGGCCACAACAGCGAGGCGATCTTAAACGGCGGATTCGAGGGCTGGCAGAAGAGTCACGGCGCCTTGACGAGGACGGTGCGGCGCGCGCACGGCGATTTCACAGCCCACTATCAGCCGCAGATCTATGCGACCCTGCAGCAGGTGCGGGCCGACCTCCATACCCATGTGGTGTTGGTCGACAACCGCCCGATGCATCAGATCGTGGGTCTCACCAAGGCCCCGTTTGTGGCGCGCTACGGCCACATCCCGGGGGCCGTCCCTTATCCTGTCACCTGGATGGTCGGGCGCAATGGCAATCTGTTGCCTAAGGCCAAGCTCGAGGCCCTGGCGCGCGTGGCCGGCCTTCCCGAGAACCATAGCGCGCCGATGGTGACCTATTGCAACACCGGGCACTGGGCGAGCATCGGCTGGTTCGTGGTGACCCAGGAGCTCGGCTACAAGAACGTGCGCCTCTACGATGGCTCCATGACGCAATGGGCCTATCACCACAGCGATCCGGTGGCGGTCGGATTCGTCAATTAGGGCGACGGCGTTTGGTGGGATTCTTTGGGACTCCTGACGGACGTCTGGACCGCGATGGTGTCGGTAGGGGCCTCAGTGGGCCCTACCGACCCCGATCCCGCAAGGTCTGCGGGTGTGGCCCCAAAGCCCGCCCCGTGCCACACGAAAACGGCGCACCCAAAGGTCCGCGCGCCCGGAGAAAGGCCGTCCCCTGCACGATCAGGCAGGAGGTTTTTTGACAAATAAGGTTGCACGCCGCGCGGACTTGTTGTACAAGCTGTACCGTGAGATGCGCGGCATGACGGGCCGTTCGAGTGAAGTGGAATGAACGCCGTCTTGTAAGGAACGCGCAGGGAGTGGGTGGGGCTGGATAGTCTATAAGAACAAGAACATATAATAATAGTCTTTAAGTTTAAGACGACGAGGAGGACAACAATGAACCCGCGTACCAGACGTTTGCTTTTGTCTACGATAACCGCCGCAAGCCTGCTGACGCTTTCGGCGTGCCATCACAAGGCCGCGACCCCAAGCCCCTCTCCAAGCACCACGAGTGCCGCACCGAGCACCCCGCCCGCGAGTGGCGCGGCCTCAGGGACGGCAAGCAGCATGGGAAGCAGCGGAGGGCATCAGGCATCCGGCACGAAGAAGGGATCAATGGCCAATGCCTGCGGGGCATCGAAGGGTTCGTAAGGGAAAGGGACGGAAAGATTTCATAAGCGATGATCTGGCAAAACCATAAAAGGAACCGGAGGAGACGTAATGAAGAAGCCTAATAAGAAGCGGACCTGGTTGGCGCGAGCCTTAGGGGCGGGGGCGATGCTGACGACCTCGGCCGTCGCGTGTGCGGGCTTGCTGCCCTCGATGAATGAAAAGCCCATGACGTCATGGGCCATGGTGTATGGCACGGAAAAGCCCCAACAAAGGCCCACGGCGCTGCTCTTTGGTGTCGTGCAGCCGGGGTATTCGTATATTCAGTCCAGCTCAACGACTTCCCCGAACGTGACGGGCAACGGGGCGTTCAAGTTCTACCGCCTGCGTCCCGGCATCCGCGGGTCCCTCGGGCCGAATATCGATTACTTCTTTCTGGCGGAGTTTGCCAACAACGCGGCGAACCCGAACACGGCTCCTGGGGTGAACGCCTCCGCGCGTGTCATGGACGGCAACGTCACCTTGAACTACATCCCGGGCGTCCATGTCCAGGTGGGCCAGATGCTGGTGCCATTCGGCGAGGAGGGGGCGACGGCGGCCGGCGTCCTGCCATGGATCAATTATTCACCCGCCACCTATAACATCGACTTCAACCAGTTTGCCACGACGCCTTCCAATAACGGGATTGCCGGACCTCCTGCACCTCCTAACGGCCTTTTCGACGCGGGCCGCGAGATGGGGGTGATGGCCTTCAACCAGTTCGTTCATGGGCCGATGGCGGTCGACTACGCCGTGGGCTATTTCAACGGCACGGGGCTCTCGCAGACCCAGAACGGCATGGGTCATCCCGACCAGGCCTTCGTGCATGGCGGCGTCGACTTCGGCCCCCTGGGAATCGCCGGCAGCTACGAGACCGGGCGGTACTCTCAGACGGTCGGATATGGTAGCGGGAGCCTCCAGCAGAAGAGGTATGCGATCGACCTGCGCTATGGAAATTACATCAAGGATCCGTTATGGCTGTGGTATGAGTATCAGAACGCCACGAACGAGCAGCCGGGTACGACTAATAACGGCTTAGCGCGTGGGTGGTTTGCGGCCGCCGGCTTCCATCCGGTCAAAAAGTACATGGGGGTGTTTCGCTACAGCACCTTCAACACCGAGAACCTTGACACCGTAAGCTCCGGCATGTCAACAACTGTTGGTGCTGGATCTACCGCAACCTTTACTGGGCCGGGCCAGGCAGTCAGTCTCGATCAGGAAAGCCTGGTCGGCGTCTATCTGGCGCGCAAGGGGGTGCGCTATTACGTGGAGTTCGACCATACGACGTACAACAACAGCACGTTGCCCGCCGACAATGCCGTGAGCGTCATGCTGAGCGTGCCGTTTGGTGTGCGCCTGCTCCACTAACGGGGCATTGCACGAGTTCTCCTAGAGTTGTCGGACTGGGGGAGGGGCGACCCTCCCCATTTTTTTATGGATGCCGTGAGTGGCCACGATCGCGCACGGTATCGGGCGGCGCGCGGCATGAATCTGCAGACGAGGGATTTTATCGGGCGCCGCAGGTGTAGGATGACGGGCATGAGTCGCCCGATCTTCTGGTGCTGTGTCGTACTGGGGCTCCTCGGGGGGCCTGTCGGGGCCGCGGCTGGCCTTCGGCCGTTACGCTTTGGGGTTTTGCCTTTACAAAGTCCGGTGGCCTTGGCGCGGCTTTTCATTCCCTTGTGCGCGCGTCTGGCCAAGGCCCTGCACCGTCCGATCGTGTTTGCCACCGCCCCCGATTTCCGCAGATTCATGGCGCGGGCCGAGAAGGGGCGCTATGACGTCGTGTTCTTGAACCCCTATCTCTATCGCCGCTTACACGGTTATCGCGCGGTCGCGCGCATCAAGGGGGTGCCCTTCATCGGTTTGCTCATCACCCGCCGGGGACGCCACATCGGACCGCTTGACCCGCGCAACCTGGCGGGCCGTACGATCGCGTTCCCCGACCCGGATGCCTTTGCCGCCACCTTGATGGTGAAGGAATATCTGCGGTCGCACGGGGTGATCGTGGACACCGAGATGCGGCCTGTCTACCTGCGTAGCCAAGATTCGGTCATTTTGGCGGTGGCGCGCGGTCTTGTGGATCTCGGGGGGACGTGGCCGTGGTCGCTCGATCAGGAGCCGGCGGCGATACGCGCTAAGGTGCGCATATTGGCGCGTACCAAGCCGGGGCCCGAGATGCCGATCGCAGTGCGCGACAATCTCCCGCCGGCGACGGTCCATGCCCTGCAAGCGGCGCTCATCGGGCTCACCAAAAGCGCCGCCGGGCGCGCGATTTTGCAGCGCATGCGCATACCGGCCGGGTTTGCCATCGCCACCCCCCGCGAATACGCGAACATCCCGCGCCTCTTGAATCCCTGCGCGGCGCCGGCTTCCCCATGAAGCCCTTACGCTACTACCAGACCTTTCGTTTCAAGGTCGTCGCGTCCATTACGCTTGTGCATCTCATCTTGATGCTGACGCTTGTGATCGTCGTCGTGCAGGGACAGGAGCGGACCATGGACCGCGTGCTGCACAAGAACGCCGAGAGCCTGGCGCGCATGGTGGCGATCGCCTCGCGGAACGCCGTGCTGACCGAGAACCTCGGGACTCTCCAGGAGATCGTGCGTTATGCGCTCCACAAGTCCGGCGTGCGGCGCGTGCGGATCACCAATGCCCAAAGGGTCGTCTTGGAGCGGCGCGGCCCCGCCCGTGTGCGGGCGCGGTGGCTTACGGTGCATCATACGATCCGGGTGGGCCGCTACCCGGTGGGTCTTGTCACCTTGAGCCTGTCGCGCTCGAGTGTATTGCGACAGATGGCGGCGGCCCGCGACACCGGGCTCTTTCTGACGCTCGTGGCCTTGATCCTAGGCGGCGGGGCCGGCTGGCTCTTGTCGCGTCACCTCACGGGCGATCTCGAGGGCCTGATGCGCGACGTGGGGCAGCTCGGCGGCAATGACGGCGAGGAAGAGCGGCGGGTGCAGGTGCGGCGCCATAACGAGGTGGGGGTCTTGAGCGAGGCCTTCAACGCCATGCTCGCGCGGCTGGCGCGCGCCCGCCGCCAGGCCGATATCGAGCGCCGCAAGCAGGCCGAATCGGAGCGGCTGGCCTGTTTGACCGAGACCGCCGCGGCCATCGTCCACGAGATCCGTAACCCTTTGGCGAGCATCGTAAGCGGGGTCGAGCTTCTGGTGGATGACAAGGGCATCTCGGAGACAGATCGCCACGAGTTCGTGGCCATCGTCCGTGACGAGTCCCGCCGTTTGAACGCGGTCCTCCAGAATTTCCTGAAATGGACGCGTCCCGCCGAGACCTTGCGGGAGCCGGGGGACTTGAACGCGGTCGTGGCCCAGGTCGTGGAGATGTATGATCTGACATTGAACCGGGAGCACCGCCATGTGTTTCGGGTGGAGTTGGCCGCAGACCTCGGGCCCGTGTCGTTCGATGCCGATCAGATCCGGCAGGTGGTATGGAACCTGCTCTTAAACAGCGCGGACGCCATGAAGAGTCCTGGGACCATGACGATTGCGACCGCGGCCGAAGAGGACTGGGTGTATATCCGGGTGACGGACACGGGGTCCGGTGTGCAGGGCAGCGCGGAGCGCCTGTTTACGCCGTTTTACACGACCAAGGCCGAGGGCACCGGGCTTGGGCTTGCGCTCGTGCGCCGCATTGCCAATGCCCACGGCGGCTGGGTGACCATCACCAATCTGTCGCCTGGCGCCATGGTCGTATTTGCCATTACGCGGGAGGAAGGCCGTGACCGACATACTGTTGGTGGATGATGAGCAGGCGCTCCTGAAGATCCTCGCCCGTACGCTCGAGCGCGCGGGCTATGCGGTGGCGTGTGCGAGTTCGGTGGAGGCGGCCTTGGCGCAGGCCGCGGCCCAAAGCTTTGATATGGTGATCACGGATCTCAAGCTTGCCTGCGACGATGATGGTCTCAAGGTGGCGCAGGGGGTGCGGGCGCTGCAAAGCAACATCGGGGTATTGATCGTCACCGCGTATGCCAGCGTGCCGTCGGCGGTCGAGGCGATGCGCGTGGGGGTCGACGACTATCTGATGAAGCCGGTGGAGACCCAGGAGCTCTTGCTGCGCATAAGCTCCATTCTCGAGCGGCGGCAATTAAAGCGCGAGGTCCAGACCTTGCGTTCGCGGTTACGCGCCGACAAGGGGACCGCGGTGATCGGCGAGGAGACCGGCCTTTCCGGGATATTCGCCTCGCTCGATCGCGTGGCCCTATCGGATCTCCCGGTGCTCGTGCAGGGTGAGAGCGGGACCGGCAAGGAGCTCGTGGCGCGCGCCGTGCACGACCGCAGCAATCGTCAGGGGCGTTCGTTCATCGCGGTCAATTGCGCGGCCATGTCCGAGCAGCTTTTGGAGAGCGAACTCTTCGGGCATGTGCAGGGGGCCTTTACCGGGGCCGACCGCTCGCGCCGCGGGCTCTTCGAGGAGGCGCACAAAGGGACGCTTTTTTTAGACGAGATCGGCGACATCTCCCCGGGACTCCAGGTTCGCCTCCTGCGCGTCTTGCAGGAGCAGGAGATCCGGCCGGTGGGGGCCAACGTCGGGCGCAAGGTCGATGTGCGCATCATAGCCGCCACCCACCGGGACCTCGCGACACTCGTGCGCGAGGGCGCGTTCCGCGATGATCTCTATTTCCGGTTGAACGTCCTGCCGCTTACGGTCCCGCCGCTGCGCGCCCGCCGTGACGACATCCCGGAGTTGACCGCGTATTTCGTGGAACGCTATTGCGCCAAGGCCGGCCGCCCGGCCCCGCATATCACGTCGGATGCCTTGCGCAGGCTGGGTCAAGCCCAATGGCCAGGCAACGTGCGCGAGCTGCGCAATGTGATCGAGCGCAGTCTGACATTGGCGGGGAATACCGAGGTGCTGGATGTGGAAGACATCCGTCTGGATCAGGGCGCGGTCGATTCCGGCCCCCCGCTTTTTGCCCAGATGAAGGATCTCGTGAGTCTGGAGGAGCTGGAGCGCCAGTATCTCGCCTATGTGCTGGAGCGCACGCAAGGCAATCAGGCCAAGGCCGCCGAGATCCTGCAGGTCGGGAAAAACACGGTATGGCGGCGGGTCCGCGACAGCAAGACCTCTTAGAAATCGGCTCACAGAAGGTCACGCAAGGACCGGCGCCCCGAAGTGGAATCCTTGACCCCAATCGATGCCAAGCGCAAGCAAAGCCTCGGCGGTCTCGGCGTCCTCTATGCCCTCGGCTATGGTCGTGATGCCGAGGTCGTGACCGAGGCGGGCGATGTCGCCGATGATGGCCGCCATGCGCTTTTCGGAGGTGATGCGCGCCACAAGCTCCTTTTCGACCTTAAGGAAGGAGACCGGGAAGTCCGCCAGATACAGAAACGATGAGTAACCGCTCCCGAAGTCGTCGAGCGCCACGCGAAAGCCATATTCAAGGAGCGGTTCCAGGTGGCGCTTGACGGCCTTGCGGTCGCGGAGCATGGCCCGTTCCGTGATCTCTATGACAAAGGGCGTCCCGCAGTCCCGGGTAAGCCCGGTATCGCGACCCTGGTCCCGGGCGTCTTGCAAAAGGGTGGCGAGTGTCTGGGCGTGCGCCAGCAGGCCCGCCGAGGCATTCACGAAATGCAGTATGGGCGCATCATGGGCCTTCACACGTTCGACGCAACGATGCATGACCTGAGCTATGATCGCCTGGTCTATGCGTTGCAGCTGGCCTAGATGCGCGGCGGCCTCGATGAACTGCCCGGCTTCAAGTACCGTTCCCTCGGGCAGGGTCAGGCGCGCCAGGGATTCGTCTGCGACCACCACCCCGTCTTTCAAAGACACGATGGGTTGCGCGGCGGCCACCATCCGGCCATGGCCCAAGGCCTCCTCGATCTGTCCGCCGATAAAAAAGATGCTCGGACTTGAGTCGGCGCGACGAACCCGGTCTCCGCCCTCTTGCTTCGCCTGATAGAGGGCGGCATCGACCATGGTCATGAGCTCGGCTATGGTCTTGCCGTCGACGGGGAAGGAGGCCACGCCTATACTGGCGGTCACATGGAGCTCGTGGCCACCCACGACAATGGTGGCGCGCGCCAGTTGCTCGCGGATCCGCTCCATACTATAAAGCGCCGGGTCCGGTCCGGTATCGGGCAGCAGGCACAAAAATTCCTCCCCACCCCAGCGTCCCACGAGGTCTCCAAGGCGCATGGCCTCGCGCAGGATCTTGGCGGTCTGGATGAGAACCTTGTCGCCGATGGCGTGGCCGTAGGTGTCGTTTACGATCTTGAAGTGGTCGAGATCGATAAGCCCGAGGCTGTAGGCTGCGTTTTCTTGCGCGCCTTGCGCGTGATGACGCGCCATCGCCTCCTCGATCATGTTGCGCCGGTAGAGGCCGGTCAGAATATCGTGCTGCGCGAGGTAATGGGCGCGGGATTCGGCGGCCTGCCGCAGTGTTTCCTGATCGAAGCTGTCGAGCGCAAACGAGATGTCTTCGGCGATCCGTTGCAAGAGATGCCGCAGGTCGTTGTCAAAAAAAGAGGCCTCGCCCGAAAAGACGCAGAGTGCGCCGTACACATGGCCGCCCCGTTTGAAGGGAAACGCCCCCGCCGACAGGCCCGCCTGCGCACCCACCAGACGGACGGGCCCCGCCTGTGCCTCCTCCTCTTGTTGCACGACGGTTTCTCCGGCCTTTATGGCGTCTTGTGCGAGCGCCAGTACCATTTTTTCGAGAGGTAAGACCGCGTTGTCTTGGGTCTCGGAGAAGGTGGCGACGATCCGTGGGATATCGGGGGGGGATTCGACCACGGCGATGCTTGCGTATCGCAGATGTCCGTATTCCACGGTGGTGCGGCAGATGCCCTCGAAAAGCGCTCGGGGATTGGTGCGGCAGGCGACGAGATGATCGACTTGGCAGAGCGCCGAGTAGAAATCCGTCACATGGCGCAGGCGCTCCTCCGACTCTTTGCGTTCTGTAATATCGTGGCATATGGCGACGTGGTGTGTTATGGCCCCGGAATCGTCACGCACGACGCTTATGGTGAGCCATTGCGGGAAGATCTCGCCGTTCTTGCGCCGGTCCCAGATCTCGCCCTGCCAGTGGCCGGTGGCAAGCACGCTGTGCCACAGGCTTAAGTAAAAGGCCTTGTCGTGGCGCCCTGATTGCAGGAGGTTCGGAGACCGGCCCATGACCTCCGATGTCGTGTAGCCCGTAAGGCGCTCAAAGGCGGCGTTGACCGCGACGATACGATTGGCGGCGTTCGTGACTATGATGGCCTCAATGCTGTTATCGAAGACCGCGGCGGCAAGATTCTGTCTGTAGGACGCCTCGGCAAGCCAGCTTATGTCGCGCAGGATCGCGACATACGCCCGCTTATCCCCCTCAGTTACGCTCGCCACACTCACATCCGCCAGAAAAGTCTCCCCGCTGAGGCGTTTGAAGAAGGCGCTGTAACAGAGGCTATCCGGCCGCGTACTGTCGGGATGTGGGCGGATGGGGGCGTCGGTGCGCCAGCTCCGCAGGCTGGCCCCGGCCAAGGCCTGCGCTTCGCAGGCCAGGATGCGGCAGGCCTCTCGGTTGGCCGTCTGGATGACGCCTCGGTCGTCGAGAACGAACACCGCATCCGTGCTGAAGGCGAGCAAGAACGCAAGCTTGCCGTGCAGGCCGGCATTGCCCTTGCGCATAGGCTACCCTCCCTTTCTTATAGTTATCGCGCCGTTCCCGGCGGCCTACGGCCGAAATCGAGTTACCGCTCCGGCGGCCTTGGATGCTTGGCGGGCAGACGTACGCCCCGATTGAGTATAGACAAGGTCACAGAAGGTCGCTGTTCGCCTGTGACGGGCCATAGCGGCGCCATGGGCCGCAGGAGAGCGGTTGCAGCGGCATGCGCACGAGACCGCCAAAGCCCCTCGCCCCTGCATCCAGGGGTGCGGGCGTTAAGACCTGGCGCCGGGCCAGGACGAAAAGTCTGCCTTCGGCGACCGTAACTTCCCTCTTGCCCCGGAGTCCTTTACAATGCCGCCCACTGGGGCGGTAGCTCAGCTGGGAGAGCGTCGCGTTCGCAATGCGAAGGTCGGGAGTTCGATCCTCCTCCGCTCCACCA
>JAKARW010000014.1 GCA_021819125.1 Pseudomonadota bacterium | reverse complement strand
AAGGCGCTGCATTAGCGGCGCGACTTTGACGGAACCGTGCGATAGGGCCTGTCTGCGGTTGGCGCGAGGAGGGCCGTGCGCTAAGCTTGCCGTTTGCCGGGCCGAGCCGGAACTTGGACGGGCTTGATAGGTCTGACCCGCCGTGTCCGGCCGAGGATTTCCTTATTGGGGGTAAACACAATGGACTATCAGCAAGCCGAAAATCAGTTGACCGTCGTCCAGCAGCAGAATCAGGCGACTTTGCAAAAGCTCCAGGCCCTGGCGCAGAAGTTCGCGGCAGCGGCCCCCGACCCGACTACCGGGCGTGAGTGGACGATGGATCTGCGCGAGATCGCAATGATGATGCAAAATCAGGCACAGAATACGACGACGCTCATCCAACAGATGGCGCAATACATCCAGCAGCTGGAAGGCACTTTGGCCACGCACCCCAATGCCCCGATGCAGCCGACCGGGTGGGCCAATCAATCGTCGCAGGCAAGCGGCGGCGGCTTCATGGGGTCCCTGATGAGCGGCCTTGGCATGGGCGCGGGCTTTGCCGTGGCCGACGACGTCGTAGGCGACCTTTTCAACCTCTTCTAGCCGGCGGCCTCGGCGGTGAGGCCCGCGAGGCGCTGACGGGCACGCGCGATCGCTTCCCGCACCTGGCGGGGGGCCGTGCCCCCCAGATGGTCGCGGGCGGCGAGCGACCCCTCCAAGGTCAGTACCGGAAAGATGTCGGCCTCGATCAGGGGCGAGCAGGTCTTGAGCTCTGCAAGCGGCAGATCCGCCAGGTCCACGCCCCGGTCTATCGCCAGTCGCACGGCGCGTCCCGCGGCCTCGTGGGCGTCGCGAAACGCCAAGCCGTGCCGTACCAGATAATCGGCGAGATCGGTGGCGGTCGGGTAGCCGCGTAGCGCCTCGCGATGCATGCGTTCGCGGTGGAAGGTGGTGGCCGGCAAGAGCTCGGTGAGCGCGCGCAGCGAGTCGCGCACGGTATCGAGGGTGTCGAACAGCGGCTCCTTATCTTCCTGGTTGTCTTTGTTATAGGCGAGCGGCTGACCCTTCATGAGGACGAGCAGGGCCGTGAGATGTCCTATGACGCGCGCGCTCTTACCGCGTAGGAGTTCCGGGACGTCCGGGTTCTTCTTCTGGGGCATGATCGACGAGCCCGTGCAAAAACCGTCGGCCAGTTCTATGAAACCAAATTGCGGAGTCGACCATAACACGAGCTCCTCGGCGATGCGCGACAGGTGGACCATGATCAAGGCCGCCGCCGCCGTGAACTCGATGACGAAGTCGCGATCGGAGACCGCGTCCAGGGAATTCTCGGCTGGTCGCGCAAAGCCCAGAGCCTTGGCGGTCATCTGCCGGTCTATCGGAAAGCTCGTGCCGGCCAGTGCGCCGGCCCCGAGCGGCATGACGTTCACACGGCCGCGGGCATCGATCAGACGTTCGGCGTCACGCAAAATCATCTCGAACCACGCCAGGATATGGTGGCCCAGGGTCACCGGCTGAGCCACCTGGAGATGGGTGAAGCCGGGCATGACGGTCTCGGCCTCGCGCTCGGCTAGCGTCAGAAACACATCGCCCAGGTGTTGTAACTGTTCGGTGAGCCCATCGAGCCCGTCGCGCAGATAGAGCCGGACGGTAGTGGCCACCTGGTCGTTACGCGAGCGCGCGGTGTGCAGCTTCTTGCCGACTTCGCCGATGCGCTCGATGAGCGAAGCCTCGATGTTCATGTGCACATCTTCACGACCCACAGACCAGGTAAAGCGCCCGTCGTCGATGTCTTGCTCGATGGCACCAAGCCCTTGCGTGATGAGCGCCGCCTCGCGTTCCTCTATGATGCCGACCGCGGCCAGCATGCGGGCATGCGCGATGGAGCCGCGGATATCATGGCGATAGAGCCTCCGATCGAACCCGACCGAGGCCGTGAAGGCCTCGACGAAGGCGTCCGTGGGTTGGGTGAAACGGCCTTTCCAGGCCTTGTCGGAAGGGGGCATCGGGCATGCTCGACGAATGGTGATATGGCGCCATGGTACCTTAAGCGCGGGCGCGTCGTTAAGGGTGCCGCCACTTGTCCGTCGGCGGCTTCCGGTCATCGGTGCCGGGTTGAGGGTATGGCATGGGTGGGCTAAGGTTTCTCTCGTAGTGTCCGGGCTGGACTCTCCTTATGCACCCCCACCCCGAAATGCCAGCCTGGAATTATCGTGCCCCGAGCCTGCTCGGGGCGCCTTTTTCCTGGTAGCCTTAAAGACATCAACGCCCGCGAATCGGCGATTTCCCTTATCACGTTATCCAGGTGGTCATGAAGGACTCGACGAGCTACTTCCTGCCAGACTTTAGTTCGCTTGCCATCGCCGCCAAGGTGCTGTTCATGGCCGAGGTCATCGCCGTGATATTCACCATTGCCTCGAGCGACAGCCTGGGGCCCGCCATCCTCCACCGCTTCCTGTTCCTCTCGGCCTATACCCTGATAGTGGCCTTGGTGAGCCTTGGCCTGTTGCGGATCGTAAACCGCGGCCTGCGCAAGCTATCGGCGATCGTAGGGTCCCTGGTCGTGATCGCGCTCATGTTGGTGGCGGTGGTGGCGGTCACCGAGGGTCTCATAAACAGCCTCTATGCGCTTGGCATGATCGCCACGCGTTCGCCCATTTGGCAGCTCACCATGTTAATCCATGGCGTGCTGATCGGTACCGTGGTCATGCTGCTTGGTCTGCGTTATCTGTTTGTATCCCATAAGGCTCAGATCGATGCCAAGCTCGAACAGGAGGCGCGCATACAGGCCCTGCAGTCGCGCATCCGTCCGCATTTTCTTTTCAATAGCATGAACAGCATCGCAAGCCTCACGCGCAGCGACCCCGCGCGCGCCGAGGCCGCGCTCCAGGATCTCGCGGACCTGTTTCGGGTGTTGCTCGCCGATGCCCGCAAACTCGTGCCGATCAGCGCCGAACAGGAGATATCGCGTCAATACCTCGAAATCGAAAAGCTGCGGCTCGGGGATCGCCTTCATGTCCATTGGACGGTCAGTAATGTGCCGCGCAACGCGCTTATTCCCACGCTGACCTTGCAACCGCTGTTGGAAAACGCCATATATCATGGTATAGAGCCGCGTTTTGGCGGGGGCACGGTGAAGGTTGAATTGTGGGCAGACCAATCCGACACCTTGAACGTGCTCATCAGTAACCCGATACCCGAAGTGCGCAAGCACGCTCATGGGCGCGGCAACAAGATCGCCATGGACAATATTCGCCAGCGGCTCGCTTCGCATTTCCAGGACGCCGCGAGCTTGCAAACCTTCGAGGAAAACGATCAATATCACGTCAAGATAAAAATGCCGATTGTGAGAAATCAGGGGATCGATTCCTAGCGGAGAATTCACGATGAAAGAAATGGAGGCACCAGCTGAACAGAGGAGGGATACGATGAAGGTCCTGATCGTTGACGACGAGAAATTGGCGCGCGACAGGTTGCGGGAGATGGTGGGAGAGATCGGCGAACATACGGTCGTGGGCGAGGCCATGAATGGCAACGAGGCGATCGCTCAGACCGAGCTCCTAAACCCCGACGTGCTGCTCATGGATATTCGTATGCCCGGCATGGACGGTCTGGAAGCGGCCATGCACCTCATGGGTCTCGACGCGCCGCCCGGCGTGATCTTCACGACGGCCTACGATCAGCATGCCCTGGATGCCTTTGAGGTCAACGCCGTCGATTACCTCTTAAAGCCGATCCGTAAGGATCGGCTGGCAAAGGCCTTGAGCAAGGCCGGAAAGCTCACCTTGCAGCAACTTCAGGACCTGAATCAGGCCCAAGACACCCCCGTGGTGCGCACCCACCTGAGCGTGCACCTTCGCGGCAATATCCGTCTGGTGCCGGTCCAGGATGTCTTGTATTTCCTGGCCGACAACAAATATGTGACGGTGCGGACGGCCACCGAGGAGCATTTGATCGAGGACTCGCTTGTGAACCTCGAGCGCGAGTTTGGCGAAAGCTTTCTGCGTATCCACAGGAATGCCCTGGTGGCCACCCCGCATATCAGCGGCATCGAAAAGGATACAAGCGGCACCTGGCACGTCACCCTAAAAGGCCTCGGCAAGCGGCTTGCGGTAAGCCGCCGCCATGCCGCGGCGGTGCGGCGCTGGGCGCGCCGCTAATATCTCACAGGCGCCACAGGGCGGCGAGCGGCCGCTCCCCATAGGCCTCGGCTCCAAGCGGCAACTGGTGGCGGCAAATGTCGTCGACGGTCTCTGCGACGCGCGCGAAATCCTGTTGTAGCCGCCAATAGACCCGCGCCTGCCCACTGTTTCTCTCGAGATCGGCGGTCTGGGCGAAGGCGCTGCGCCCATGGTCGGCGTAGTACGACAACTGCCCGCGTGAGCGCAGGCGCTCCCGAAAGAAGCCGCTCATAAAGAGCGTGTACTCGGCGAGATGGCGCACGACGATCATCTCAGCTGCGCGATCCTCCTCTTGCGCGGCTCTTTGCGCCGCAAGGAACTGCACGACGGTGGTAAGGGGTCGTTGTTCGTGGTCACTCAGGGGGTAGAGGGCGTCGGTGTGGGCGAAGCGGGTGAGCAGGTCGCTTACATAGGCCACCGTTTCCGGTTCCCCGAGACCCGCGCGCCGAAAGCCATATTGAATGTGGCGGTGAAAGAACTGATAGAGAGTCGGCGTCACGATAACCTCCTAACACGATCTTCTGCTTTTTATTATAGTGAGCGCCAACGCCAACGAAAGATCCCGCGATGATCACCACGCCCCGGCGCGCCCTGCTAGACTCGACCGAACGCACGCCTGGGGGTGATCGCGGCAAGGCCGCTTGGCGTGCGACGGATTATGGGAGGGACGCTGCATGGCGCGGCCGTTATCCGTAAGCATCATCATGCCGGCCTACAGGGCCGAGGCGAGCATAGGCGCGGCCGTGCGCTCGGTCCTCGCGCAGACCTATCGGCACTGGGAATTGATCGTGGTCGCCGACGATGAGGTCGATTACCGGCCCTTAGTGCCCGCCGACCGAAGGCTTGTGCTGATGCGTACGGGGGCCTATGCCTCGGGTCCGTCGGTGGCCCGCAATCGCGGGCTCGATGCCGCCCGTCACCCGCTCATCACGTTTCTCGACAGTGACGACGTCTGGTATCCGGACAAGCTTGCTATTCTCGTCCCTTTGGCGCGCACGCACGGCATCGCGCTTGGCAACACGCGGTTTCGCGCGTATCCCGGGCCCGGCCCCGGCTACGGCGCAAACTGTTGGCCTGACCCCGTCGAGGGATATTACGACTGGTTGTTCTTCGCGCAGGCGAGCGCGAGCCTTTGGCCCGTGTACCGGCGCGCGCTCATCGCCCGCACGCGCTTTCCCGAGCGCTTAAGATTTGCCGAGGACGCCGTCTTTGCCTTGTCGGTCATGGCCCGCCACGGCGGCGCCTATCTTTATCCGCAACCCTTGCACGAGTATCGTCTGCGTCCAGGGTCGCTGTCGCGGTCGGACGACACGGTGCGACGCGCCGATGAGGCCTACGGCTACGTCCTGTCGGCGCTGCGCGCCGGCGACCGCTTGTCGTTTCCGGCCGAGGCGGTGGCGGCGGCAATCGCGGTCTTTGCGCGCCGCCGGGCCCTCAATCGCGCGTTCCCGGCAAGCGGCCTGCGTTACTTTCAGGAGTTCGAGACGCGCATGCGGGCGCATCGTTTGCCAGCCGATGGCGTGGCGGAGAATGTGGCCGCGCTCGCGCGGTGCGCCGGTGTTGGAATAGGCTTCAGAGGGGGTGATGGATGGCGGTAACGGTATTGGATCCAGAGACGGCACTCATCGTGGTCGATTTGCAAAAGGGGATCGTCGGGCAAGCGATGGCTCACCCTACGGATGTGGTGGTGGCGCGCGCCGCGCGGCTTGCCGCCGTCTTCCGGGCGCACGCCCTGCCGGTGGTGCTCGTTACCGTTCATGGCGGGGCCCCGGGCCGTAGCGAACAGCGGCGCAATTTTAGTGACCGGCCGGCCGATTGGGCCGAACTCGTGCCGGAACTCAAGCCGCAGACCGGAGACTATCGCGTCGGCAAGCGCACATGGGGGGCATTCACCGGGACCGGTCTCGAGGGTCTTTTGCGTGCCCAAGACGTCACCCAGGTGGTGATCGCGGGCATCGCCACCAGCATCGGCGTCGAATCGACTGCCCGCCAGGCCCATGAGCTTCAGTTCAATGTCACCCTGGCCTGTGACGCCATGACCGACTTCAGCCGCGAGGCTCACGACCATAGCGTCCAACGCATCTTCCCGCGCCTGGGCGAGACCGCCACCACTGAGGAAATTGTGGCGCGGCTTGCCCAGCGCGCCTCGTGAGCCGCTACACCGCGCCCACCGTGTGGCCTTTGATGCGCCCGCGTGGGCCCAGGACGCTTTGTCGTGTTCGCCAACCGCTCCCGCCCGTTGCCGGTGAAGCCGGTGGCGCTTACGGCTCGCACCCTTGGTTGTGCTCGGCCCCAGGGAACGCCCCGGTCACCCGCCGCCCAGACTCGTCGCCTCTGTCGTTGAAGGCGCGTGCATCGTGTCTGCCGAAATCGCTCCCTTTAAGCGGGGTGGGCCGGGAATCCTGCGCCGATCGATGCCGTGGCCTCCCCGGCAGGGGCACCCAGGGACAGGGGGCGGTGCGGCGATCACGGTGTCCTGATCCCGGAAGATCGAGAATTGACAGACCATGGACCGAGGGTATGATGCGCGGCAACCCCCACCCGCGCTTTGGAGTTCTCACTATATGACAGTTTTGGGCACCCCCCTGACACGCGATGCCGTGCGCCTGCTTTTGCTAGGTAGCGGCGAATTGGGCAAAGAGGTGGCCATCGAGGCCCAGCGGCTCGGGGTCGAGGTGGTGGCGGTCGACCGCTACGCCCATGCGCCGGCCCATCAGGTGGCCCATCGTTCCTATGTGATCGACATGCGCGATCCCCAGGCGGTGCGCGATGTCATCACGCGCGAGCGCCCGGATTTCGTGGTTCCGGAGCTCGAGGCGATCGCCACCGAGACCCTCATGGAGATCGAAAACGAGGGTCTGGCAGAGGTCATACCGACCGCGCGCGGGGCCTTTCTCACCATGAATCGGGAGGGGATTCGCCGGCTGGCCGCCGAAGAGTTGAAGGTCCCCACCTCGCGCTATGCGTTTGCCGGGTGTCTCGAGGAGCTGCAGGCGGCGGCGGCGATCACGGGCTTCCCGTGTGTGGTGAAGCCTGTCATGTCGTCATCGGGCAAGGGCCAGTCGGTGGTCGCAAACGAAACCGAGCTCATGGCCGCCTGGCACGAGGCCCAGAAGAAGAGCCGGGTGGCGATGGCGCGCGTCATCGTCGAGTCATTCATCGAGTTCCAGTACGAGATCACCTTGCTTACGGTGCGCGCAAGCGGCTTAGGTGGGGTGATCGAGACCCATTTCTGCGAACCGATCGGACATCGCCAGGAGCGCGGGGACTACGTGGAGAGCTGGCAGCCGCAGCCGATGAGCGAGAAGGCCTTGTATCGGGCCCGTGAGATGGCAGAGAAGGTCACCGCGGCGCTCGGCGGACGCGGGATATTCGGCTGCGAATTCTTCGTGAACGAAGACCAGGTCTGGTTCTCGGAGGTGAGCCCGCGGCCGCACGATACCGGCCTTGTGACATTGGCAAGCCAGTACCAGAGTGAGTTCGAGCTGCATGTCCGCGCAATCCTGGGTCTGCCGGTATCGACGGAGCTGTTGCGCCCCGGGGCGAGTGCGGTGATTTATGGGAATCGGGACGCGAAGGGTGTGCGGTATGGGCGCCTGGATGCGGCGTTGCGCGTGCCCGGGACCAAGCTGCGGCTTTTCGGCAAGCCGGAAAGCTTCATGCGCCGGCGCATGGGCGTGGCGCTTGCCATGGCCGCCGACATCGATACCGCGCGCCGCCGCGCCAATGAGTGCGCAAGCCTGGTGGAGGTGCTCGCCGCAAAGATCCCTGCGCCCAAGAGCGCCTGAGCCTACCCGTGGGGAGGCGCGCCGTTCCCATGACGGGGCGGCACGCTTAAAGGCAAGGCACATCGCTCTCATACCCCGGCGGGTTTTGGCGTAGTCCGGACGCCCTTTCCGCCGCGCCCGACCGGCACAAGAGTCGCCGGCCGATGAATCAGCGGCCTGTCAGTCCACGGTGATGAGGCCGGGTGACGCAGCCCAAGCGGACTAGAGGGCGATTCCGATCCCAAAGCCGAAATGCCAATGGCGCTGCCCCGGCCGATAGAGGCGCCAGAGGTGGGTGGCGAGGATTTGCACGCGCGGGTAGACATAGCGGGCCTCGCCTATGAGACCTGCGCGGGTACCGATGACGGTCCCTACCACCGTGACCTGCCGCCCGCGGGCAAACAGCACAGGATCGAGATAGCCGGGCGCCACCGCCTGAAAGCGTCCTTCAGGCATTCGGCGCAGGCGTGGCCGGCCGCGGTCATTCAAGGGATAGGCGAGTATCGTCAGTGTGCTGTGGGTGGGGCCCACGTGGTCTCGCACGACGAGACCACCCCACCGTACGCGCGCCCCGCGGGTCAATCGTGGATGCGCAAGGACCGCCTGCAAGTCCACATGACGGTCGATGTGTGTAGCCGCGGGGCGCGGGCGCACGGCGCAGCCGGTAAGGCCCACGACAAAAAGCGCCAACACGGCTTGCCGCGCCCGCGCCGCGATCGTCCGGCAGGTCATGGGCCGCATCTTTCAGGGGCGGGGCTCATGGCCCAAAGCCCGGACCGAGGCCCACACCCCATCCCCAGGGCCAGGGGTAGGGGTAGTACCAGGGGTCGGCATAGTAATACCGGGTGTAATAGTGAGGCCGGATACGCCAAAGATGGACGGCGAACGTACGGACCATCGGGAAGTTGTACCGGTAGCTCCCGATCAGGCTCTTCTTATAGCCGGAGAAGACCCCGACCACGGTGATCTTACGACCAACCGCGTAGATATCGGGGTCGAGGAAACCCGGGACTCGGGCCAGGAAGCGTCCGTCGCTAAAGCGCGCCCGGCGTGGACGGCCATCATGCCGCAGCGGTCGGCTAATGACCTGCACCCAGGTGGCGTGGGGGTCATTCGTGACCTTGCTGATGACGCCGCCCCAGCGCACGCGCACCCCCACCGGGGCGATATGGGCGCGTGCCGCGGCCACGCTCACCGGCGTGATATGGGGCGCGCGCAACGAACGAGGGAGGGGTGTGGCGCATCCGGCGAGCAAGAACATACCTGTCACTATCCACAAGGCTTTCATAGCGCGCCTCCCTGTCTCGTCGACACTGCGAACTATCATAAATCGCCCCCGTGGCGTTAGCCAGAGACCGTATGGGGCGTGCGACCATGGCCGCGGGCGTCGCCCAGGCGCAAACTGTCACAATACCCCGAACCCTTGAACCGGGTCCGTGTGGCCCCATTAAGAGCCGAGCTCCTTAAAATAAAGCGAACGATAATCGATGACGATAAGTGAACCCGAATTGACGTCCGTATCCGGCGGGACATTGGCGCGTGCCGGCGACGTCCTGCCGACGTCTCTCCCGATCGTACCCATTACGAATCGGCCGTTCTTTCCGGCCCAGGCCATCCCGCTTGTGCTCGATCGCGAGCCGTGGAGCTCCACGATCATCGCCGCGACCGAGACCGCCCACAAGGTCATAGGCTTAGTCCTGATACGCAAAGACGAGGCCGTCGATGTCACGAGCGATGATTTTTATGAGATGGGGACTGTCTGTCGCATCCATAAGGTCATCCAGAACGAGGATAAGCTGCAGGTCTTCGTGGAGGGCCTGCAGCGATTTCGCATCGACCAGTGGCTGTCCCGCGAGCGCCCGTTTGCGGTGCGCGCGCACTATTTTCCAGAGCCCGAGGCGCCGGAGGGCGATGATGCCAAGGCCTATTCGGTGGCGGTCATCAACACCATTAAGGAGCTTTTGCCGCTCAATCCCTTGTATGGCGAGGAGCTCAAGTTTTTTCTGACGCGTTTTGGTCCGGATCAGCCCTCGCGCCTCGCGGATTTTGCGGCAAGTCTCACCACCGCGAGCAAGAAAGAGCTGCAAGACGTGCTGTACACAGTCGATCTCGAGCCGCGTCTGGAAAAGGTGTTGCTGCTGCTCAAAAAAGAGCTCGATCTTGCCAAGACCCAGGCGCGCATCAGCGAGCGGGTCGAGGAGAAGATCAACGAGCAGCAGCGCCAGTTCTTTCTGCGCGAGCAGCTAAAGGCCATCCAGAAGGAGCTTGGCATTGCCAAGGATGACCGCACCGCCGAGATCGAGGTCTTTCGCGAGCGGCTTACCGGGCTCACCTTGCCAAAGGCCGCGCAAAAGCGCGTCGATGAAGAACTGCAAAAGATGGCGGTACTCGAGATGGGGTCGCCTGAATACGCGGTCACGCGCAACTATCTCGAGTGGTTGACGCTTTTGCCCTGGGGCCGCTATTCGCCCGACAAGATCGATTTAAAACAGGCGCGGACGATCCTGGACCGCGACCATGATGGTCTAGACGACGTCAAGGACCGTATCATCGAGTTCCTGGCGGTCGGTGTCATGAAGGGCGAGGTGGCGGGTTCGATACTTCTGCTCGTGGGGCCTCCGGGGGTCGGCAAGACGTCCATAGGCCGGTCCATAGCGGCCTCGCTGGGTCGCACATTCTACCGGTTTTCGGTCGGGGGCATGCGCGACGAGGCCGAGATCAAGGGCCACCGCCGCACCTACATAGGGGCGATGCCGGGCAAGTTCATCCAGGCGATCCGTGAGGTCGCGGTGGCCAATCCGGTCATCATGCTCGATGAGATCGACAAGATCGGTTCCTCGTATCAGGGGAATCCGGCCTCGGCGCTGCTCGAGGTCCTGGATCCCGAGCAGAACGTCGATTTTCTGGACCATTATCTCGATCTGCGTTTCGATCTCTCCAAGGTGCTATTCATCTGCACGGCGAACCAGCTCGACACCATACCCCGGCCGCTCTTGGACCGCATGGAGGTCATACGGCTCGCCGGCTACATCACAAGCGAGAAGATGGCGATTGCCAAACATCATCTCCTGCCCAAACAGATGGATAAGGTCGGCTTGAAGCGCGGACAATTGCGCATCGAGGATCAGGCCATACGCGAGATCATCGAGGGCTATGCGCGCGAGGCCGGGGTCCGCAGCCTCGAAAAGAAGCTCGGCTCGATCGCGCGCAAGGCGGTGGTGGCCATGATCAATGGCAAAAAGCCACCCATCAAGGTCAGTGCGCGCAATCTGGAGAAGTACCTCGATCGGCCGGTCTTCCAGCCCATCAAACCTTTGCGTGGCGTGGGGGTCGTGACCGGGCTCGCCTGGACCCCCATGGGTGGTGCCATCCTCGATATCGAGGTCACGCGCGTGCATCGCGCCACGCGCGGGATCAAGATCACCGGCCAATTGGGAGAGGTGATGCGCGAGTCGGCGGAGATCGCCTACAGTTACATCTCCTCGCATTGTAAGCAATACGGTGGTCCCGAGGATTTTTTCGACAAGGCCTCCTTGCACCTGCATGTGCCGGCAGGCGCGATCCCCAAGGACGGGCCGAGTGCCGGGGTGACGATCGCAAGCGCGCTTTTGTCACTTGCGCGCGGCAAGCGCATCAGCCGTCCGCTGGCCATGACAGGCGAGATCACGCTCACGGGCTATGTCCTTCCGGTCGGAGGGATCCGCGAGAAGATCGTCGCTGCGCGCCGCGTCAAGATCCCCGAGATCATCATTCCCGAGGCCAATCGCAGCGACTTCGAGGAGCTACCGGACAATGTCCGTAGCGGTCTTGTGGTTCATTACGTCAAACATTACCGCGATGTCGCGGCCCTTATCTTTCCGGGATAGATCATGGGACACAAGGTCGATTTCCTGTGCCGTGCCTGCCGCTATGAAGAGCGCGATCTTGGTGTCGGGTGCGGGCGTCGGCCCGAGCCTTGTTTGCGGTTGTTTCATTGCGACAACTGTCATTCGATCGGCAGTACCTGGGTCGGCGCGGGTAAGATTGCGCGGTGTAGCCTCTGCTATGACGACGCCATCGCGCCGCTTGGCGACGATGTGGCGGCTGTCGATTGTCCGAAATGCGGCGGGCCGGGGGTCTTTGTTCACCACCATGATGAGGTGTGGGAATAGCTAGCGTAGGCGCACGGGTTTTTGCAGCTGGCGGCTTGCGAAGGTCTCGAGATCGGCGAGAAGTTCGTGACCGCCGTCGCGTACCCACTGTTGAGCGGCGCTGTCATAGTCGTAGTGGAAGCCGCCGGCGCGGGCCGCAAGCCAGATCTGCTTTAACGGGCGCTGTTTGTTGATGATAATGCGCGAGTCGTCCGGAAACTCCAATGTCAAGATCTCGTCTTCGGTCTCGAACTCGATCTCTGGGGCGTGGGTCTCGATGGCCTGCTCGATACGTTCGAGCATCGCGTGGGCCTGCCTTTCATAGTCGCCGTTGCTTATCATGATGACCCCCTTGTCGTCTATCGTGTACCGTTCGTCTCCGCCACGCCCCGCCACTTGGCGCGCGCGGGGCGTCAAGGAGGCATGGTAGCGGGCCTTGAACGAAACAAACAGCGGGCGCCCAGGTCCTGGGCCCGGCCAATCGCCACCGGCATATTCCCGAGGCGACCGGCGCTACGCCCTTGAGTCGGGCATGCCTTACCCTCTATTCTTGGCGCCATGATGAGAAAAGTCCTGATCCTCGGCGGCTACGGCACCTGCGGGCAGCGGATTACCGAAATCCTGATGCAAGACCCGCAGGTCGAGTGCATCATCGGCGGACGCGACACGAGTCGCGGCCAGGTGGCGTCGGCACGTCTCGGCGTCCCATTCGTGGCGGTCGACATTCAAAGGCAGGCCTCATTGAATACCGCGCTCGATGGGGTCTTTGCCGTGGTGAACACCTGCGGGCCATTCCGTCCCCACGATTACGCGGTCGCCGAGCGGTGCGCGCGGCGCGGCGTGCATTATGTCGACATGGCCGACGAGACCTCTTATATACTGGGTATGCAGGGCTTGGCGGCGCGTGCCGTCGAGGGCGGGGCGTCGCTGGTGTCCGGGGCCGGATCGGCCCTGGCCTTTTCCTCGGTGCTCGCGGCGGTCATCGCCCCTCAGTTCGACACCATCACCGACATCGAGGTCGCGGTGTTGTCGGGGAACCGTAACCCACGAGGGCTTGCGAGCGTGCGCGCGCTGCTCGCGGTGCAAGGCCGGCCGGCGCGAATCTACGAGCATGGCGCATGGCGTGAGGTGCCAGGTTACACAAAAGGCCGGACCGTGGATCTCCCCGGACCCCTCGGGCGCCACCGCCTGTATGTGACCGACGCCCCGGAGATCGAGATCTTAAGCCGGCGGTATGGGGCCGGCGTCACCTACCGGACGGGGTTTGAGCTTGCGGTCTTGAATCGGGCCCATGCCTGGCTTGGCTCGTTGAATCGCCTGGGCGTGATCGCCGACCCGGCGCGATTCGCAAAGGGGCTCCATATCATGCAAAAGGGCCTGCGGCGTTTCGGGAAGACGGCGTTCGGCCTGCGGGTGGTATTGCGCGGCGAGCGCGGGGGGCAGCCGCTTGTGCGTAGCGCCGCACTGGTGGCCGGAGACGATGGCCTGTCGGTCCTGTGCACACCGGCCACCGCGCTCGTGCGCAAGTGGATGGCAGGGACCGGGGAGCCTGGTGCCTTCGCCTGTTCCGGCGTCCTGACTCTTTCGGATATGACGCACGAATGGGGCATGCGGCAAGTCATGTTGCACCTCTCGTGATGGTGAGACGATTGGTCCTGGCGGGCCTCTTGGCATTGAGCGCGTGCGGCAAGCAGGGCCCACTGTACATGCCTCCCCTTAAGCCCGCCCCGGCGCATGTCGTGCCGCACAAGGGGCCGCGATCATGAGTGCCTTTAGTTATCGCGACGAGCAGTTGTGTGTGGAGGATGTGGCGCTTGCCGATATCGTGTCCGCGGTCGGTTCCCCGTGCTATGTCTATAGCCGCCGGGCCCTGACCGATGCCTATCGGATGTTTCGCGAGGCCTTGGACACGCAGCCTAGCCTCATATGTTATGCGGTGAAGGCCAATGGCAATCTTGCGCTGCTTGCCACCTTGGCCGATCTCGGCGCGGGTTTCGATATCGTCTCGCAAGGGGAGCTCGAGCGGGTCTTGGCGGCTGGCGGGGATCCGGCGCGGGTGGTGTTTTCCGGGGTCGGCAAGACCGAAAATGAGATGCGTCGCGCCCTTGAGGTCGGCATCCGCTGTTTCAACGTCGAATCCTCAGCCGAGCTCGCGCGCCTCAATGGGATCGCGGGCGCGCTTGGGGTGCGAGCCCCGGTGTCCTTGCGCGTGAACCCCGACGTCGATGCCGGCACCCACCACTATATCGCCACCGGTCTCAAGGAAAACAAATTCGGCATACCGCTTGCCGAGGCCCTGGCCTGCTACCGCGAAGGGTCGCGCTATGCGCATCTGTCGTTTGTCGGCATCGACTGCCATATCGGTTCCCAATTGACCGATCTGCGGCCATTCAGCGACGCCCTGGACCGGGTGCTCCCGGAGGTCGTGCGTCTGCGCCAGGCGGGAGTCGCCCTTACCCATGTCGATGTCGGTGGGGGGCTTGGCGTGCGTTATCGCGACGAGTGTCCGCCCACGATCGCCGCCTATGTGGCGCTCGTCCGGGAGCGCCTGGCCGCGCACGGGCTAGACGAGCTTGAGCTCATCCTCGAGCCCGGGCGGGCGCTGGTGGCCGCGGCCGGCGTGCTTGTCACGCGCATCGAATATATCAAGGAGACCGATGTCCGGCGTTTCGCGATCGTCGATGCCGGTATGAACGATCTGATCCGCCCGGCGCTCTATGGGGCCTGGCAGAGCGTGACGGCCGCGCGCCGTCGCGCGGGACCGGTGCGCGAATACGATGTTGTGGGCCCGGTGTGCGAGAGCGCCGATGTTTTCGGCCGTGGCCGCCCACTCGCCGTGGAGCCAGGTGACATCCTCGTGATCGGCGAGGCCGGGGCGTATGGTTTTGCCATGAGCAGCCAATACAATGCCCGGCCGCGGCCCGCCGAGGTGCTGGTGGACGGCGCGCGCTTTCATGTGGTGCGCCGGCGCGAGACCTATGAGGACCTGATGCGCGGGGAAACCGTGGTACGCGCGGGGTCACGGTCATGACCGGTGGCGCCAAGGGTCAGCGCTTCGTCAAGATGCATGGCCTGGGCAATGATTTTGTGGTCCTTGACGCCATGAGCGGGGAGCCCGATCTTACGCCCGAACGCATCCGCCGGATTGCCGATCGCCATTTCGGCGTCGGCTGCGATCAGGTCCTCGTGGTCTTGCCGAGCACCGAGCCTGGCATCGATTTCGGGTATCGCATCTTCAATGCCGATGGCGGCGAGGTGCAGCAGTGTGGAAACGGGGCGCGATGCTTTGCGCGCTATGTGCGCGACGAGGGGCTGAGCGCCAAGGAGACCCTCACGGTACGTACCATGGGCGGGGTCATCACGCTCACCTTGCAGGATGACGGGGACGTGGTCGTGAACATGGGTTTCGTGCGCTGGGACCCGAGCGCGGTCCCGTTTCTCGCCGAACGCGAGCTGCGGCTGTACACTCTGGATGTCGGCGGACGTCCCGTGGATATGAGCGTGCTGTCGCTTGGCAATCCGCACGCCGTCCAGGTCGTGGCCGATGTCGAGCGCGCCGCGGTGGCGGTGGAGGGCCCCCTGATCGAACACCATGCCAGGTTCCCGGAGGGGGTGAACGCGGGTTTTATGCAAATCATCGACCGGCGCACGATCCGCCTGCGCGTTCATGAACGCGGTGCCGGCGAGACGCTTGCATGTGGTTCCGGGGCATGCGCCGCGGTCGTGGCGGGGCGCGAGCGGGGGTTGCTGGATGACGAGGTCTGGGTGCATTTGCGTGGCGGGCGGCTTAGTGTGCGCTATGATGGCGCAGGCCCGGTGTGGATGCGCGGTCCGGCGCAGAGGGTGTTTGAGGGGCGGTTGAGCGAGCAGGGGTAAGGCCGTGAAACAGTCAAGCGAAGAGCTCTCGTGGGAAGAGGGTGTGGCGCGCTACCTGCGCGATCACCCGGATTATTTCGAGCGACACGAGGACCTTCTGGATGTCCTGCGGGTTCCGCATGCCGGGCGCGGGGCCGCGGTCTCGCTTTTGGAGCGCCAGATGGCCGTATTGCGCGAGCGTCTGGCCACCAAGGACCGCGAGCGTCAGAGCTTCCTCGCCGCCGCCCGGGAAAACGAGGCGCTTGGCGAGAGGTTGCACCGGCTGGCCGTGGCCTTGATCGACGCCGCGTCGCTAGACGATGTGTTGGGCAGCGTCTATGACCTCGGGCGCAACCAGTTGCAGCTTGATACGATCACCATTCTTCTTGGCGTCGATGGCGGTCCTTTGGCCGGCCGCGTGGAGTTCGTGGCCCCCGACGATGCCAGGTTACGGCGCGCTTTGGCGTTGTCGCGCGGGCGGCCGTTATGTGGCCCCAAGACGGTTCTCGCCGAGGTCCGCAGTCTGCTCGGGCCCGACGAGGCGCGCATCGCCTCGGTGGCGCTCGTGGCCCTGCGGGACCCCGTGCGTTCGGGCGTGATCGTCCTTGGGAGCCATGACCGCGATCGATTCCCGCCCGGGGCCGGGACCCTCTATCTCGGGCGCCTCGGCGATCTCGTGATGCGGGCCATAGCCCGCCAGCTGGATCGGTCGTGAGGGAGGACGCGTGGGTGAAGGCGGTGAGCGCGTGCCTCGACCGGCTGGCCTATGAGCGACGCTATTCGCCCCATACCCTGTCGGCCTACCGTCGCGATCTCGAGGATCTCGCGCGCTTTGCCGACGGCCAGGGCTGTGCCGCGCCGGCGGACATGACCGTCGAGTTGGCACGGCGTTATGTCGCGAGCCTGTGCCGGGCCGGACGGGGCGGCCGGACCGTCGCCCGCGCCCTATCGGCGGCGCGCACCCTCTATCGCGAATTGACGTTGCGCACCAACCCCTTTCGGGGGATCAAGGCGCCGCGCACCCCGCGTTCCTTACCCCACGATCTTACCGTGGACGCGCTTCAAGGCCTGCTCTGCAAGGCCCCGGCGGACGATCTCGAGCTCCGCGATGTGGCCATCGCCGAGCTTTTGTACGGTGCGGGCCTGCGCCTCTCCGAGCTTCTTCAGTTGCGCCTCACCGATCTCGATTTCGCGCAAGGCCTGGTGCGCGTGACCGGCAAGGGCCGGCGCGAGCGGCTTGTGCCCATGGGGCACAGTGCGCACACCGCGCTTCAAGCCTGGCTGCCGCGGCGGCCGGGCGCCGATCCCTTAGGCCCGGTGTTCCCGGGGCCGACCGGCCGGCCGCTTGGGGCGCGTGCGGTGCAAAAGCGCCTGGCGCTCCTTGGGCGCCGCCGGGGGCTTGACGTGCCGCTCCACCCCCATATGCTGCGTCATTCGTTTGCAAGCCATATCCTCCAGTCGAGCCAGGACCTGCGTGCCGTCCAGGAGTTGCTTGGGCATGCGCATTTGACCACCACCCAGATCTATACCCACCTCGATTACCAGCAGCTGGCGCGGGTCTATGACGCCGCCCACCCCCGGGCGCGCAAGCGCACGCGTTGAAGGGGCTTTGGCGCTGTGCTAGCGTGCGCGCGTAATGGTCAATGCCCGAACGGGGGAGGGTTAGAGATGGTCAAGGGTGGCGAGATTCAGGGCCGCGTGCGCACGGCGGCCTATTGCGGTCCGGAGCGCCGGCATCGCGTCCGGCGTATACGGGGTGATCGGCGTGCCATGGTGCGCTGGGAACCCGATCAAGGCGGCCGCCGCCAAAATGAGGGCCGGCGCGCCACCGACAACCGTTTCGTCTGTCGGTAACCCCTTGCCTTTGGCGGGATGCGCCTCCACATGAGGCTTAAGGCACCTTCCCGGGAGGCGACGTTGGAGCAGTTTCACGGCACAACCATTTTGTCGGTACGCCGCAACGGACGCGTTGCGATCGGTGGCGATGGCCAGGTCACGATGGGTCAAACCATCATGAAGGCCAATGCGCGTAAGGTGCGTCGGCTCTATAAGGAGACGATACTGGCGGGTTTTGCGGGCGGCACGGCGGACGCATTTACCCTGTTTGAGCGCTTCGAGGCCAAGCTTGAGAAGCATCAGGGGCATCTCACCCGCGCCGCAGTCGAGCTTGCCAAGGACTGGCGCACCGATCGTCTGCTGCGCCGTCTCGAGGCGCTCCTTGCGGTGGCAGACGAGCATGCCTCGCTCATCTTGACCGGCAACGGCGATGTGATAGAGCCCGAGGATGGGCTGATTGCCATCGGATCGGGTGGGCCCTACGCGCAGGCGGCATCGCGCGCCCTGCTCGCCCACACCGACCTCGGGGCGCGCGATATCGTCGAGCGCGCCTTGCACATAGCAGGCGACATCTGCCTCTATACGAATCACAATCTTACCATCGAAGAGCTGGGACGCGCCTGATGTCGGAGATGACGCCGCGGGAAATCGTGCAGGAACTCGACCGTCATATCGTCGGTCAGGGGGCGGCCAAGAGGGCGGTGGCCATTGCGCTGCGTAATCGTTGGCGGCGCGCGCAGGTGCAGGATGCCGATCTGCGCATGGAGATTACCCCGAAGAATATCCTCATGATCGGCCCGACCGGCTGCGGCAAGACCGAGATCGCCCGCAGGCTCGCGCGGCTCGCGCACGCGCCGTTTTTGAAGGTGGAGGCGACCAAATTCACAGAAGTCGGTTACGTCGGGCGCGATGTCGATTCCATCGTGCGCGATCTCGTGGAGATCGCAGTCAAGATGATGCGTTCGGAGGAAATGGACCGGGTACGCGCCAAGGCCGAGGATGCCGCCGAGGAGCGGGTGCTTGATGCCCTGATCCCGCCGACCCGCGAGAGTAGCTACTCGCTTACGCGTTCAAGCACCGAGCACGAGGGCGGCGCCGCGCGCCAGCGGTTTCGCCAACGCTTGCGCATGGGCGAGCTCGACGACACCGAGATCGAAGTCGAGCTACGCGCCGGGCCCTCGGGGATCGAGATCTTCGCGCCGCCGGGCATGGAAGAGATGACAAGCCAGCTGCAGGGGATGTTTCAGAATCTTGGCAATAAGCAGACCAAGCTACGACGCCTCAAGGTCAGCGAGGCCATGAAACTCTTGACGGAAGAGGAGGCGGCGCGGCTCGTAAACGAAGACGACATGAAGGCGCGCGCCGTCGACCTCGTCGAGCAGCACGGCATTGTCTTCATAGACGAGATCGACAAGATTGTGGGGCGCTCGGAAAACCAGGGGGCGCAGGTGTCGCGGGAAGGCGTCCAGAGGGATCTATTGCCGCTCATCGAGGGGTCGACGGTATCCACCAAGTACGGCATGGTGCGCACCGACCATATCCTGTTCATCGCCTCCGGGGCCTTTCATGTTGCCCGTCCGTCCGACCTCATCCCGGAACTCCAGGGCCGCCTCCCGATCCGCGTGGAATTAGACGCCCTGACCGCCGATGACTTCGAGCGCATCCTGAAGGATACCCACGCCTCGCTCACCGAACAGTATGCCGCCTTGCTCGCGACCGAGGGCCTCACCCTCGATTTCCGGACCGACGGCGTGCGCCGCATCGCGGAGCTCGCCTTTCAGGTGAACGAACGCACCGAGAATATCGGCGCGCGCCGCCTGCATACGCTCATGGAGCGGCTGCTCGAGACCGTCTCCTACGAAGCCCCCGACAAGAGTGGTGTGGCCGTGGCGATCGATGCGGCCTATGTCGATCACCACCTGTCGGCGCTCGCCGCAAACGAGGATCTGGCCCGCTATATCCTCTAGGCGCAGTCCCCACCCAAAAGCCCCGCACGCAAGTCTCGAGCGTCTCGCGCATGTCTCGTTAAAGAAAAAGGCCCTCGCGAGGAGGGCCTTCAAGGATATATCAGGTGTGCTCCCTCAAGCGGCGCTGGTCTCGGCGGCGCGCGAGGAAGATGGGGAACGCAGTAACGGCACCTTTATGAGATCGAGCAGCGCCACGAAGAGGATCGTAAACAGCAGCAGTATGCCGATCGACGACCACGTCACAGGCGCCATCCACACCCCGAAGTGCGCGAGCAGGGAGACCATGATGACATCGCCTACGATCGCCATCAGCAAATACGTGCCGGGGCGCGAGGACCACATATACGAACGCTCACGCACCAAGAGCACGTTCGACAGGCCCGAATACACAAGACCAAGGAAGCTCAAGGTCCGCACTTCGGGGATCGGCAGATCCATGACGTCCTTACCCACGCCAAACACCGCGAAGATGTAGACAAGCCACGCAGCGGCGATGATAAGCGATGTCTTGATGAGTACGCGCACGTTCCAGATGTCAGGCTCGCGTGACACCCGGACGTTGTCGTTGGCAATCGACATCGTCACGAAGTCGTTTGCAAACAGCAGCAAGAGCACGAGCAGCGGTGTCACCACGAAGTGCCGGAATACGATAAGTCCAAGACCGAGGAAGATCGCCACTTGTATGGTCTTCACGATCTTGTTTAGGGTATATGTCAAAAGCCGCTGATAGACGCGACGACCGGTCTTGACCGCCTCCACGACCCCTTTGAGGCCCGATTCGGTCAGCACCATGCTCGCGGCCGCCTTGGCGACGTCCGTAGCGCTCGATACCGCGATCCCGACCTCGGCCTGTTTCAGTGCCGGCGCATCGTTGACCCCGTCGCCGGTCATCCCCACCGTGTGTCCGATATTCTGGAAGGTCTGCACCAGGCGGAACTTGTCCTCTGGATAGACGCCGGCGTAGATGTCGCAGATCTCGCCCTTGGCGATTTCGTCGCGGCCGCCGATGATCACCCCCTCCATGCCAAGTTCCGCAGCCACGACCCGCGCGGTCGCCATGCTGTCGCCGGTCACCATGCGCACCCGAACACCCAGATGGCGGAGCTCCGATATGATCCCGCGGGCCTCGGGACGCGGGGGATCAGCCAGCGCAATCAGCCCCTTGAATGTGAGCGCCCCATCCCGGCCGGCCGCCACTCCCAGGACGCGCGCGCCGCTTGCGGCAAGGTCGGCGATCGCCGTTTCCCAGAAATGGCCGTCGGCGCCGGCAAGCTTGGCCACCACATGCGGGGCGCCCTTGACCGCGCGCCATGTCTCGCCATCGCGCAGGAAGGTCGCCTCGGAACGTTTGGTGGCCGGGTCGAAAGGTATGAAGCCGGTCTTTTCAGGTGGCCGCACACCGGTCTCGGCAAGCCGCGCCAGGATCGCCTTGTCCAAGGGGTCTTGGGTGCGTTCATCGCTCGCAAGCGAGCCCATGAGCAGAAGCTCGTTGTCGTCCACGCCGTCTGCCGTCTGCATGCCCGAGAGCGTGAGCTCGTTTAGCGTGAGCGTCCCGGTCTTGTCGCTGCAAAGCTCGTTCATGGCCGCTGATTCCTCGATCGCCGCAAGGCGCGTGAGCAGCACGCCCTTGCTGGACAGATCGAGCGAGGCCACGGCGCTTGTGAGCGTGAAGGTCGCGGTAAGTGCGACCGGTACCGAGGCGACGAGCAAAATGAGGGCAAACGGCATCACCTTCAAGAGCGGCAGTCCGGTGAAGGCCGCGTAGATCAGGATGCCGATGACCAAGGCGCCATCCATCAGCAGCAGATAGCGGACGATGGACATGACAAGATCCTCGGCATGGCTGCGGCTCCCGGCGCCGCGCATCAGTTCCGCGGTCTTTCCGAAGAAGCTCTTGGCGCCGGTCGCGGTCACCGTGCCGCTCGCCTCGCCGCGGCGCAGCACCGACCCCGAATACACAAGCTCCCCGGGCTCGCGCTCCACCGGCACCGACTCCCCGGTGAGCGCCGATTGATCGACCAGCACCTGGCCCTCGGCAATCACAAGATCGGCCGGCGCAAAGTCGCCGACGCGCAGGTGCACATAGTCGCCTGGCACGAGTTCGGAGGATGCCACCTGCTTCCATGCGCCGTCGCGCAGCACGCGCGCCATGATCTGCAGGCGCGTTCTGAGCATGTTGAGGGCGGTTTGCGCCTTCTGCTGGTGCATGAAGCCTAGGATAGCGTTGAACACCAGCAGAAAGCCGATAATCATGCCTTCGATGTCATTGCCCATGATGAGCTCAAGGACCAGTGTGGCCTCGAGCATCCAAGGCACCGGCCCCCAGAGTTTCTTAAAAAACAGCCGGTACGGATTGGGCTTGTCCTCGGCGATGACGTTCGGCCCGTACTCGGCCAATAGCCGCGTCACCTCTTCGCTGGTGAGGCCCTTTGTGTTGATTACATACTCGGTCTTGCGCTCGCTTGCTGCGTCGCCCATCACATTCTCCTCGTGTCCATTGATGTCGTCCGGATCACTGCCCCCATTTTATGCCCGCGGCTTCAATGACGGTTTTTTTCCGCTCTGACCGAGCTTGTGGTCGAAGGTTTCCTTTAGGACCGCCTTATGGACGTCGCCGATACTGAGTATCCCGACCAACTTATGGTTCACGGTCACCGGGATACGCCGGATCTTGTGGGCGATCAGGACTGCCACCGCACGCAGGATCTGTTCGTCTGGCCCGACGGTAAAGACATGAGGCGTCATGAATTCCGAGACCCGCGCATCCATGACGTCATTGAACTCGTGATCGAGGTCGGCAAACTTCACGGATGCCGACAGCTCGATGGCCTCGTTGATCTTCGGGTACAAGGCCCGCAATACGTCTTTTTCCGATATGACGCCGACCAGGGTCCCGTCCTCGGTCACCACCGGCAACCCGCTGATGTGATAGAAACCGAGCATTGTCGCTACATCGCGTAGCGCGCTATCGGGCCGTACGGTCTTCATTTTTGTGGTCATGACATCTTTAACAAGCATAACGGACCTCCGTAGGTGGAACGGCGCACTGTTCGAAGCCGGGTATCCCGATATTGGTCAACTCAAGCCCCTAATTATTGTCGAATCGTAAGTCATGAACGAAAATCTTCAAAAACCTGAACACAGCGTGGCATCAAGGCCTAGGACTATAGGACGGGCCCGCACGGGCCGCAAGAACGTTTATCGTACCGGTGTGGCGCAAAGCGGGGAGGAAACGACCGTCGGGATAGATAAGGATTTTCTATAGGTAGCGGGAGACAAAAAAACCGCAGCCTATAGAAACAAATAAAGCTCCGTTATGACTTGATTTATCTCAATGAAACAAAAGGACATTCTTGGAAAGCGTTGCCGGTATCGCCGCTCGTGTTTTCACAGGAATTAAATATATAACGAAACGCTTGTATTAAGCGAGGCAATGCGTGCGTAAAAAAATCAAAAGAGCCCGTGAGTAGCGCGGGCGTCCCTTAAGGGGCAAAACACGGTTTTTGGCGAGCGTCGGCCGTATAGGCGCGGCAAAAAAGGGCCGGCCGGGAGCGCCTGGGCCGCTCGCGCGCCGCCGCAGTCCTAAGTGTTTTGCGGTGACGGCGCTGCTTGGGGTGGGTGGGAAAAAGGTCGAGAGGCCGTGGTTTTTAAAAGACCATGGCATGAGCCCGCGCTCGAGCGCGGCGCGCCTTTACGCCTTGCGAGAAAGCCCTTGAAAACCCCGGCGCGGACCCCAAATTAGTAGCCGTCACGGGGGAGTGCTTCCCCGCAAACCGCAATGATCAGGAGGTGATTATTATGTCAGCTTTGATGCCGAGCCCGACGAATTCGGGATGGACCCTTGTAAATGATGAGTTGGACAATCTGTTGGAGGGCTTTTTCCGCCCCCTGCGGCGTAGGGGTGAGGGCGGCATGGCAAGCGGAGTGGTGCCGGCCATGGATGTCACCGAGCGCGAGAATGAGTACGTCATCCGCATGGACATGCCGGGCGTGAAGCGTGAGGATATCGACATTACGCTCGCCGAGGGCGTATTGACGGTTACAGGCGAGGTCAAGCGTCAGCACGAGGATAAGGTGGGTGACCGTCTGATCCGCGAGGAGCGCTGCTATGGCAAGCTGTCGCGCAGCGTGCGTCTCGGGTCGCATATCGACGAAAAGAAGGTGTCGGCAAACTATAAGGATGGCGTGTTGGAGCTCACGCTACCAAAGGCCGAGGAGATGAAGCCGAAGAAGATCGCCATCAACTAAAGCCGCGCGACGCGCCATGAGGGCCCCCGAAGGGGGCCCTTGTTGTTTGTGGTGTTGATTCTTGGGCCAACACCAGGGGTTGTCGCGCGCGGCTGACATCGCGCCTCAAATCAGGTACCTTGTGCCGCATTTACGCGGGAGAATCCTGTGCCGTCTTCGTCATCCGTCGGTCTCCTCATCGAGGCGCTTCCCTATATCCGCAAGTTCCAGGGCAAGACCTTCGTGATCAAATACGGGGGCAATGCGATGGTGGATCCGGCCCTGAAGGACGGTTTTGCCCGCGACATCGTATTGATGAAGCTCGTGGGCATGAACCCGGTCGTGGTCCATGGCGGCGGGCCCCAGATCGGCCGGTTGCTGGCGCGCATCGGCAAGGAAAGCCAGTTCGTGCAAGGGATGCGGGTCACCGATCAGGAGACGATGGATGTTGTCGAGATGGTCCTCGGGGGGCTTGTCAACAAGGAGATCGTGCATCTTATCAATTGTCATGGCGGCAAGGCGGTAGGATTGTCCGGCAAGGACGGGGCCATGATAAAAGCCCGCAAACTGGCCTTGCACCCGGCCCCCGGGGAGGGCCTGCCCAGTGAGATCATCGACATAGGGCATGTCGGCGAGGTCACGGCCATCAATGCGGAGCTTGTGAGCCTGCTCGATGGCGGCGACTTCATTCCGGTCATAGCCCCGATCGGCATCGGCGACGACGGGGCGACCTATAATATCAATGCCGATCTCGTCGCAGGCTTTTTGGCGGCGACCTTGGGTGCCGAAAAGCTGTTGCTGTTGACCAATACCGCAGGTGTGCTGGGGGCGGACGGGCAGTTGCTGGCGCGCGTCGACGCCCGGCATGTTGAGCGACTGGTGGCCGAAGGGGTGATCCACGGCGGCATGTTGCCCAAGGTGCGCTGTGCGTTGGACGCGGTGGCCGCCGGGGTGGGGTCGGCGCATATTGTCGATGGGCGCGTCGCTCATGCCGTATTGCTCGAGGTTTTGACGGACGATGGCGTAGGCACGTTGATCCATGCCTGATACAAGGAGGGGAGGGACGATGGATAAGGCGGCAATCGACCGGTATTTTGCCGTGACGCCCGCGATCGCCGCGCTGTGCTCGCAGAACGGTTGGCCGGATAACGATAGCCTCAAGGTCGAGATCCTGGAGCAGGGACCAGACAGCGCGCTCTGCGCGGTCTCGTTCGAGGAGATCCTCGTCGAAGGGGCCGGGTGCGTGGCGGGGCGGGTGCCCTGTTGGGGGCGGTTTCGTGTGCAATGGGATGCGGCCGGCCACATCACGCAAGCGGCGCGCGTGACCTGACCATGGCCCGACCCCGCCGTGGCGAGCGCCGTCAGGAGATCCTGGAGACCTTGGCGCGCCTTCTCGAGGAGAACTCAGGGGCGCCTATCACCACCGCCCATCTGGCGTCGGCCGTCGGCGTATCCGAGGCCGCGCTCTATCGGCATTTCCCGAGCAAGACGCGAATGTTCGAGGCGCTCTTCGAGTTCATCGAGGAAAGCCTATTTACGCGCCTCAATCGTATCGGCGCAGAACCGACCGCGGCTTCTATCAAGGTTGGCCAGGCGCTGCATCTCTGGCTCGCCTTTGCCGACAAGAATCATGGGCTCGCCAATCTGCTTCAGGGGGCGGTGCTGGCCGGGGAGCACGAGCGCCTGCGCGACCGGCTGGCGCAGCTCTACGAACGTATGGAGACGCACCTGCGCGGCCTTTTGCGGGACGCCAACCTCCCCCCGGGCCTGCCCGCGCCTTCGGTATGCGCTCAGCTTTTGCTGGCCACAGCCGATGGGCGTGTGGCGCAGTCGGTACGCACGCGATTTCGCATATCGCCGCTTGCCGAGTGGGAGGCCCAATGGGCAATCCTGAGGGCGGCGCTGTTTGCTCATGAGCAAACCCCTTAAGAGAACGGGTCGGCCGGACTCCTTGGGGCCGGTCATGTTCATGGGCCTTGCCGCCAGGCCCGCATGACGCCTGACTCTGATCGGTGGGCGTCGCGCGCTTACGCCTCAACAACGCTATCCGGGGCGTTTACGGCGAGGCCTTGCACACCGGGCAATGGGGGTCTCGGTGGCGGCGAATGCGGCGACTCTCCATGGTTTTGTCGTCGAATACCCACAAATCGCGCGTAAGGGGTGTGGGGATACCGGCCAGCACCTTCAGGGCCTCCGCGGCCTGCAAGGTGGCGAGCGCCCCGGCCACCGGCCCCAGGACGCCGCGCTGTGCGCAACTCTCGGCATCCTCCCCGCCTTCCGGGTACAGACAGCGATAGCAGCCGGCGGCCGCTTCACTCGGATGCACCACCAGCAGCTGGCCCACTAGGCGAATCACCGCCGCCGATACCAGGGGGATGCCCGCCTTCACGCATGCGTCATTGATTGCAAAGCGCGTGGTGAAATTGTCGGAGGCGTCGCACACTAAGTCGACTCGGGCCACCTCCTCGGCGAGCCGCACCCCGAGCAGACGTTCCGGAACGAGGCGCAGATCGGCGGCCCCCAGGGCCGTGAGGGTCTCGCGCGCGGCATCGGTCTTGGCTTGTCCTACATGGCGGTCGGCGTAAAGGATCTGGCGCGGGAGATTGGATAAGGCCACAGTGTCGGGGTCCGCCAATACAAGTTCGCCGACGCCGGCGCGCGTAAGATACAAGGCCACGACCGAGCCGAGACCGCCCAGACCTACGATCAGGACCCGCGCGCGGGCGAGACGCAAGACCCCCTCCACGCCCATCTCCGGCAAAAAGATGTGGGCGCTATGGCGCAAAAGCGCGGCATCATCCATGTCGCACCCCCTCGGTCACGCGCGGATGACCCGCATAGTCGGCATGGGTGACGATGTCCGTAAGGCCGGCGCGCTCAAAGAGCGATTGCACCGGGCGGTCTTGCCGGGCGCCATGCTCGACGAGCAGCCGACCGCGCGGCCGCAGGACGCGTACGGCCGCCGGGAGCAATGCGGTGATGGCCCGCAAGCCGTCGGTCCCGCCATCGAGGGCGCCGCGCGGCTCGTATCGCAACCCGTCGCTGTCAAGGCAGGGGTCGGCGCTCTCGACATAAGGGGGATTGCTCACCACGAGATCGCAAGAGCCGGCGACAATCGCATCGCTCCACGAGCCGAGCCAGAAGGCCACGTCGAGACAAAGCGCCTTGGCATTGGCGCGCGCTACCGTAAGCGCCGCGCGGCTTTGGTCGCAGGCCGCAACGTGCGCCCGCGGCCGCTCCTTTTTGAGGGCCAGCGCCACCGCCCCCGACCCGGTACCGACATCGAGATAACACGCGCCGTCTGCAGCCGGCACAGCGAGCGCCCGCTCCACCAGGATCTCGGTCTCGGGGCGTGGCACCAGGACATCTGGCGTGACGGTAAGTGTGAGCGACCAGAATTCCGTATGGCCGATGAGATAGGCAAGCGGTTCACCTTGCTCGCGGCGTGCGATGAGCGCGCGCCAGCGCGCCTCGTCCTCGGGGTGCAGCCGCTCGGCCGTATCGGCCGCCAGCAGCCGGGCAAGCGGGCGCTCCAAGACATGGCAGCCGAGCGCCCATATCTCGGGAGTGGCGCAGCGTGGCGGTTGCCCGGAGGTTCTAGGGACCGCGCAAGTCGCGTGCGCCAGGAAGGCCCGCACGGTCATCATTCGAGGGCGAGCGCGGCGAGCTGCTCGGTCTGGTCCTCGGCGATCAAGGCATCGATCAGCTCGTCTAGGTCGCCTTCGAGCACGCGTTCGAGGCGGTAGAGGGTGAGGTTGATGCGGTGGTCGGTCACCCGACCCTGGGGAAAATTGTAGGTGCGGATGCGCTCGGAGCGGTCGCCGCTGCCTACGAGTTTGCGGCGCGTGGCCGCCTCCTGCTCCTGTTTGGCGCGCAATTCCCGTTCGCGCAGACGCGAGGCGAGGATCGACAGCGCCCGCGCGCGATTTTTATGTTGCGACCGCTCGTCCTGGCATTCGACGACAAGGCCGGTTGGGAGATGCGTCACGCGGATGGCCGAATCGGTCTTGTTGACATGCTGGCCGCCAGCCCCCGAGGCGCGAAAGGTGTCGATCTTGAGATCCGCCGGGTTGATCATGATCTCGCGCTCTTCCACTTCGGCCATCACCGCCACCGTGCATGCCGAGGTGTGAATCCGCCCCTGCGCCTCCGTGAGCGGCACGCGCTGGACCCTGTGCCCCCCCGATTCGAACTTGAGTCGCGAATAGACCGAGGGGCCGGCCAGGCGCGCAATGATCTCCTTGTAGCCCCCATGTTCACCGTCGCTCGCATGGACGATCTCCATCTGCCATCCCTGCCGCGTCGCGTAACCTGCGTACATACGAAAAAGATCACCGGCAAACAGCGCCGCCTCGTCGCCACCCGTGCCGGCGCGCACCTCAAGGAAGATGTTGCGCTCGTCGTTTGGGTCGCGCGGCAGCATGAGGCGCTTTAGGTCCGCCTCGCAGGACTCGCGCGCGCGGGAAAGTGCCGCCATCTCCTCGTTTGCCATGGCGCGCACGTCGGGGTCGGTGTCTTGTAGCAGGGGTTGGGCGGCGGCCATCTGCTCCTCGGTCCGGCGCCACGCCGTGAAGCGCTCGACGACCGGAGTGAGTTCGGCGTGTTCGCGTGACAGCCGCCGGAAGCGCTCCTGGTCCTGGGTTACGAGCGGGTCTGAAAGCTCGGCTGTGGTCTCCTCGAGCCGCGATGCCAGACGCTCGAGCTTGGCGGTCAACGAGGACTGCATCAGGACGCCTTGTCATCGAGCCGAAACAGGGCGCGGGTCGCGCCGACCAGATCAAGATCGCCGTCGGTCTTGGGGTCACGCAAGGTGGTGCTTGGGCCATGCATGAATTTGTTCGTAAGGGAGTGGGCGAAGCGCAACAGCACCTGCTCGGCGGGCTCGCCCCGCTCCAGTGCGCGCCGCGCGCGTTCGAGTTCGGCATCGCGCAACGCCTCGGCCGCCGCCCGCAGCGCGCGTACGGTGGGCACTGAATCAAGTGAGCGCACCCAGCGCATGAACTCGATCACCTGGCCTTCAATGATGGTCTCCGCCTGACGAGCGGCAGCCTGACGGGATTCCATGTTTTCCTCTATGACGCCTTTCAGGTCGTCTATGGTGTACAAGTAGACGTCCGGCAGTTCGCCGACCTCTGGTTCTATGTCGCGCGGCACGGCAAGATCGACCAGAAACATCGGCCGATGCTTGCGGGTCTTTAGCGCGCTTTCCACCGCGCCCTTGCCGAGCAGGGGAAGAAGGCTCGCGGTGCAGGAGATCACGATATCGGCGGCCGCCAAATAGTCCGGGAGCTCGATGAGCGAGACCGCCTCGGCCCCATAGATGTTTCCAAGACTGCTCGCGCGTTCGACTGTGCGGTTGGCGACGATCATGCGCCGGATCCCCTGCTCTTTCAAATGACGGGCGGCGAGCTCTATCATCTCGCCCGCCCCTATGAGGAGTACCGTCTGATGAGACAGATTGTCGAATATGCGCCGAGCAAGGCTCACCGCGGCGTATGCCACCGATACCGCGTTGGCGCCTATGGCGGTGTCCGTGCGTACCTGCTTTGCGACCGAGAAGGTGTGCTGGAACAGATGGTTGAGGAGCTTGCCCGTGGTCCCGGCCTTGTGCGCCGCGGCGAACGCGGTCTTCATTTGACCTAGGATTTGCGGTTCCCCGAGGACCAGGGAGTCGAGGCCGGAGGCGACGCGAAAGGCGTGCGCCACCGCCGTGCGCCCGTCATGAACATAGAGATATGGACGGACCGCGCGGGGGGTCAGTTTGTGATACTGACAAAACCAGTCGATTAGCGTTTCATCGGAGGCGCCGTCGAGACCACAATAGAGTTCCGTGCGGTTGCAGGTCGATAGGATGGTCGCTTCGCCGGCCCCGGCCTCGGTCACGGCGCGCAGGGCATCAGGCAAGGCCTGCGGATCGAATGCCGCCTGCTCGCGGAGCGCGACGGGTGCGGTTTTATGGTTTATGCCCAGTGCTACGAGGTGCATGGTCTTCGGACCGCGACAAAGAGCCCCAAATTCGGGCCGCTGCGACGGCCTCGAGTGTCATAACGGCGACCGCCAACACGGCCCGTATCGGATGATGGGCGGCGCCAGTCCATCCGATCACAACCACAGCGGTGTCGGCCAGCGCCAACAGTACATAGCCTAAGGATACCATAAACCCCGGAAAGGCGCGGCGCGTAAGGATCAAGGCGGATGCCGCCCCGGCGGCGAGCAAAGCCGCCAGGAACAGTTCGCTGTCGGTACCCAGGCCGTGGACTGCCCACAAGGTCGCGCCGAGGACGGCCGTTGCCATGAGCGGCTGGATACGGCCGAGCGGCCAGCGCTCCCGGCCGAGGGCCTCCTGCTGACTTTCAAGGGCGGCGGCGGTGAGCAAAAGCAGGCTTGCCCGCAAGGTCTCGCTGACCCACGGACCGAGGCCGATGGCCATCATGAGGCGGCGGCTCCCCTCGACGCCGGCGCTCAGAAGCGTGAGGGCGTCGGGGCTGTGATCGAAAAAACGCGTCCACGAGGCGATGTCGGGAAAGCCGCTGATCATGGCCACGAGAAACGCCACCGCGCAGGCGGCCTCCAGGAGCAAGGTGAGGTAGATCGCAGACAGCGGCCGGCGGCTGATGGGGTTGTCCCCGAATGGGGCCAGTGCCGCGGCGAAGGGGAGCGCGCAGGCCAGGAGCGGGAGTGCCATCAACAGGTGTCCTTGGCGTAGTCGCGGGATCACAAGCGGGGGATGACTCACAAAAGCGGCCACAAAGATGCATACGGTCACGCCGCCAAGCAGCAGTGCCCCTACCGCCCCGTAGGCCGGACGCGACGCCAGCCGTCGCGCGCGCTTTTTCTGGATCAGCATAAGAAACAGCAGGCCATAAAAGAACATCGGTGCCACCGACGTGAGGCGCTGGTAGGGCCCGATAACGATATGGACTGCGCCTTGCAGGGCAAGCGGCGAGCTGACGCCGATCGCCGAAAACAGCACCCCGATGGCCGCCACCAGCAACAGGCCGCCCGCGAGATCGGCGCGCCGGGCGAGCAACAGCGGGATCAGGCGGTCAGCGGCGAGATACAACACGAAAAAGGCCAAAAGCGCATGGCGACCGTGCGCGGCAAGGCCCGCCCAGACGAGCGCCAGAATGGCGCTCACAAGCAGGCGCGCGATGCTATTGGCGGTGCGCCATGCCGGGAGTGCCTCAAGCCGGCCTTGGGCCAGCGCGCACGCCGCGCCCATGGTGGTGCCGGACAGGAGGATCGCCAGGAACGCGGGCCCCCAGCCAAAGCGCAGGCCAAACGCCGCCCCCGCGAGGAGCAACGGAGCCCCGAGGATGCCAAGGTCATGCAGCCCGGTGACGATTCCCGGCCCTGCCCCGGCGGTCGGCTCTATATTATAATGCGCAGAACCTTCCCCGAGCGTGAGCGCAAGCCGGCCCAGGAAGCGGTAGGCCAAAATCAGGACCGGAATGGCGATCAGGGGGAGTAGAATCAAATTCATGGCACAAGGTCTCCCGCGGGCTTTCGGAGAGCATAGACGCTCACGGCCCCGATGGGTCCCTATCCTATCAGTGAACGGGAGCGTTATGAGGCAGGGTCTGTGGCGAGTGATGATCCCGGTCTTGGCGCTCGGTCTTCTGGCGGGCTGCGCGACCGCGCCTGTGCGGCGGCCCGTGCCGACGTCCCCACCGGTGCCTGTGCCGACACAAAGCCCCCATCGCCCGGGCCGACTCTTTTATCACGTCCTGCTCGGAGACATCGTCGGCCAGCAGGGGCATCTGGGGCAGGCCGCCAAGGCGTTCGGGCAGGCCGCGCAAGAGACCGGTGATCCGGGCTTGATCCGGCACTCGGCGCTCTTATCGCTCTATGCCCGCCGCTATGCCCAGGCCCGTCACCTGACGCTGTTATGGCTCGCCCGGACCCCGCAAAGCGTGAGTGCGCGCGCGGCGTTGGCCGATGCCGATCTCGGTCTGACCCGGATATCCGCCGCGAAGCGGGAGTTCGCGCAGGCCCTGACCCAGGCCGCTGTCCATGGAGGGGCGCAGGCGCGCGCCTTTGCCTTCGAGCACATCGCGACTTTGCTCCTGCGCCATAAGCGCGTGGCGCTCAGCGTGACGGTCATGCAGGCATTGACCAAGCGTTACCCGAAAGACCCGATCGGCGAATATGTTTTGGCCGAGCTTGCGCGCCACGGTCACGACCGGACAACGGCGCTGCGCGCCATCAATGCGGCACTGGCCCTAAAGCCCCGCTGGGAGGACGCCGCGATCTTGAAGGCAGGCCTCCTATGGACCGTCGCGCCCCGTCAGGCGCTCGCGTTTTCCGCGCGGTTTTTGCAACGCAACCCATCGGCGACACGGCTGCGCCTTGATTATGCGCGCCGCCTCGTCTCGCTCCAGTATTGGCACCGGGCGCTGGTGCAGTTTCGCATGATCGTGGCCGCCGCGCCCAATGACCCGCGGGTACTGTATGCCGCGGGCCTGATTGCATTACGTTCCGACGAGTTAGGTCTCGCGAGGTCCTACTTAAAGCACAGCCTGGCGTTGGCCCCGGACGATGCCCACGCCAATCTGTATCTGGGCGAGATCGCCGAGACCCAAAAGCGCTACGCGCGCGCGCACTATTATTACGCGCGGGTAGGCAAGCCCTACCGGTTCGCGGCCATGCTGCGCGACGGGCTCATGCCGCTTGCACAGTCGGCCCCGCATCGCGCCTGGGCGCGCCTGTCGCGGGTCACCGCCCATACTAAGGCCCAGGCCGTGGTGCTCGCGCTTGCGCGTAATGAGGTCTTGATGGCCTTGGGCCAATATGCCAAGGGGGTTGCCGTGCTGAGCGCCGTCATGGGACGCACCGCCCATCCTGGCGTTCTGCTCTACGCGCGCGCCCTAGACGAGGAGAAGCTCGGCGCCGTTACGCAAGCCGAGCAGGATCTCAAGCGCCTAGTGGCGGCCCATCCGCATAGCGCGATTGCGCTTAATGCCCTTGGTTATACCTATATCGACAACGGCCAACATGAGCGGCGCGGCTTGGCCCTCGTCCGTCGGGCGTTGGCGCTTGCCCCCGGAAATCCCGACATCCTGGATAGTGTCGGCTGGGGTTATTATCGCTTGGGGCATCCGCGGATCGCCCTAGGTTATCTTCAGAAGGCCTTCGATCTGTCGCACGATCCCACAATCGCCGCGCACTTAGGCGCCGCGCTTTGGGGCTCCGGACAACACGCGCGCGCCTTGCGTCTGTGGCGTGGGGCGTTCGCAAAGGCGCCGGGCAATAGCGCCCTGAAGGCCGAACTCGCCAAGCACCAGGCGCTGTGATGCGGCGATTTATCGCGGGCCTCCTCGTTGTCCTGCTGGCTGGCTGCGCGACTATCCCCCCGACCGCGGTTCGCTATCCGCAACGGGTATGGCGCACGCATCGCGCGCGCATGATGGCCATCCGGCGTTTTCGCGTATCCGCGCAGAGCGGGGTGCATGCCGGCCACCATGGCGGGACATTGGCACTGCATTGGAGGGTGGCGCCGACCGCCTATCAGATGACCGGGTACGGGCCGTTTGGGCGCCTCATTTTTCGTCTGCGTGCCGACGCCGAAGGCGCGCGCCTATGGACCGGGCGTGGCCATTTCGCGGGCGCGAGCGCCTCACGCCTGCTGTGGCGGCTGACCGGCTGGCGCCTGCCGGTCGCGGGTCTGCGTTTTTGGATACGCGGGATTCCGGCGCCGGGACCCGTGACCGGCCGCACGCTCGATCGCACCGGTCTTTTGGCATCCCTGCGCCAGGACGGCTGGACGATCCGCTATCGTCGCTACCGCCCTACGCCAAGCGGCCGGCTGCCGCGCCTTCTGACGCTGACGCATGCCGTCACCACGGGCGGGGGCCCAGTCGTGGTGACGATCCGGATTGATAGGTGGGATGTGATATGACCTACGAATGGCCGACGATTTGGCCGGCACCGGCGAAGATCAACCTGTTCCTGCATGTGGTGGGCCGCCGACCCGACGGCTATCACGAGCTTCAGACCGTCTTTCAGTTCATCGATTGGCAGGACGATCTCCAGTTTACAGTCGGAGACGACGGGGTCGTGGCCCGCGCCCATGATGTGGCCGGCATCGACGCCGATCGCGACCTCACGGTGCGCGCCGCGCGTCGCCTGCAGGAGGCCTCGGGAAGTCCCCTTGGGGTCCGTATCCATATGACCAAACGCCTCCCAGTCGGCGGCGGGCTCGGCGGAGGGAGCTCGGACGCCGCCACCACCCTGCTGGCCCTAAACGCCTTGTGGGGACTGCATTGGCCCCTGGATCGTCTTGCCGAGATCGGGCTTTCGTTAGGCGCCGATGTGCCGGTTTTCGTGCGCGGCGTGTCGGCCTGGGCGGAAGGCGTGGGCGAGCGGCTCACCGCCATAGACCTGCCCGAGCCGTGGTATGTGGTGATCGTCCCCGATGCCGCGGTCCTGACTGGGCCGGTCTTTGCCGGGCTTCATTTGACAGGCTTTCGGCGGCCCATCACAATACCCGACTTTCGTGCCGGGGCGGGAGATAATGACCTTGCGCCGGTCGTGCGTGCCCGCTATGGGGCGGTCGACGAGGCATGGCGCTGGCTTGAGGCCTACGGGCGCGTACGGATGAGCGGGTCGGGCGCGTCGCTTTTCATTGAGGTGCCGGATCCGCATTACGGGCAAGACGTGGTGGCGGCCTGTCCGTCGCGTTGGCGTGCGTGTGTGGCGCGCGGGCGCAACGCCCACCCCGTGCACGCACTGCTACGCTCGATGATGCATTGGGGTGTCGCCAAGCGGTAAGGCACCGGATTTTGATTCCGGCATTCCCAGGTTCGAATCCTGGCACCCCAGCCATTTCAATCGGTACGGAACAGTTTTCAGAAAGATCGGTGAGGAACCCGTGTCAACAGACAATATGGCGGTCTTCACGGGCAATGCGAATCCGGCGTTGGCCGAATCCGTGGTCCGGCATCTAGGTCTCCCGATCGGCAAGGCGCATGTCGGGCGGTTTAGTGACGGTGAGATCCAGGTGGAGATCATGGAGAACGTCCGTGGCAAGGACGTCTTCATCCTTCAGCCCACGTGCGCGCCAAGCAACGACAATCTCATGGAGCTTCTGATCCTGACCGATGCGATCAAGAGGTCGTCGGCGCGTCGGATCACGGCGGTGATTCCGTACTACGGCTACGCCCGGCAGGATCGCAGGCCGCGCACGGCGCGAGTCGCGATCGCAGCGAAGCTGGTTGCCGACATGGTCAGTGGGGCCGGCGCCGACCGCGTCTTGACCATGGACCTTCACGCCGATCAGATTCAGGGTTTTTTCAGTATCCCGACTGACAATATCTATGCCGGTCCGGTGTTGCTGGGCGACATATGGCGCCATAGCTACGACAATTTGCTCGTCGTATCGCCTGACGTCGGGGGTGTGGTGCGCGCCCGGGCGCTTGCCAAACACCTCGATGCCGGACTTGCGATCATCGACAAGCGCAGACCTAAGCCTAACGAGGCCAAGGTCATGCATATCATAGGCGAGGTGGAGGGGCGGACCTGCGTTTTGGTGGATGATCTCGTGGATACCGCCAATACCTTGTGCGAGGCCGCCACCGCCCTCAAGGCCAATGGCGCGGTGCGGGTCGTGGCATATTGCACCCACGCGGTCTTGTCGGGCCGCGCCGTGAGCCGCATCGAGGGCTCGGTGCTAGATGAGATCGTGGTGACGGACACCATTCCGTTGGGCGCGCAGGCCCGTTGCTGCGTGAAGATCCGGCAGCTGAGCGTAGCTGAGCTGCTCGCGGAGACCATAAGGCGTATCGCGGACGAAGACTCCGTGAGCTCGCTCTTTATGGACTAATCAGTCCGGCCGCGGGACGTCGGCGGGCCCTGGTCGCGGGGCCCCCTTATCGAGGAAGTGTCATGAGTGGAAAATTCGAGTTAAACGCCGAGATGCGCAGCGCAAAGGGTACGGGTGCGAGCCGCCGCCTGCGCCGTGCCGGCAAGGTGCCGGGAATCCTGTACGGGGCTGGCAAGGACCCGGTCATGCTGTCCTTCGAGCACGACCCCCTGTGGCATCACACCCGCCACGAGGCGTTTTTCACGTCGATCCTATCGATCAAAGTCGACGGCAAGATCATCGATCAGGCGGTCTTGCGCGATCTGCACATGCATCCCTACAAGCCGCGGGTGGCGCATATGGATCTGCAGCGGGTGAGTGCCACCGAGCGCTTGCATCTGCCGGTGCCGTTGCACTTCATCAACCAGGAGAGCGCCCCTGGGGTGAAGCTCCAGGGCGGCCTTGTCGCGCATCTCGTGACCGAGGTGGATGTGTCGTGCTTGCCAAGTCAGCTGCCGGAATTTCTGGCCGTCGATGTCGGTAACCTGCACGTCGGCGAGTCCATTCATCTGAGCAACCTCGCGGTGCCCGAGGGCGTGACCTTGACGGATCTGGCGCACGGCAACGATCTGGCGGTCGTGACCATCACGGTGGTGCGCGAGACCGTGGAGGTGGAGGCGGCGCCTGTCGTCGAGGCGGCGGCTCCGGCCCCGGAGACCCAGGCCCCCAAGGCGGAAGGAAAGTAGTTTGGGGGAGCCCCTGGCAGCCCTGGTGGGGCTCGGAAATCCCGGACCGGAGTACGAGGACACCCGGCATAATGCCGGGTTCTGGTTTGTGGATCGGGTCGCACGGGACGCGGGGGCCGCGTGGCGACATGAGGGCAAGTTGTCGGCGTCTGCATGCCGCGCGCGGGTAGGTGGTGTGGAGTTGTGGCTTATCAAGCCCATGACCTTCATGAACGCGAGCGGGACCGCCGTCGGCGCGTTGTGTCGATATTACCGCCTGACGCCGGCGCAGGTGTTGGTTGCGCATGACGAACTCGATCTCATGCCTGGCATCGTGCGCCTTAAAAAGGGCGGGGGCGCGGGCGGGCATAACGGGTTGACGGACCTCATCGCCCATCTTGGCGCGGATTTCTGGCGGTTGCGGATCGGTATCGGTCGTCCGCCTCCGCGACGCGACCTCATCCCTTATGTGCTTGGCCGGCCATCCCGGGCGGAATCCGAGGCCATAGAGAGCGGCCTTGGACGCGGGCTCGATGTCCTGCCCTTGATCGCGCAGGGGGACACGCAACGGGCCATGAATCTTTTGCATACGACTGACGGAGAGACGGCCCATGGGGCTTAAGTGCGGCATCGTGGGGCTCCCCAATGTCGGCAAGTCGACGCTCTTCAACGCGCTGACAGCGGCGGCCATCCCCGCCGAGAACTATCCCTTTTGTACCATAGAACCGAACGTGGGCGTGGTGGCGATTCCCGACCCCCGGCTTGCGGCCCTGGCCGAAATCGCAAAGCCCGAACGCATCGTACCTGCGGTGATGGAGTTCGTGGACATCGCCGGGCTGGTGGCGGGTGCCGCGCAGGGTGAGGGGCTTGGCAACAAGTTCCTGTCACATATCCGCGAGACCGACGCCATCATCGAGGTCGTGCGCTGTTTCGAGGATGAGAACGTGATCCATGTGGCCGGCCGTATCGACCCGCTGGATGATATCGATGTGATCCATACCGAGCTTGCCCTCGCCGATCTCGAGAGTGTCGACCGTGCGCTCGCGCGCGAAAGCAAGGGCGCGCGCGCCGGCAATAAGGAGGACATCAAGCGCCGTGAGCTGCTCACGCGAATCCGCGAACATTTGAACGAGGGCGGCATGGTCCGGGCGCTGCCTTTGACCGACGACGAGCGGCTGACGATCCGCGGGTTCTCGTTGTTGACGGCCAAGCCCGTGCTCTACGTCGGGAACGTAAAGGAAGGCGGTTTTACCAAGAACCCGTTGTGGGAACGGGTCGCCTCCCGGGCCCGCGATGAGGGCGCCCAGGCGCTCGCCATCTGTGCCGCCTTCGAGGCTGAACTCGTGTCGCTCGCCGACGAGGATCGTCCGGCGTTTCTGGCCGAGATCGGCCTAGACGAGCCAGGCCTTAACCGTCTCGTGCGGGCGGCCTTCGCGCTCTTGGGTCTTGAGACCTTCTTTACCGCCGGCCCCCAGGAGGTTCGCGCCTGGACGATACGCCAAGGGAGCCTCGCCCCGCAGGCCGCGGGCGTCATCCACACCGACTTCGAGCAGGGCTTCATCCGCGCGGAGGTCATAGGTTACGAGGATTATGTGCGGCTGCGTGGTGAGCACGGGGCGCGTGAGGCCGGGAAGCTCAGACTGGAGGGCCGCGATTACGTGATGCAGGACGGGGACGTCGTGCATTTCCGGTTCAATGTGAGCCGTTAATGGAGTGCGGCTCGGGGGGACCGTCCGGCGCGGCGGGGTTCCTTGACATCATGTAAGCCCGCCTCCAAAATGCCCAACCTTCAAGACACGGCTATGTAGCTCAGCTGGTTAGAGCGCGGCACTCATAATGCTGAGGTCGGTGGTTCGAGTCCACCCATAGCCACCATAAAATCAAAGCCTTACAAGCGCCACTTTCTCTTTTTATTCGAATATGTCCCGACTGGCCCGCACATGGGCCTTTTTAATGGTGCGCTTCAAGCCACTCCTTGAGAGCGGCGTCTATACGCGTTTGCCATCCTGGCCCGGCGACAGTGCTTGCGGCCCGCAAGGGCATAGTCCGTCTGGAGACAGGGTCCTTAAAGCCACAAAAGACCGTCCGAATGACCCGGAGCGGCAGGCCCCGCCGTCATGGTGGGCAACGGCCCATCAGGGCGGGGAAGGATCCCCTAGGGACTTCCTCTGGTCGTAGCGCAGACGGCGTATCCGTCCTCTAACGGCCACCTACGGCCGGGCATGCCGGAAGTGATGCCTGTGGAGATACGAGCGGCGGTTAGCGCCCGGCCCTGAAACCCACCGAAGCGATCCAGGGGCCGCTCCAGGCTGTTTCCGGGCGCCGTAGGAATCTCCGGCGTTCAGGTCGGGGAGGATGTCGACAAACAAAACCCCGTCGGGGCGCAAAAACGACGGGGTTTGCCTTCCCGTCCCGGCAGATTCCCCTTCAGCGTCTCGCGCTTGTTGAAATAAGGGGTTAGTTCAGGCGTGCCTTAAATCCAACCCACCGTGATCTGTGGTCCGACAATAAGCATCGCGCATTGACCTCCCGCCGGTTCGCGGCATCCCTCGATCGGCATTCCGGGAAGGGTCGGCTGTCCCCTTATCTCATGTTGGGAGAGGCTGTTGGTGGACAAGGCCTTTTCGCGTGTTGACGTTGACGTCTCGCTTCCTGATGCCAAGAAGCGGCAGGGGGTTTTCGAGGGATGCATTGGGCGCGGGCGAAGTCATCGCCCCCGCCGCCTGTGGCCAAGAAACCCGAAGAAATAACCCTCAAGTCACGATAAATGGGCGTTGTCACTCGTAAGCGAAATCCAAGACGCCAGGAAAGCGCCGCGCCTGACCCATCCGCTCCCACCACATGAAATGCCTCTTGGATTGGCGCCGTGCCGCCATGCCTGCCCGTTGGTTGTCTGCGGGGGCTTAGCGAAACCACGCGCCCATCGCTGCGCTCGCTTATCCTGCAATTTTATTCTGTAAGTTGTTTACGAATCAATTGCAACTCTTGTTGGCGCCCCGCGCTGGTTTTCGGATACGCCATATCAAGCGCGCGCAACGTGTCAAGTATGATCTGAGAAATTATTAACCGGGCGTTTTTGCGGTCATCGGCAGGAACAATGTACCAAGGTGCATCTCGGCTACTGGTTGCACTCAAGCACTTCTCATAAGCATGCATGTATTCCTTCCAGTATTGACGTTCCTCGATATCGGCAATGCTAAATTTCCAGTTCTTTTCCGGCTCAATGATACGTTCGAGAAAACGTCTTCGCTGTTCGTCCTTAGAAAGATGAAGAAAAAACTTTATAATTTTTGTCCCGTTACTATTAAGATGAGTTTCCAGATCTATTATCGAGCGATACCGACCTTGCCAAATAGTGTTTTCATCAAGCAGCGCATCCGGAAGTCCCTGGGTGTGTAGGATCTCCGGATGTACGCGAACAATCAACACCTCTTCGTAGTATGAGCGGTTAAATATGCCGATGCGACCTCTTTCAGGTAAAAAACGTGTTGTGCGCCACAGAAAATCATGCTCGAGTTCCGTGGCGCTTGGATGCTTAAAGCTGTAAACCTGGCAACCCTGGGGATTTATGCCGGACATCACATGCTGGATGGCGCCATCCTTTCCGGCGGCATCCATGGCTTGAAATATCAGCAGTATGGCGTAGCGGTTGGATGCATAAAGCAAATGCTGCAAGGCGCTCAGTTCCGCTATGTGTTTCTTTAGCAGCTTCTCGTATTGAATTTTTGTTTTGTAAACCGGCTTTACTAGGGTAGGCCAGCTATTGAGCTTTACAGATCTCCCCTCGCGAACACGAAACTCTTTGGAATTGATTTGCATATAAATCGATTAGCCTCCAATCATGAAATACATTATAGGTAGCCATAAAAAGTCTGCTGGCCGATTGAA
>JAKARW010000013.1 GCA_021819125.1 Pseudomonadota bacterium | reverse complement strand
GTCGGCCTACTCAAGGGATATCCATCGCGCAGACTGCGCGAACAGTTTCCCCGGCTCAAGCGGCAATGCGGGAAGGAACAATTATGGACGCAGGCTTATTATGTAGGCACAGCCGGGAGCGTATCCGAGAGAGGTCGTTCGCCGATCTATACAGGAGTGCCAAGGCCAATGGGCGTTCTCACCCCAACCCCCTAAAGGGGGTGGGAATTCCCGCGCCGATCTTTAACTCTGCCCGGCCTGGGGCGGCGACCGCCTCCTCGCGCGCCCCCAAACCTACCAAAAAGCGCCACAGTGCTCACCTAACCGCGCCGCGGTAGGGGTGGAGGTGACCCCACAATGATAAAACACAACAGAGCCGGCTCCGGGCCGGTCAATACCTTAAGGTCTAGCGCTCGAAGCGATGATGACATGAGCGACAGGCATCGGCCACCTGTTCGAGCGGGTGCGCCGCAGCCGCGAGCGGGGCGCGGGCCGTCGCTTGCGCGAGCTCACGCGTGACCGCCTCGAAATGGGTGACCGCCGCCTCGAAGGCCTGCGGCTGCTGCCAGATCCGTGCCGCGGCTTTCGTAGCCCCCCGATCGGATCCCGGGACGAAGGCCACCCATGGTAGGGTAGCGAGCATGGCGAGCGCCCGGCCCTCACCTGCGATGCGGCTCGGATCATAGGGGCGCTCATGACGCAATGTCTGCGCGATACGCACGAGATTCCAGTCCATGGCCGCCATGAGCTCGCGACGATAGCTGATGTCGGACTGAATACGGGTCTCAGCCGTAACCACGGTGGGCGCAAGGACCGCGGCCACGGCCCACAGCGCCATGGCCTTCTTCAAATATTTCATGAGTCGGGAATCTCCGGTCAGGGGCTCTACGCGGTTCTTTAAGAACCGCGACGCGCGATACTACGGAGGATGCATGACAATCTCGTGACGGCCCGCGGCATTTTTACAAAACCGTGCGTTCTTAAGGGAGGCCGCGGACCGCGGATCGGCAAATGGCGATAAGCGTCCCGGCCCATGGAGTGGTAAGCAACATGGCGATCCCGTTTAAGCTAAGGAGCCAGCGCAGGTCGCGCCCCTGACGTAAAGGCCCCGCATCCACGGGGGCATCGAAGAACATGAGCTTTACGATACGCAGATAATAGAAGGCCCCGATCACCGAAAACAGCACGGCCGCTACCGCAAGCCCATAGAACCCGGCACTCACCGCGGCCTCGATGACCGCAAACTTGGCGTAAAACCCGATGGTCGGCGGGACGCCCGCCATCGAGAACATGAACAACAGCATCATCCAGGCATACCACGGGCTTCTTTGATACAAGCCGCGCAGATCCTCCAGCCGTTCGGCCTCAAAACCCTTGCGTGAGAGCAGGATGATGATGCCAAACGCCCCCAGGGTCATGAAGGCGTAGACCAGGGCATAGAACAAGGCGTCCGCGTAGCCGCTTACGCGCGCGCTCAGAAGTCCGAGTAACACAAAGCCCATGTGCGCGATCGCCGAGTAGGCCAGCATACGCTTTAGGTTGGTCTGGGCGATGGCCACGATATTCCCGACGGCCATCGACAAAAAGGCAAGCAGCACCAGCATCTCCTGCCAAGCCCCCGACAGGCCATGAAGCCCCTCCACCAGCAGCCGCAGAAAAAGCGCGAACGCGGCGATCTTGGGGGCCGCGCCCACGTACAGGGTCACGGCCGTCGGGGCCCCCTCATAAACGTCGGGAACCCACATATGGAAAGGGACTACGCCGAGCTTGAAGGCAAGGCCCGACAGAACGAACACAAGACCGAGCGTCGCTACGAGATCATGGCGCGGGAGCGCGGCAAGCGCGGTCGCCACGCGCGTAATCTCGAGACTACCGGTGGCGCCATAGAGCATGGACAAACCATAGAGTAAAAGCCCCGAAGACAAGGCGCCCAGCACAAAATATTTCATGGCCGCCTCAGTGGCCGGAATCGAATCGCGCTGCAAGGCGATCAGCGCATAGAGGCTGAGCGACAAAAGCTCAAGTCCCAGGTACAAGGACAGAAAATGCGCCGCGCTCACCATCACACACATGCCGACCACACCGGTGAGCGCAAGCACGAAGAATTCGCTGCGAAACACCCCACGCTCAACGATATAGGTCCGCGAATAGGCGAGCACAATGGCAGTCAGCGCGAAGATCGCGATCTGCAGGATGGTGCTCAGGCGGTCTTGGACCACCATGCCGTGCAACACCACACGCGCGCGCGGGTCACGCAGGCCATAGGCGGTGACGCTGGCGGCGATGAGCGTAGCCTGCGTCAGCCCATACATCAGACCCTTGAACCGCCGCTTCCAGAAAAGGTCCGCGAGCAGTATCACGCAGGCCATGGCAAAAACGATGATTTCCGGCACAACCGGTCTTATATGCAGCATAAGGGCACCCTAGGGAGTCACGCCGGCGAGCCGCACGCCCGGGCGCCATAAAAGATGATGCACGGAGGCGGTCATCACATGCAGCAAGGGCGCAGGCCATAGCCCGAGCGCGAGGACCGCGACCCCAAGGACTGCGAGAAACGAAAGCTCCCGCCCGGTCACGTCCGAAAGGCCCGCGACGCTGGGCTTTGTGACCGGCCCGAAGATGACCCTCTTATACATCCAAAGCGTATAGGCGGCGCCCGAGATCAAGCTTGTGGCGACCAGCACCGCATACCAGAAATTCACCTTGAACGCCCCCAGGATCACGAGGAACTCGCCGACGAAACCGGAGGTGCCGGGCAGCCCGGAGTTGGCCATGGCAAACAACATCATGAACGCCGCGAATATCGGCATGCGATTGGCGACACCACCGTAATCATGGATGGCACGCGAGTGCAAGCGGTCATACAGCACCCCGACGCACAAAAACAGCGCCGCCGACACGAACCCGTGCGAGATCATCTGCACAAGCGCGCCCTCCATGGCGATGCGGTTGAACAGGAAAATCCCGAGGGTCACAAACCCCATGTGCGCGATCGATGAATAGGCGATCAGCTTTTTCATGTCGTCTTGCATAAGCGCCACAAGGCCGATATAGACCACGGCGATAAGCGACAGCGTGATCATAAGGCCGGCCAGTACATGACTTGCAAGCGGCACGATCGGCAGACTAAAGCGCACGAAACCGTAGGCGCCCATCTTGAGCATGATGGCCGCGAGCACCACCGATCCGCCGGTAGGCGCCTCCACATGCGCGTCCGGCAGCCATGTATGGACCGGCCACATGGGGATTTTGACTGCAAACGCGATCAAAAACGCCAGGAATATCAGGATCTGCGGGGTCTCTCCGAGCGGCAGATGGTAAAATGATATGATATTGAAGGTCTCCCCGGCCCGGAAATACAGATAGAGCAGGGCCACCAGCATCAGCACCGATCCAAGAAAGGTGTAAAGGAAGAACTTGATGGTCGCGTAGACCCGATTCGGCCCCCCCCAGATCCCGATGATCAGAAACATCGGGATCAGCATCGCCTCCCAGAAGACATAAAACAGCATGGCATCAAGGGAACTAAAGACCCCGATCATGAGACCTTCCATGATGAGGAACGCGGCGAAGTATTCCGGTACGCGGTCCTTGACAGCCGGACCCGCGGCCATGACCACGATCACGCCGATCAGGCTTGTGAGCAGCACAAGCGGCAGCGAGATGCCGTCGATACCCAGTGCGTAATTGATGTGAAACGCCGGTATCCAGGGGACGCTCTCCTGGAACTGCATGGCAAACGAATCGTTATGAAAAAGTCCCCACAAGGGGACGGTCACTAAAAAGGTGGCGAGCGCGCCGACTGCGGCAAGCGGCCGCACGAGCCCTGGATAGCGCCGGCCGCCGAGCAATATGGCGACACCAAAGACGATGGGCAGCCAGATGGCGATGCTAAGGGCTATGTGTCGGTAGACGTCCATGAGGGCAGCCCTTATCCGCGGTGGAGAAAAAATGTCATGAGCACGAAGAGCCCGAGGATGATCGCAAACGCATAATGATAGATGTAGCCAGACTGCAGGCGCCGGCCCCACGCCGCGATCCGCCCCACGAGCCGCGCGGTGCCATTCACGATCGCCCCGTCTATGAGCTGCACATCACCGACACGCCACAGGAAGCGTCCCGCCGCGCGCGCGCTGGCGGCGATGCCGTCGAGATAGACTGCGTCAAATCCGTAGCCCGCGCGCAATACCGTATAGAAGCCATGCAGATGGTGTGTTATACGCGCCGGCAGCTCCGGCCGGTAGATATAGAGATACCATGCGGTGGCGATCCCGGCGAGCGCCAGATAAAGGGGCGCCGAGACAAACGCCGTGCCGATGAAGGCGAGCACGCCGTGATAATGGGACGCCATGCGCGTAAGCGGGTTGTCGGCCGCCCGCACGTAAAGGGCGCCACGGAAAAAATGGCCAAAGAGCAGCGGACGTATCAGCACCATGCCGGCCAACACCGACGGAATGGCCAGCAATACGAGCGGCAGCGTCACGACCCACGGGGATTCATGGAGATTGTGACGGGTGTGGGCGTCCATGCGCGGCTCGCCGTAGAACGCCAAAAACAGCATGCGAAAGGTATAAAACGCCGTCACGAAGACACCCGCGAGCACAGCCGCGAAGGCATACTCGGCGCCCGGCAGGGTCGAGTAGGAGACCGCGTCAATGATCGCGTCCTTGGAGAAAAAACCGGCAAACGGCGGGATGCCCGCAAGCGCCAAAGACCCCACCCAGGTGGCGGCGAATGTGATCGGCATATAGCGTCGCAGGCCGCCCATCTTCCGAAGGTCCTGTTCGTGGTGCAAGGCTATGATGACCGAGCCTGCCGCCAAAAACAGCAAAGCCTTGAAAAACGCGTGCGTGACGAGGTGGAAGATCGCCGCCGCGTAGGCCGAGGCGCCGAGCGCCACGGTCATATAGCCGAGCTGCGAGAGCGTCGAATAGGCGATCACGCGCTTGATGTCGGTCTGCACCATGCCAAGCAGCGCCATGAAAAACGCAGTCGACGCCCCCACCACCAGCACCACGCTGCGCGCCACCGGCGACTGCTCGAACAAGGGCGACATGCGCGCCACCATGAAGATGCCGGCGGTCACCATGGTCGCGGCATGGATCAAAGCCGAGATCGGCGTCGGGCCCTCCATGGAGTCCGGCAGCCACACATGCAACGGCATCTGCGCCGACTTACCCATGGCGCCTATGAACAACAGGATGCAGATCACAGTGAGCATATGCCAGGACGTGCCGCCGATTATGGCCAGACGCGCATGCCGTGCGGCGTCCACATGGGCAAATACCGTAGCGTAATCGAGACTATGAAAGACCGTATAAATCGCCGCGATCCCGAGGATGAATCCGAAATCACCCAGGCGATTGACGAGAAACGCCTTGAGGCTCGCAAAGATCGCCGACTCGCGCGTATACCAGAAACCGATCAAAAGATACGAGACGAGACCCACGCCTTCCCAGCCAAAGAACAGCTGCAGAAAGTTGTTGGCCATGACGAGCATGAGCATGGCGAAGGTAAAAAGCGCGATGTAACTGAAGAATCGCTGATAGCCAGGGTCCCCGCGCATGTAGCCTATCGTGTATATGTGCACCATGAGCGACACAAACGTCACCACGACCATCATAAGGGCGGTGAGCGGATCGATCAAAAAGCCCACCGTAAGCGGCAGCCCGCCGGCGCGTCCCCATAGGTAGACAGTGGCATCGAGATCGTGGCCGGCCATCGTGCGCGGTAATGCGTAAACGGCGGACAAGGCAAACGCGATCGCGATCCCAAGGATCACGATGCGATGCGTCCAGACGGTCCCCAATATCCGGCCGAAGAACCCGGCGATGAGAGATCCCGCAAGACACACAAGCGGGATCGCCGTATAAAGCGCAAGCGCGGAGGTCACCTGGCTAACCCTTCAGGGTGTCGAAATCGTCGACATTGATCGTGCGACGATTGCGAAACAAGACGATGAGGATGGCAAGCCCGATCGCCGATTCGGCGGCGGCAACCGTCAGAATGAAAAACACGAAGACCTGCCCCGACATCCCCCAAAGGAAGTGCGAGAAAGCCACGAAATTCAGGTTCACGGCAAGCAAGATGAGCTCGATGGCCATCAGCAGCACGACGAGGTTTTTGCGATTGAGGAATACGCCGACCACGCCAATGGCAAAAAGCGCGGCCGCCAGGATCAGATACTGCGACAGTGAAACCACGGACCTATCCCCCCACTTATAAGAATGTTCGGCGTCATGCCTTGGGCTCTGTCGGCATCTTGACAAGCCGCACGCGGTCGCGTGCCCGCACCTCGACTTGCCGCGCCGGATCTTGGTATTTGGTATCGGGCCTTCTGCGCATGGTAAGCGCGATCGCAGCGATGATCGCGACCAGCAGGATCACCGCGGCGATCTCGAAGGGATAGACATAGGTGGTGTAGAGGAGCACACCGAGCGCGCGCGTATTGCTCATATGCAGCGGCGGCGCATGGACCAAAGACGCGGCGATCCGTGTCGGACCGAGCTGCCGGGGACTGACCGCAAGCGCGATCTCCACCACCATGAGCACTGCCACGAGACCCCCGATCGGAAGGTACTCGCCAAACCCTTGGCGCAACACCGCCATGTTCACGTCGATCATCATGACGACAAACAAAAACAGCACCATCACCGCCCCGACGTAGACAAGCACCAGGACGATGGCAAGAAACTCGGCCCTCAAAAGCATCCACAGGCACGCCGCGCTTACGAACGCAAGCACGAGAAACAGCGCCGACTTGACGGAATTCCTGATGGTGACGACCATCGCCGCCGACCCGAGCAGTATCGCTGAAAAAAAATAGAAGACCGCGCTTTCGAACGTCATCGCCCCCGACCCTTAACGATATCGCGCATCAGCGGCGCGATCGGCCGCGATCTCTTTTTCGTACTTGTCGCCGATCGCGAGCAACATCGACTTTGTATACAGCAAATCGCCGCGCTTCTCGCCGTGATAATCAAACACCCGCGTCTCCACGATCGAGTCCACCGGGCACGATTCCTCGCAGAACCCGCAGAATATGCACTTGGTGAGATCGATGTCATAGCGCGTCGTGCGCCGCGTGCCGTCGGCGCGCTGCTCGGACTCGATGGTAATGGCAAGCGCCGGGCACACCGCCTCGCACAACTTGCAGGCGATACAGCGCTCCTCCCCGTTCGGGTAGCGCCGCAAGGCGTGAAGTCCCCGGAACCGCGGCGACTGGGGGGTGCGCTCATCGGGATACTGTACCGTGATCTTGCGCGCGAAAAAGTGCTTGCCGGTCAAAAGAAGACCTTGCAGCAACTCAACGAGCAGAAAGCTGTACAGGTACTTGCGTATCGCCTTCATCGGGACCCCATCAGCGGTAAAACACGAAAGCCCACGGCGTAAAAAACATCACAAACCCCATGACCCCGATCCACACCAGTGTCACCGGAATCAGTACCTTCCATCCGAGACGCATGATCTGGTCATAGCGATAACGCGGGAAAGTCGCGCGCAACCACAGGTACAAAAAAAGGATCGCGCAGACCTTCAACAGAAACCAGCCAAGCGGCGGTACAAAGGTAAAGGGCGCGAAGTCGAAGGGCGGAAGCCAGCCGCCCAGGAACAAGACTGCGGTCAACGCCGACACCAGGATCATATTCGCATATTCGGCTAGGAAAAAGAGCGCGAACGTCATCCCTGAATATTCGACATGAAACCCGGCCACGATCTCGGACTCACCCTCGGCGACATCGAACGGGGCGCGGTTGGTCTCGGCGACACCGGCTATGAAATAGACGAGAAACAGCGGGAAGAGTGGCAGAAACAGCCAGTGCCAGAAGCCTCCGGCCTGTTCCAGGGCGATCTTACGCAGATTCAGGGTGCCGGCGGCCATGAGCACCCCCACGAGCGCAAACCCCATGGCGATCTCGTAGGCTACGATCTGGGCGGCCGAACGCAGGCTGCCGAGAAAGGCATACTTGGAGTTCGAGGCCCAGCCGGCGATCACCACGCCATAAACCCCCATGGATGTGACCGCGAGCACGAAAAGCAGCCCGGCATTGATATTGGCGAGCACGAGGGTGCTCGTAAACGGCACCACCGCCCACGCCACGAGCGCCGGCATCAGCGCCAACACCGGCGCCACGATAAACAGGCCCTTGTTGGCCCCCGAGGGTACGATGATCTCCTTTAACAGGAGCTTTAAGCCGTCTGCGATCGGCTGCAGCCAGCCGCGCGGACCCACGCGGTTGGGCCCTATGCGGACCTGCATATAACCTATGACCTTACGTTCCACGAAGGTCAGATAGGCGACACTCAGCAAAAGCGGGACCACGATCGCCACGATCTTCGCGAGATCCCACAGCAACACCTGGGACCACGCGGGCATACCGCCCCAGAGCGCCGTAAGCCCCCCCATCACAGCGGGCTCACGCGCATCGGCCCAGACCACGGCAACAGGGCCGTCGCCTTAAGGGCCGCGGGGATGTAGGCGGCGCCATCGGGAACGCGATGGTCGATCACCACCTCGAGCACCGCCTGCGCCTCGCCCATCGTCACGCGCACGCCGATGCCGCCGGCAAGCCCCAGGCGCAAGGCCTCGCCTTCATTGACGCCGAGGATCGGCGACCCCCGGTCGGCGGTCTTATGCAAAACCTCACAGTGCCGCACGATGCTGTCTGAGTCGTAAAGACCGACCTCGGCGATACGCTCAAACCCCGGCGCGCGCACAGCGCGGCCTTTTAATACCATGGGCTCATGGCGCGACACGGCCGCGCGCAAGTCGCCGATCGCCGCACGCACCGCTGCGCTCGAATCGAAGGCCAGATCGGGCACACCGCACTTCTCAGCCAGCACACGCAGGATCTTCCAGCCCGGACGGGCGTCGCCACGCGGCGCCACCGCCGCCTCGAAGGCCTGCCAGTACCCTGCGGCATTGACAAACGAGCCATCGGTCTCGGTGAACGGCGCCATCGGCAACAGGACATGGGCATAATCGAGCGCCTCGGAGCGAAACGCCGACAGCGCCACCACGAAACGCGCCGCCTGCAAGGCCGCGCGCGCGCGGCCGCCGTCAGCGCCGTCGGTCACGGGCTCGGCATCGACCAGCAGGAAGCCCTTTTGGCTACCATCCCACATCGCCGATGCCGGACGTCCGGGGACCGGCCGACGGACACCGAGCGCGGCGCGCTGCGGCACCACGCCTGCAAGCCACAGGCCCGCGGAGTTGCCGGGCGGCAGAAAGCCCACCGGTGCGCCCGTGATATCGCCCAGGGCCGCGGCCAGCGATCGCAGCACCGCGGCCTCTGGATGACAGGCAGCGAGCGTGCCAAGAAGAATCAGCGGGCGTTCGGCCACACACAGCCATTCCGCCGTTTTACGCTCGGCCCCAAAGACCTCAAGGCCCTCGGTCCAGGCCGCCACGTCCGGCGGCATCGGAGATCCGGTGCATGCCGAGGCCGCGACGACCAATCGTCCCAGGGCCTCCGGAAGGCCACTGGGGGCCACTATGGTCTTCGCCGCCGGATCGAAGGTAAAGGCGAAGTCCATGGGATTGATGACCGCGATGCGGGCGCCGTCGAGAAACGCCTTACGCAGCCTATGGGCCAATAGCGGCTGATCCTTGCGGATATTGCTGCCCACCAGCACGACCGCATCGACGCGCTCGAGTTCGGCGATCTCGATCCCGAGGGCGGGATAAACGGGGGCGATGTCATCATCCCGCACATCGCTCTCGCGTAGCCTGTGATCGACATTGTCCGAGCCAAGCCCGCGCATGAGACGCGCCAATAGATAGCCTTCCTCGACCGTCGCCTGGGGGGACGCAAGCGCCGCGAGCGCCGCCGCCCCGTTTGCGGCCACGACCTCGCGCAATCCGGCCGCCGCGGCCTCGAGGGCGACATCCCAATCGGTCTCGCGCCATTGCCCATCGACGCGCAGGAGCGGAACCGTAAGGCGGGCGCTTTTATCCAACGCCGTGTAGCTGAAACGATCCCGGTCCGATATCCAGGTCTCGTTCACGGCCTCGTTTTCTTGCGGCAGGACGCGCATCACCTGGTTGCGGCGCGTCTCCACGAGGAGATTGGCGCCGACGCAATCATGAGGGCTCACCGAAGATTTGGCGACAAGCTCCCAGGAGCGCGCCGAATAGCGGAACGGCTTTGAGGTCAAGGCGCCCACCGGACATAAGTCGATCATGTTCCCGGACAGCTCTGAATCGACACTCGCCTCGACGTAGGTCCCTATGCGCATATGCTCGCCGCGACCGGTCGCGCCAAGCTCCATGATGCCACCGATCTCCTGACCGAAACGTACGCAACGGGTGCAATGAATGCAGCGCGTCATCTCGGTGGCGATCAACGGACCTATGTCCTGATCCTTGATGATGCGCTTGGCCTCGCTAAAGCGCGACACATCCCGCCCGTAGCCCACTGCCAGATCCTGCAGGTCACACTCCCCGCCCTGATCGCAGATCGGGCAATCCAAGGGGTGATTGATGAGCAGAAACTCCATGACCCCCTTTTGCGCGGTGCGGGTCTTCTCCGAGCGCGTCGCCACCTTCATGCCCTCGGTCACGGGCGTGGCGCACGCCGGGACCGGCTTTGCCATGCGCTCGACATCGACCAAGCACATGCGACAATTGGCGGCTACCGACAGCTTCTTGTGGTAGCAAAAACGGGGTATGTAGATGCCCGCCGCGTCGGCCGCCTCGATGATCATGGCGCCTTCTTCCACCGCAAGTTGCTTGCCATCGATTTCGATATGGAGCATCGCCTCCCCCAGACCTTTAAGCCGCGGCCGTCAACGGGCAGCTGTGGTGAAGGACATGGTGCTCGAACTCGTCCCGGAAATTCTTCAGGAAACTCAAGACCGGAAGCGCCGCCGCGTCACCCAAGGCGCAGATCGTCCGCCCCTCGATGTTCTTCGCCATATCCGTCAGCATATCGAGGTCCTCCATGCGCCCGTCGCCATGTTCTATGCGATGCAGCACGCGCGCAAGCCACCCGGTCCCTTCCCGGCAAGGGGTACACTGCCCGCACGACTCCTCGTAGTAGAAATGCGAGATGCGCGCGAGCGCACGCACCATGCATGTGGAGTCGTCCATGACGATCACAGACCCCGCGCCAAGCATGCTGCCGGCCTTGTGCAGGGAATCATAATCCATGGTGAGATCCATCATGGTCTCGCCGCGCACCACCGGGACCGACGACCCGCCGGGGATCACGGCCTTCAACTTGCGGCCGCGCCAGATGCCGCCGGCCATCTCGAGCAGCTGCGCAAACGGCGTACCAAGCGGCACCTCGTAGTTACCCGGCCGATTGACGTGCCCCGATACCGAAAAGATCTTCGACCCGCCATTGTTGGGCTTGCCTATCCCAAGAAACCAGAGGCCCCCATGGCGCATGATGGATGGGATCGAGGCCAGGGTCTCGGTGTTGTTGATCGTCGTCGGCCGTCCATACAGACCGTAGCTTGCCGGAAACGGCGGCTTGAACCGCGGCTGACCCTTCCTGCCCTCCAAAGACTCGAGGAGCGCGGTCTCCTCTCCGCAGATATAAGCCCCGCCCCCCCTGTGAGTGTGCACCTCGAAGTCGACGCCGGAGCCGAGAATGTCTTTCCCCAGATAGCCCGCCTGCCGGGCCTCGGCGAGCGCCTCCTCGAAACGCGCGATGGGTTCGTGAAACTCCCCGCGAATGTAGTTGTAACCCACCGTCGCCCCTATGGTGTAGCCGGCGATGGCCATACCCTCGATCACGGCGTGCGGGTTATAACGCAGAATATCGCGATCCTTGAAGGTCCCGGGCTCTCCTTCATCGGAGTTGCAGATGATGTACTTCTGGCCCGGCACGTTCCTTGGCATGAAACTCCATTTAAGACCGGTCGGGAATCCCGCGCCGCCACGTCCCCGCAAGACCGATTTCTTGACCTCGGTGATGATCTCATCGGGCGGGGTCTTCTCGCTTAGGATGCGTCGCCACGCCTGATAGCCGCCGTCGCCTTCGTAGACGTCGAGGGCCCACGAGCGGTCGCGATGCCGGGTATGAAAACAAATCTCGTTTGCCATGATCACTCCAGGCCCGACAGGATTTCGTCAACCCGGTCGGGTGTCAGGTTCTCGTAGTAGGTCCGGTCGACCTGAAACATGGGCGCGCCGCCGCATGCCGCAAGACACTCCACTTCCTTCAAAGTAAAGCGCCCGTCAGGCGTCGTTTCCCCGAACCCAATGCCAAGCCGCTTCTTGAGATGCGCCACGATCTCGTCGCTGCCACGCAACAAGCACGAGATATTGGTGCACACCGATATCTTATGGCGCCCGACCGGCTGCAGATCGTACATCGAGTAGAAGCTCGCCACCTCGTAGACCTGGATGGGCCGCATCCCGAGCCGTTCTGCAATGTAATCCATGAGCGAGACGCTAAGCCACCCGTGCTCATCCTGGGCGATGTGCAGCGCTCCCATCACCGCCGACTGCTTCATCTCCGGCGGATACTTGGCGATCTCCCGGTCGATCTTCTCGAGAGACTCCTTCGTCAGCATGCTCACCTGTCGATCTCGCCGAAAACGATGTCCTGGGTGCCGATGATGGCCACCACGTCGGCTATCATGTGTCCGCGAGTCATTTCGTCGAGCGCCGCCAGATGGGCAAAACCGGGGGCTCGGATCTTCAAACGAAACGGCTTATTGGCGCCATCGGATATGAGATAAATACCAAACTCCCCCTTGGGGTGCTCGACTGCCGCATAGGCCTCGCCGGCGGCGACCGAATAGCCCTCGGTAAAGAGCTTGAAGTGGTGGATCAAGGCCTCCATGTCGGCCTTCATCTCCGCGCGCGCAGGCGGCACGACCTTATGGCCCGCCGCGATCACAGGCCCTGGATTGGCGCGCAGCCAATCGATGCATTGCGCCACGATGCGAGTGGACTGGCGCATCTCCTCGACGCGCACGAGGTAGCGATCGTAGCAGTCCCCGTTAACCCCCACCGGTATATCGAAATCGAGCCGGTCGTATACCTCGTAGGGCTGCTTTTTGCGCAGATCCCACTCCACGCCCGAACCTCGCAGCATCGGCCCGGAAAATCCAAGCTGCAAGGCGCGTTCTGCGCTTACGACACCGATGCCGACGGTCCTCTGCTTCCAGATGCGATTATCGGTAAGCAAGGTCTCGTAGTCGTCGATGTAGCCCGGGAATCGCGTACAGAAATCGGCCAGGAAATCGAGCAGGCTCCCGCCGCGATTGCCGTTCATGCGCGCCACATCCTGCTCGTCGTGCCAGCGCGATACGCTATAGCGCGGCATGCTGTCTGGCAGATCGCGATACACCCCGCCTACCCGGTAATAGGCCGCATGCATGCGCGCCCCGGACACCGCCTCATACACATCCATCAGGTCCTCGCGTTCCCGGAAGGCGTACAGGAAGACCGTCATGGCGCCGATGTCGAGCGCATGCGCGCCAAGCCACAGCAGATGGTTCAGAATACGCGTGATCTCATCGAACATCACCCGGATATATTGCGCGCGGACCGGCACCTCGACCTTAAGCAACTTCTCGAGCGCCATGACGTAGGCGTGCTCGTTGACCATCATCGACACATAGTCGAGCCGATCCATATAAGGGATCGACTGGTTGTAGGGCTTGGTCTCGGCCAGCTTCTCGGTGGCGCGATGCAAAAGCCCGATATGCGGGTCGGCGCGCTCTATGACCTCGCCGTCGAGTTCCAGGACCAGGCGCAACACGCCATGAGCCGCCGGATGCTGGGGCCCGAAATTCATCGTGTAATTACGAATCTCTGCCACCGTAGCCCTCCTCGCGGATAACGCGCGGCACAAGCACGCGCGGCTCTATACTGACAGGTTCATAGACCACGCGCCGTTTGTCGGGATCGTAGCGCATCTCGACCCGTCCGGAGATCGGAAAATCTTTGCGAAACGGATGACCCACGAAACCATAGTCGGTCAGGAGACGCCGCAAATCCTTATGGCCCTCGAAAATAAAACCAAACAGGTCGAAGGCCTCGCGCTCATACCACTCGGCGGAATTCCAGACCTCGGTCAAGGACGCCACGACCGGGGCCTCATCATCCAAAAACGTCCGCAACCGCACACGACGGTTGTGACGTAGCGACAATAGGTGCGCCACCACCGCAAATCGCGGCGCGCGCCGCTCCTGTTCCCCATAAGTCAGATAATCCACGCCGCAAAGGTCGATAAGCTGCTCAAAGCCAAGCCGCGGATCATCGCGCAGGGTGTAGCTGCAGGACCGCCACTTGTCGCGCGAGAGCTCGAGCGTAAGCTCACCGTGCTCGCTTTTCACAGAAACGAGCGCGTCGCCCAAAATGTTTTGGACATAATCGAGGATGGCCTCATGTGCTGGCGTGGTCATGACTTAGGCGATCGAATCCGATTGACTCAGCGCGCGATCGTGTTCGTGCGCCGAATCTTGTTTTGAAGTTGAATGATGCCGTAGAGAAGCGCCTCGGCCGTGGGCGGGCATCCCGGGACATAGACATCCACCGGCACGATCCGGTCGCAGCCACGTACCACGGAATACGAATAGTGATAATAACCGCCTCCATTCGCACATGACCCCATAGAAATGACCCAACGGGGCTCGGCCATCTGGTCATAGACCTTGCGTAAGGCCGGGGCCATCTTGTTGACAAGCGTGCCGGCCACGATCATGACGTCCGATTGGCGTGGGCTTGGCCGAAATACCACCCCGAAACGATCGAGATCGTAACGCGCGGCACCGGCATGCATCATCTCGACGGCACAGCACGCAAGCCCGAAGGTCATGGGCCACAGCGATCCGGTCCGCGTCCAATTGATGAGCTTGTCGGCCGAAGTCACGACCCAGCCCCGGTCGAGAGCGCCTTCTACTCCCACTCGAGCGCCCCCTTCATCCACTCGTAGATAAATCCCACGATCAAAATTCCGAGAAACAGCACCATCGCGAGGAAACCCGGACGTCCAATCTGTTTCAGGGACACCGCCCACGGGAACAAAAAGGCGATCTCAAGATCGAACACAATGAATAAAATCGCAACCAGGTAGTAACGCACGTCGAACTTCATGCGCGCATCCTCGAAGGCCTCGAAGCCGCACTCGTACGGCGAGAGCTTCGCGGAGTCGGGGTGATGCGGAGCAAGCAGGCGGCCGAGGACCATGGGCAGGACACCGACCAAAAGGGCGACGCCTATGAAAATCAGAATGGGCAGATAATGATTTAACATCCGCTTTCCTCACGATGGCCCCTCGGACCGGCTAACGGCGGGCGAGTCGGCTAGTCTAGGCACCGCAGCGTAGCCAAGTCAAGCCGCGCTACTGCCCGATGATGTATTCTATTTCAAGTAGTTAGCCTACCCTGAAGGGGTCGGCCTGAGGAATAATTGGTGCCGAAGGCGGGACTCGAACCCGCACAGCTTGCGCCACCGCCCCCTCAAGACGGCGTGTCTACCAATTCCACCACTTCGGCTAATGTGAGATGTCGCGCGCCTCTTTTGCCCCTTAATCTAGGGGGCCTTCTGATCCGGTATGCCCGGCACGGAAGACGGCGGCGCGGCCTGGTGCGCGGGCGCGACCGGCGCGGCAGGCTGCTCGAGCCTGATCGGGCTTGGCACCGACTGAGGGCGTGCCGAGAGGTAGGCAAGCCCGAGGCTCGTTGCAAAAAACAGCGTGGCGAGCACGGCCGTCAAACGGCTCAGGAACGTAGCCGAGCCACGCGCGCCAAACAGGGTCTGCGAAGACCCGCCGCCAAAGGAGGCGCCCATATCCGCTCCCTTGCCGTGCTGCACGAGCACGACACCGATAAGCGTAAGCGCCACCAAAATCTGTAGGACCACCAAAACCGTCGTCATGACGCCCTCAAAACCTCACGCCGATTTGAAACACGCCGCTTGGCAAATACCAATGAAATCGCCGGCCACTAAAGATGCCCCGCCGATCAGGCCACCGTCGATGTCAGCGCACGCGAACAGCTCGCGCGCATTCTGCGCCTTGACACTGCCGCCGTACAATATCCGTAGACCCGCCGCGGCCTCGGGGTTTCGTTGCGCCACGGCGCCGCGAATGTCGTGATGCACCGCCTGCGCCTCGTCGGGACTCGCCGCGCGACCCGTACCGATTGCCCATACCGGCTCGTAGGCCACGACCGCGCGCTCAAAGGCGCGCGTCCCGCACGCCGCGTAGACGGCATCGATCTGGCGGAGCACGACCTCGCGGGTGCGCCCGGCATCACGCTCTTTGGCGGTCTCCCCCACGCATAATACCGGCGTGATATCAGCGGCTAAAGCGCGGGCAAATTTCTCCGCGACCACAGGGTCGGTCTCCCCGCACAGGGTGCGCCGCTCCGAGTGGCCTATGATAGCAAATTCGCACCCGATGTCGCGCGCCATGGCCGCCGACACCTCACCGGTATAAGCCCCATCGGCATGGGCGCTCACATCCTGCGCCCCGCAGACGATGCCCGGACAGTCGGCGAGCCGCTCCACCGCAAGCCCGAGATAGACATAAGGGGGACAGACCACGACATCGACGTCCGAAAAGGATGCCGCGTGAGTGACCACAGCCGACAGCAAAGACTGCGCTTCTTGGCGGCGGCCGTTCATCTTCCAGTTTCCCATGACCAATGGCCGCCGCATACCTCCCCCCAGGATCCCTTTTACGAAATGCGCGCCGATGTTACCGGCTAGGCGACGGGAAAGCAATTTAGCGCACCAGGGGAAATCCCGCTCCGAGAGAACGGTCAGGCGACGTCAGCCTCGCCGGCCGCCTTGGCAACCGCCAAGGCCAGCTGCTCGGTGAGCTCGCTTACCGTCTGCGCCTCGGCGGCCTCGACCATGACGCGCACGACAGGCTCGGTCCCCGAGGGCCGTAAGACCACGCGCCCGTCACGGCCCAAGAGCCGCTCCACGTCGCTTAGGATGGCAAGCACGCCCGGGGCGCGCACGACATCGCGCGCCGATACACCGCGGTTCAAGGTCACATTGACGATCGTCTGCGGGTAGACATGCATGCCTTCCGTTAACTCGGCTAAGCTGCGCTCGGACTCGCGCATCGCCGCCAGCACCTGGAGGGCCGCAATAACACCGTCACCGGTCGTGCTTTTGTCTAAGCAAATCACATGCCCGGAGGCCTCGCCGCCCAGATCCCATCCGCGCTCGGTCAGCAACGCCATCACATAACGGTCGCCTACCGCCGCCCGCCCAAAGGGGATGCCGATACGCGTCAGCGCCTGCTCGAGACCCACGTTGCTCATGAGCGTCCCGGCCACGCCCGCCACGGGTACACCCATGCGCCGGCGATGCGCCGCGATCATGTACAGGATACGGTCGCCATCGATCACGCGCCCGCTGTGATCGACCATGATCACCCGGTCGCCATCACCATCGAACGCAATGCCAAGATCGGCCTTTTCGGCCAATACCGCTTTGCGCAAAGTCTCGGGGTAAGTCGACCCGCATTCGCGATTGATATTAAAGCCGTCCGGAGCGTTGCCGATGGCGACCACATGCGCGCCGAGCTCCTCGAAGACAAAGGGCGCGATCTGGTAGGCGGCGCCATGGGCGCAATCCACGACGATCCTCAACCCCCCCAATCCCAACCGGCAGGGAAAGGTGCTCTTGCAGAATTCGATGTAACGGCCCGCGGCATCGGCAAACCGCCGCACCTTGCCAAGCTCCGCCGAGGAAACCGTCCGCATGGGCTTGCGCATCATGGCCTCTATGGCGCATTCGACCTCGTCTGGCAACTTCGTGCCCGTAGACGAGAAGAACTTGATGCCATTGTCCTCGTAGGGATTATGCGAGGCGCTGATGACGATGCCGGCCTGGGCGCGCGCCGTGCGCGTGAGATAGGCGATGCCCGGGGTGGGCATGGGTCCTATCAGACGGATTTCCGCGCCAGCCGCCGACAAACCGGCCTCGAGCGCGGACTCAAGGAGATAACCCGAGATCCGCGTATCCTTCCCGATCAAGACGCTCCCGCGTTCATGACCCTCCGCCAACAGCACCCGCCCGGCCGCCCAGCCCAGCTTCAGCATGGTCTCGGGTGTCACCGGTTCCTCGCCGACCCGACCGCGGATCCCGTCGGTCCCAAAGAAGTGCCGTTTCACGCTACCTGCTCCTTTAAGGTTCGAATACCCACTCCCACGCACGCACCGCTTCCCGGGTGGCGCGCACATCATGCACGCGGACCACCTGGGCGCCACCATCTATGGCCGCCAGCGCCAAGGCAACACTCGTATATAAGCGTCCATCCACAGGCAACCCCCAGGGCTCGCCCGTCATACGCTTGCGCGACAAACCGACGAGCACGGGCGCTATCGCCGCGACGCGCGGCAGCGCGCGCAAGACCGCCCGATTCTCCGCGAGATCCTTGCCAAAACCAAAGCCCGGATCGATCAAAATGCGTTCGCGCGGGATCCCCGCGCTCAGCACCGCCTCAAGGCGCGCCTTCAAGTAACACAGCACCTCGGTCACCACATCGCGCCCGGCCATTCGCGTTCCCATCATGAGCGAGCCCGCCGGTTCGTGCATCAGACAAACCGGTACCCCGAGCTTTACTGCGGTCGCGAGCGCCCCGGGCCTTGTCAGCGCGCGCACATCATTGATAAAAGAGGCCCCCGCCGCGACCGCCTCGATCATGACCCGCGGTTCTGAAGTATCGACCGACAACGGTACGGGAAAGCGCGCGGTCACGGCCTCGATGACCGGGACCACGCGCGCCAATTCCTCATCGGGACTTACCGGCGGCGCCAAAGGGCGGGTCGATTCCCCGCCAATGTCGATGATGTCGGCGCCCGCCTCGATGAGCGTCTCTGCATGCGCCAGCGCCTTATCCAAAGACAAAAAAAGACCCCCGTCCGAAAAGGAATCGGGGGTTACATTCAAGATACCCATGATGGCCACCCGGCCATCGGCCCGCAGCCAGGAGGCCGCGGCCTCGTGCGTCTGCGCCATCGCGCGCCTAGCCTACCGCGACTCCCCGGCCGGGGTATCCATGCGTGGATTCACGCGCACCCGGTCGGCCGCCTTGGGCGCGCCGCTGTCGCCTCCCGGAGTGGTGCTGTTGGTGTCGTTGAAACCAAAGGGTGGACGCGGCTTGCGGCCTTCCATGATGTCGTTGATCTGGTCTGTTTCGAGCGTCTCCCACTCAAGCAGCATGCCCGCCATCGTCTCCACCTTATCCTTATTGGTCTCGATGATGCGTCGCGCCCGACCGTACTGCTCGTCTACAATACGCCGTATCTCGGCATCCACGAGCTGCGCCATGGCATCGCTCAGGTTCTTGTGGGTGGTCACATCGCGCCCCAAAAACACCTCGCTCTGATTTTCGCCATACACACGCGTGCCGAGCCGATCACTCATGCCCCAACGGCTCACCATGTTGCGCGCAAGCTCGGTCGCTCGCTCGAAATCGTTGGCGGCCCCGGTGGTCATCTGATGCATGAACACCTCCTCGGCGATGCGCCCGGCCATGAGCACGGCGATGGTCGACAGCAGGTACTCGCGGTCGTGGCTATAGCGATCCTCGGTCGGCAGCTGCATCGTCACCCCGAGCGCCCGTCCACGAGGAATGATGGTCACCTTATGGACGGGGTCGGTATTAGGCAAAAGGCGCGCCACCACGGTATGGCCCGACTCATGGTAGGCCGTATTGACGCGCTCTCTTTCGGGCATCACGATGGAGCGGCGCTCCGCGCCCATGACGATCTTGTCCTTGGCGAGTTCGAAGTCCTGCATCTCCACGAGACGCTTGTTGGCGCGTGCCGCAAACAGCGCCGCTTCGTTCACGAGATTGGCAAGATCCGCGCCGGAGAACCCAGGTGTGCCGCGCGCCAAGATGCTTGGCACCACGTCATCCGAGACCGGCACCTTGCGCATATGAATACGGATGATCTGCTCGCGCCCGCGAATGTCTGGTAGCGGCACGAAGACCTGGCGATCGAACCGACCGGGACGCAACAGCGCCGGGTCGAGTACGTCCGGCCGGTTGGTGGCGGCGATCACGATCACCCCCTCGCTGCCCTCGAAACCGTCCATCTCGACTAGCAACTGGTTCAGGGTCTGCTCACGCTCGTCGTGGCCACCGCCAAGACCCGCGCCGCGCTGACGGCCGACGGCATCGATTTCGTCGATGAAAATGATACAGGGGGCATGCTTTTTGGCCTGGTCGAACATATCGCGCACGCGCGAGGCGCCCACGCCCACGAACATCTCCACGAAGTCCGAGCCGGAGATCGAGAAGAACGGCACCTTGGCCTCACCGGCAATGGCCTTGGCGAGCAAGGTCTTGCCGGTACCCGGGCTACCCGTCATAAGCACACCGCGCGGGATGCGTCCGCCGAGCTTCTGGAACTTGGTCGGGTCGCGCAGAAACTCGACTAACTCCTTGACCTCCTCCTTGGCCTCTTCGACACCGGCGACATCCTCGAAAGTCACCTTATTGGTATCTTCCGTCAACATGCGCGCCTTGCTCTTGCCAAAGCTCATGGCGCTACGGCCGCCTGCCCCGCCCTGCATCTGGCGCATGAAGAATATCCATACACCGACGAACAACAGCAACGGGAACCAGTTGATGAAGATCTGCAGCAGCAAAGACTGCTGCGCCGGCGGCTTGGCGTCGACGCTCACGCCATTACTTAGTAGCTCGCTCACCAGTCCCGAATCCGTCGGCGCGTAGGTCTGAAAATGCTGGCCGGTCTTCGTGGTCCCGGTAATCTCGTGACCCTTGATGACGACGCCGCCCACCTGCCCTTGCTTCACATGATTGATGAACCGCGAGAATGGGATCGATCGAACCGCCGTGTGATGGCTGCCGAAACTATTGAACACCGACATCAGCACTATGGCAATGATGAGCCATAGGAGCAGATTTTTCGCAAGATTATTCAAGGTGTGACCTCGTGCGCCCCAAAAGACGCGCCTGCCGCCATTCTCCTACGACTCCGGTCCCGACACAACAGGCCGCAACCCGGTACCGAGGAGGTAAACCTCGGGACTGCGGGGGCGCGACGCCGGCGGTTTGCGCGTGGCCACCCGTTGAAAACGGCACCGCATGTCGGCCAAAAGCTCCGGGAATCCGGCACCCTGAAAAACCTTGATAAGACAACGGCCCTCCCGGGTCAAGCACGAGACGGCAAAATCGAGGGCGATCTCGGCCAAGCCCATGGCCCGCGCCTGATCGGATGCCCCGATTCCGCTTATATTGGGGGCCATGTCGGAAATTACAAGGTCCACCCGGTCCCCGAGCGCGGCGCGCACCGCCTGATCGCAGTCGGGCTCAGTGAAATCCCCCTGAATGAACACCACCCCAGGCAATGGATCCATGGGCAGGATATCGACCGCCACCAGCCGTCCGGTCGGGCCGAGCTTATGGGCCGCATACTGGGCAAACCCACCGGGGGCGCAGCCGAGATCCGCAATTACGGAGTCCGGATGGATGAGGCGATCCCGGGCATCGATCTCCATCAGCTTATAGGCGGCCCGCGAACGGTAGCCCTCGGCCTGCGCGCGTTTCACATAAGGGTCGGCGAAATGCTCGTCCATCCAGCGATTGCGGGCCATGGATCGATCTTACGCCTTCATAAGGCGCGCGCCACGACCACGAGCCCTAAGACCCCTTCGGCGAGATAGATTGTCGTGGACACGGCGTGCAGGGCCATGAAGGGTTCCCAGGATGGGCTCCGGGGCCCGAAATGCGAAGTGGCGCGCAGGATCGCCATGACCGGCAGGATGAGTAGCACGAACAGGGCATCAAGCCCCCACGCGATGCGCGCCAGACGCCGCTCGCGCCCAGCCGGCACCGCGCGCGCCACAATCCCGCCGAGGATAAGGCCGAGACCCTGTCCGGCCGCGAATAAATCGCCCGCAAGCCCGCCCGCCACCGCCTGGGGCAACCGCCAGAACAATAAGGGTACGACGCCTGCGATCGTCCACAGACTGCCTATCCACAACACGGCGGCAACCCGCGCAAACCCCAGCGCGCGCCATGACGCCTGGGGCCGATCAGATGTAGCGGATGTCGAGGATCTCATACTGGCGGGTGCCATCCGGGACGCGTACCTCCACGACATCGCCACTCTCCTTGCCGATCAAGGCGCGCGCGATCGGGGAACTGATCGATATCTTCCCGTCCTGGATGTCCGCCTCGTCGTCACCGACGATCTGGTAGGTCACTTCGCGCTGCCCCTCCTCCTCAAAAAGATCGACCGTCGCGCCAAACACGATCCGGCCCTGGGCGTTCACGGTCAGAGGATCTATGATCTGGGCGTTGCCAAGTTTGGCCTCGACGTCCTTTATCCGCCCCTCGATGAAGCTTTGTTGTTCCTTGGCCGCATGGTATTCGGCGTTTTCCGATAAATCGCCGTGCGCCCGAGCCTCCGCGATCGCTTGAATGATGCGCGGCCGCTCGACGGTCTTTAAGCGATGCAGCTCCTGCTTTAGCTTCTCGGCACCGCTTACCGTGAGAGGGACTTTAGTCATGCGCGATCTCCTTATGCAAGTCCTGCAAACATCGCACCTCGAACTCCTGCATGTGCCCGTGCGCCTCGCACGCCGCGCGCGCCGCCGCAAGCGTTGTATAGTTTGTCACCTTATGCTGCAAGGCCTCGCGCCGGATAAGATAAGAATCGGCCATGCTTTGCTTGTCGGCTACGGTATTGACGATGATGTCGATCTCGTCATTTTTGATCATGTCCACGACATGCGGCCGGCCTTCCGATACCTTGTTGACCACGCGCACATCAAGACCCGACGTCTCGAGCACGCCCGCCGTGCCGCGCGTCGCGAGAAGGTCGAATCCATGATCGGCGAAATACCGGGCGATCGGCACCGCCGCGGCGCGATCGCGGTCACGCACACTTATGAATAGCCGACCGCCGTTTGGAATAGCCGCGCCCGCCGCGATCTGCGATTTGGCGAAGGCCTCGCCGAAACTCCGGCCTATGCCCATGACCTCGCCGGTCGACTTCATCTCTGGTCCAAGAACCGTATCGACCCCCGGGAATTTGATAAACGGGAACACGGCCTCCTTCACCGAGTAGTAAGCGGGTACCACCTCGGAGGCAATCCCTTGGCTCTCGAGCGACTCCCCCATCATCACGCGCGCCGCGATCTTGGCAAGCGGCCGCGCCGTGGCCTTCGAGACGTACGGTATGGTGCGCGATGCCCGCGGATTCACCTCGAGGACATAGACCTCTTGATCCTTGATCGCGAACTGGACATTCATGAGACCGACCACATCCAGGGCCCGCGCCAGCACGACGGTCTGCCGGCGCAACTCATCTTGCAAGGCCGCGGAAAGCCCAAAGGGCGGCAGTGAACAGGCCGAGTCGCCCGAATGGACACCCGCCTCCTCGATATGTTCCATGATGCCGCCGATGACCACGCGTTGCCCGTCGGCGACCGCGTCCACATCGACCTCGATGGCATCGCTCAAGAACCGGTCGAGCAGAATGGGGCTGTCATCGGACACCCGCACCGCAATCCGCATGTAGATCTCGAGATCTTCCCGGTTATGGCAAATCTCCATGGCGCGGCCGCCCAGCACGTAGGACGGCCGCACCACCAACGGATACCCGGTCTGCTCGGCCAGCGCCACCGCATCGATGGCGTTACGCGCGATGCGATTGGGCGGCTGGAGCAGTCCGAGATCGACAATGAGCCTCTGAAAACGTTCGCGATCCTCGGCAAGATCAATGGACGCCGGACTCGTGCCCACGATCGGCGCGCCGTTTGCCGCGAGCCCTTGCGCAAGTTTCAGGGGTGTCTGGCCGCCGTATTGCACGATCACCCCGGCGGGCCGCTCGAGTCCTGTGATCTCAAGCACATCCTCGAGCGTCAGCGGCTCAAAATAGAGCCTGTCCGAGACATCGTAATCGGTGGACACGGTCTCTGGATTGCAGTTGATCATGATCGTCTGATAACCGCTTGCCCGCAACGCCATCGAGGCATGGACGCAACAGTAATCGAACTCGATCCCCTGACCGATGCGGTTGGGTCCGCTGCCTAGCACGACGACCTTGGCCCGATCCTCGGGGCTTGCCTCGCACTGCGCCTCATAGGTCGAATACATATAGGCCGTGGCCGACGCAAACTCGGCGGCACACGAATCGACCCTCTTATAGACAGGCCGAACGCCATGGGCATACCGGAACGCGCGTACGGTATCCTCGTCTTGCCCGAGAAGCGCGGCAATCCGGCGATCGGAAAATCCACGCCGCTTCCAGTCGCGCATAACCGGCTCATCGGCCTCGACCAAAACACCCAACGCCGCCCGCGCCTCGATCTCGCCCTCGGCGGCCATGATTTCGGCGATCTGGGCCACGAACCAGGGGTCGACGCGCGTCAAATCATGCACCTCCTCGACCGTAAATCCCGCGCGTAGGGCATCGGCCATATACCACAGCCGCTCCGCCCCTGGGACCTTCAACTCCTGGACCAGGCGATCACGGACCGCCTTCGGATCGGCCATGCGGTCGATGCGCGGCTCAAACCCGTAACTGCCGATCTCGAGACTGCGTATGGCCTTTTGCAAAGACTCCTGAAAGGTGCGCCCGATCGCCATGGCCTCGCCCACCGACTTCATCTGGGTCGTCAGCGTCGGATCGGCCTTGGGAAACTTCTCGAAGGTAAAGCGCGGAATCTTCGTCACGACATAGTCGATGCTAGGTTCGAACGACGCCGGCGTGGCGCCGCCCGTGATCTCATTGCGCAGTTCATCAAGCGTATAGCCTAGGGCGAGCTTGGTCGCCACTTTGGCAATGGGAAAGCCCGTGGCCTTGGACGCAAGCGCCGATGACCGCGAGACACGTGGATTCATCTCGACTACGATCATTTGCCCGGTCTTTGGATTGATCGCGAACTGAACGTTCGATCCACCGGTCTCCACGCCGATCTCACGCAATACCGCGATGCTCGCATCGCGCATCCTCTGGTACTCTTTGTCCGTGAGGGTCTGCGCCGGAGCCACGGTAATGGAGTCACCGGTATGCACGCCCATGGGGTCCATGTTCTCGATCGCGCAGACGATGATGCAGTTGTCCAGGCGATCGCGCACGACCTCCATCTCGAATTCCTTCCAACCGATGATCGACTCCTCGATCAGCAGTTCGCGGGTCGGCGAGGCGTCCAGACCGCGCTCGCACAGCTGCATGAACTCCTCACGGTTGTACGCGATCCCGCCGCCGCTGCCGCCCAGCGTAAACGACGGCCGAATGATCGCCGGGAAGCCCACCAGGGCATGCACCTGCAGGGCCTCCTCGAGACTGTGGGCGATGGCCCCCTTGGCCACCCCAAGACCGATGGATTCCATCGCCTTCTTGAAGAGCTCGCGATCCTCGGCCTTATCGATGGCCGCCTTGGAGGCGCCGATCATGCGCACGCCATAGCGCTCCAAAACCCCTTCGCGATCCAAGTCGAGCGCGCAGTTGAGCGCCGTCTGCCCGCCCATGGTCGGTAGCAACGCGTCCGGGCGCTCCTTGGCGATGATGCGCTCCACGACCCGCCAGTTGATGGGCTCGATATAAGTGGCGTCGGCCAGATCCGGATCGGTCATGATGGTCGCCGGATTCGAGTTCACGAGGATGACGCGCAGCCCCTCCTCCTTGAGCGCCCGGCAGGCCTGGGTGCCCGAATAATCGAATTCGCAACCCTGGCCGATGACGATCGGTCCGGCCCCGATGATAAGCACACTCTTGATGTCGTCGCGTCTTGGCATCAGGACCCCGCAACCCCGTTACGCGCCGCATCCATGAGCGCTGCAAATCGCGCAAAAAGCGGCCAGACATCATGAGGCCCCGGACTCGCCTCGGGATGCCCTTGAAAGGAAAAGACCGGCCGGTCGGCATGCACCAGCCCCTGCACCGAACCATCGAACAGCGAGCGATGTGTCACCCGCAGGCAGCGGGGCAAGCTTGCCTCATCGACTGCGAAACCATGATTCTGGCTTGTGATCAGCACGCGCCCGGAGTCGATATCGAGGACCGGGTGGTTGGCGCCGTGATGGCCAAACTTCATCTTCAGGGTGCGGCCACCCAAAGCGAGCCCCAGTAGCTGGTGGCCAAGGCAGATGCCAAAGAGCGGCACGCCCGAGCCGACGAGTTCCCGTGTGGCGGCGATGGCATAGTCGCAGGCCTTCGGATCGCCCGGCCCGTTTGAGAGAAATACGCCATCCGGCTTCAAGGCCAGCACCTGCCGGGCCGCGGTCTGCGCCGGCACGACCGTGACCCGGCAGCCGGCCTGCGCAAGACTGCGCAGAATGTTGCGCTTTATCCCATAATCGTAAGCGACGACGTGGTAGCGAGGCGGCGGGGTCGTCGTCTCCCATAGCCCCTCGTCCCAGACATACGACCGCGGCGTCGACACCGCCTTGGCGAGATCGAGTCCGTCGAGGCCGGGAAAGGCGCGCGCGAGCGCGATTGCCGCCGCGCGGTCGCCGGCCCTTTCGCCGGCCACTATGGCCGCATTCTGCGCGCCCTGCTCGCGCAGTCGGCGCGTGAGCGCACGCGTGTCGACGCCGGCTATGGCCACCACTCCCTGCTGTTGCAGAAAACCCTTCAGGTCTTGAGTCCCGCGGAAATTGCTGTAGCGCGTCGGCGCATCGCGCACCACAAGCCCGGCGGCGTGGATGCCTGCCGCCTCCATGTCGTCGTCATTGACTCCGGTGTTCCCGATATGCGGGTAGGTCAGCGTGACGATCTGGCTTGCGTACGAAGGGTCCGAGAGGATCTCCTGGTAGCCCGTCATAGCGGTATTGAATACAAGCTCACCCTGGGAGGCCCCTGCAGCCCCGATAGACTCCCCGACGAACACTGTGCCGTCGGCGAGAGCAAGCAATGCCGGTTGCGCCACGGTACCTCCCGCCTCAGGGTTTACATACAAAAGCGGGAGCCGCTCTTCGCCGCTCCCGCCCGGAAAACGAGTCATTCACAAGGTTTTGCCGGGGGATTGTAACGGGATGGCCGCGCGAAATCAACGAAGCCCGAGCACGTTCTGCATGTCGTAGAGGCCATGGGGGCGGCTTATCAAAAAACGGGCCGCGCGCAACGCCCCGTCGGCAAACACCGCGCGGTTATCGGCGATGTGCGCGATCTCGAGGCGCTCCGAGGGCAACGCCAGGTACACACGATGCTCACCCACGATCTCGCCTGCGCGGATGGTCGCAAAGCCTATGCTGCCCGGGGCGCGCGCGGCGCGCTCACGGTGACGATCGTACACCGCCACATCCGTGAGGCGCGCACCACGGGCGGCAGCCGCCACTTCGCCCAAACGCAACGCGGTTCCCGACGGGGCATCGACCTTGTGACGGTGATGCGCCTCCAGGATCTCGATATCCGCGTCCGGAAGGGCGCGGGCGGCGATCTCCAGTATATGCAGGGCCAGGTTTACGCCGACACTCATATTGGCGGACACCACAAAGCGGCCCTGGCCGGCCAAAATCCGCAACCGTTCGGCGAAGGCCCCCGAAAGCCCGGTGGTACCGATGACCGCACCCTTACCGAGCCGCGCGCAGATTTCCGCATGATGCGCGCTCGCCTCAGGGGTTGTGAAATCGACCAGGACATCGCAACCGGCGATCACCTCTTCGGGCACATCCGATAGCGCGATCCCAAACGGCGCGCCGCCGATCAGGACCCCCGCGTCCTGCCCACAGGCGCCATCGCGGGCGCGCACGAGCGCCCCCGAGAGACACAGGTCGGCCTGCCCACGCAATGCCGCGAGCACCGCCCGGCCCATGCGACCGGTGGCCCCCGCCACGGCAACCCTCATGATCCCTCCTTTTAAGAAAGCCGGCGCCGCGCCCCGGCCGCCGCCGGCCGATCCCTCGGATGGACGCACGGCCCTACCAGGCGATATACGCGTAGCCTTTATGCTGGAGCTCCATCAGGTCTGCCGCCCCCATGGGCACATAGGTGGCAAGCGGCAGCAACGCCGATTTCGTGAGCTTCAGTGTCCGTAGGGTATTGCCGCAGCCATGAAACTCCACGCCGTAATCGTGCAGGCTCGCGACGCCCACGCGGATGCTCTTTGCCACCGGCCGCACGGGCTTTTTCAAGACCACGCTGATACCCTCGGCAAAGCAGGTTACCACGATGTGGATCGAGCTCCCATAATAGCGCAACATGGCCTGAACCGACGACAGGATATGCTGCTGATAGCCATGATCCGCCTGGTTTAGCTGGTAGACGATATGGTGTTTGGCCTTTTGGCCCGGGAAGGTGAGATCAAGGCTGTCGGCGGAACCGGCGAAGGCGGCACCGGATCCCATGGCCGCCGCCACGCCGCCGGCGGCGGCGATGATCCGCCGGCGCCCTGGATTGAACGTGCGTTTGTCGCCCATAACGAGCCCTCGTTGCGATAATGAGGAGAGACGACGCCCGCCGGCTTTTATTCCCCGGAACTGCGCGCCTTAGGCTCGAAGAAACCCCGCAGCTTGTCGAGCCACGAGTGCTCGACCGGATTGTGGCGCTCCCCACCCTCGCGCACCGAGGCATCGAAGGCCTCGAGCAATTCGCGCTGGGCGCGCGTCAGCTTGACTGGCGTCTCCACCGTTATCTGACAGAAGAGGTCGCCGACATGGCTGGTGCGGACATTCTTGACCCCCTTGCCGCGCACGCGAAAGACCTTGTCGGTCTGCGTCTCCGGCGGGATCTTCAGGGTCATGCGCCCATCGAGACTCGGGATCTCGATCTCGCCGCCCAAAACCACGGTCCCGAAACGCACCGGCACTTTACAGTACAAATCATCCTGTTCCCGGCGGAACAGGGGGTGCGGCTTTAGCTTGACCTGCACATAGAGGTCGCCTGGCGGACCGCCGTTCTCGCCCGCGTCCCCCTGGCCGCTCACCCGGATCTGGTCGCCCTCATCGACGCCCGCCGGAATCGTCACCGACAGGGTCTTGGCGCGCCGCGCGCGGCCCTCGCCGCGACACTCGACGCACGGCTGACTGATGGCCCGTCCGCTCCCGCGGCAATTGGGGCAGGTCTGCTGAATCGAAAAGAAGCCTTGCTGCAAACGCACCTGGCCATGACCGCCACACGTGGGACAGGTCACAGGAACGCTCCCGGCGCGCGCCCCGGACCCTTTGCAGAGGTCGCAGGTGGCCATCGTCGGGACCCGCACGCGGGCCTCGGTCCCGAACACCGCATCCTCCAGCGACAAGTCCAGGGTGAAGCGCACATCGGCGCCCCGATAGACCTGGCTGCCACGGCGTCCGCCCCCGCCCCCGCCGAAGATATCCCCGAAGACGTTATCGAAGATATCGGCAAAGCCCCCGGCGCCGAACGGTCCACCCCCTGGCACCCCGCCACCTTGCACGCCGGCATGGCCAAACTGGTCATAAGCCGAGCGCTTTTGCGGGTCGCTCAAGACCTCGTAGGCCTCTTGGCACTCTTTGAAGACGGCCTCGGCATTCTTGTCATCGGGATTACGGTCGGGATGATGCTTCATCGCCATGCGGCGATAGGCCTTCTTGATATCCGTGTCGTCCGCCCCGCGGACGACACCGAGAATCTCATAATAATCGCGTCGCGTCGTCATAACCCTGCATTGCCGCAAAACCCCGACCTTAGAAGAAAAAAGGCACGGGCGTCAACACCGCCCGCGCCCATGCCGTCTCCCAAAGCCTTACTTCTCGCGGCGATTCTCATTGACCTCTTCAAACTCGGCGTCGACGACATTGTCCCCACCGGCGTGCGTCCCGCCCGGCTGCTGCGCGTCGCCGCCCGGCGATGCATTGGCCTGGCTCTGCGCGTACATCTGCTCTGTGAGCTTGTGACTTGCCTGACTCAACGCCTCGGTCTTGGCGGTGATCTCGGCCTTGTCATCGCCCTTGACGGCCGCCTCCAGATCACGCATGGCCGCCTCGATCGCGCTCTTGTCGGCCGCGCTTACCTTATCGCCGAGATCATGCAATGACTTGCGCGTGCTGTGCACGAGCGCCTCGGCCTGGTTACGGGCGTCCACCAGCTCATGGGCGCGGCGGTCCTCCTCGGCATGCGCCTCGGCATCCTGCACCATGCGCTGGATCTCGGCCTCGCTCAGCCCCGAGCTCGACTTGATGACAATGCGGTTCTCCTTGCCCGTCGCTTTATCGCGCGCCGACACGTGCAGGATGCCGTTGGCATCGATATCGAAGGTCACCTCGACCTGCGGAACGCCGCGTGGCGCCGGCGGTATATCGGTGAGATCGAAACGCCCGAGCGACTTGTTGCCCGCCGCCATCTCGCGCTCGCCTTGCAGGACGTGTACGGTAACCGCCGTCTGGCTGTCCTCGGCCGTCGAGAACACCTGCGCGGCCTTGGTCGGTATCGTGGTGTTCTTTTGGATGAGCTTGGTCATGACGCCGCCCATGGTCTCGATGCCCAGAGACAACGGGGTCACATCCAGCAACAAGACATCCTTGACATCGCCCGCCAACACGCCACCCTGGACCGCGGCGCCGATCGCCACCGCCTCATCGGGGTTCACGTCCTTGCGCGGCTCCTTCCCAAAGAAATCCCGCACCGCCTCCTGCACCTTGGGCATGCGCGTCTGGCCGCCCACGAGGATCACGTCGTCGACCTCGGTGATCTTCAGGCCAGCGTCCTTCAGCGCAATCTTGCAAGGCTCGATCGTACGCCGGATCAGATCCTCCACCAGGCTCTCTAGCTTGGCGCGCGTGATCTTCACATTCAAATGCTTAGGCCCACTCGCATCGGCCGTCACATACGGCAGATTGACGTCCGTCTGGGCCCGTGAAGACAGCTCGATCTTGGCCTTTTCCGCCGCATCCTTCAGGCGCTGTAGTGCCAAGGGATCCTTGTGCAGATCGATGCCCGCGTCCTTCTTGAACTCCTCGGCCAGATAATCGATCAGCCGCAGATCGAAGTCCTCGCCCCCGAGGAAGGTGTCGCCGTTTGTCGACAGCACCTCGAATTGGTGTTCACCATCGACCTCGGCGATCTCGATGATGGAGATGTCAAAGGTGCCGCCCCCGAGATCATAGACCGCGATCTTACGATCCCCCTCCTTCTTGTCGAGGCCAAAAGCCAACGCCGCGGCGGTAGGCTCGTTGATGATGCGCTTGACGTTTAACCCCGCGATCCGCCCGGCGTCCTTGGTCGCCTGCCGTTGGGCGTCGTTGAAGTAGGCCGGCACGGTGATGACCGCCTCGGTCACCTCTTCGCCCAGATAGTCTTCCGCGGTCTTCTTCATCTTCTGAAGGACGCGCGCCGACACCTCCGGGGGCGCCATCTGCTTGCCGTTTACCTCGACCCACGCGTCTCCGTTCTTGGCGCGTACGATCTTGTAGGCCACCATCTTGATGTCGCGCTGCACGATCTCGTCGTCGAACTTGCGGCCCACAAGACGCTTGACGGCATACAGCGTGTTCTGCGGATTGGTGACCGCCTGACGCTTGGCCGACTGCCCGACCAGGATCTCGCCTTCGTTGGCGTAGGCGACGATCGAGGGTGTGGTGCGGTCACCTTCGCTGTTCTCGATGACGCGCGGCTTACCGCCCTCGATGACGGCCACGCACGAATTCGTGGTTCCTAAGTCGATCCCGATAATCTTTGCCATCGCTTTTGTCCTCTCGCTCCCGATACCGGGAAAATAGTTGTAAGCCGCTGGTTCTCAGATGGGGACCAGGAGGCATTTTTCAAGGGTCAGGACTTGGACTTGGCGACCACCACCAGGGCCGGCCTCAAAAGCCTGTCATTCAACAAAAACCCTTTTTGCACGACCGCCACGACGTGGTTGGCCGGCACATCTTCGCTCTCGACCATGGACATGGCCTGATGCTGGTCGGGATTGAATCGGGCCCCGACGGGATCGATCACCGTGATCGCGAACTTCTCGAGCACCGAATCCATCAGCTGCAAGGTCAGGTCCACCCCGGCAAAGAGCGCCTCCAGGGCATTGCCAGCGGTGCCGCGATCGATGGCGCGGGCGCGCTCGAGACTATCGCGCACCGGCAAAAGCTCGGCCGCGAAGCGCTCCAGGGCAAACTTGCGCGCCGTCGCCGCATCCTGCTCGGCGCGCCGCCTGCTGTTTTCGGCATCCGCGGCGACTCGCAAAAGCCGCTCGCGGGTCTCGGCAAGCTCGGCGCGAACCCGCTCGAGCTCGGCGGCCAGTGCCGCCGGATCCGCGGGTTCAGAGGCCGCTTGCGGCTCCTCACGCCCCGGCGTTTGTGTTTGCGCGGCCGTATCCTTATCGCCTGTCATCGTGTCATTGTCCGCCATCACCCGCTCCGTAATAAACCCACCCGCGGCATGTGGGGATTGCCTCGCGGCAAATCAAGCGCGCGTTAACTTGGGACGCCATGGCTCAAAGCGCCGCTCAATAGGCGCGCGGTGACATCGACTACCGAGATCACGCGGTCGTAGGACATGCGCGTCGGTCCGACCACCCCTACGGTACCCACGATCTGGCCGTCGACCTCATAGGGCGCGGTCACCACACTGCACGACTCCAGGGCCTCGTAACCGGACTCCGCGCCGATGAAGATCTGCACCCCCTGCGAGACCATGCTCTGATCGAGGAGATGCAAAAGATCCTGTTTGACGGTGAACGCCTCGAACAGGCGGCGCAGCTTCTCGGTATTACTGAGCTCCGGAAACGCCAGCAGGTTGGATTCACCGCTCACAAAGAGCGGCGCCTCGCTCATGGCCTCCCCGGCAAACACCTGATGGGCCATCTCCACCGCCGAGCGCAGAATCTGCTGCATATCTTCGCTGTCGCGCCGTAGAGCCTCGACTAGGCTCCGCCGGACGTCATCGAGGGAGAGGCCCGCGTAGGCACCATTGAACACGTTGGCCGCCTGCTGCAACTCCGAGGCCGAATACGACCGTTTGGGGTGGATGACCCGATTCAAGACTTGGCCGTCTTGCGTCACCAGGATCACGAGCACCCGGGTAGGCGACAGCGCCAGGAAATCGAGTTGCAGAAAACCGGCGTCGGCGCGCCGCGGCACGCGTACGATCCCGGCGAGCTTGGTCACCTGCGAGAGCAGGCCGGACATCGACTCGATGAGTTGCTGCGGATCTTGATCCGCCAGGAACCGGTCCTCGATCGAGGCCACGTCCAAGGTCTTCGGGGATTTGACCGCAAGCAGCGTATTCACGAAAAAACGGTAGCCGCGCTCGGTCGGTACGCGCCCGGCCGAGGTGTGAGGCGAGCGGATGAGCCCGAGCTCCTCGAGGTCGGACATGATGTTGCGCACAGTGGCCGGACTGAACTCCAATCCGGCCTGCTTCACTAATGTCCGCGAACCGACGGGCTGGCCTTCGGATATATACTGTCCGATTAGCGCCTTGAGGAGCCGTTCGGCACGAGGCGTTAACGACACCATAAGCTACCCCTCCTCTTAGCACTCCCACTTTCCGAGTGCCAGTGGCACGCTACCAATAGCGGTCCGGGGTGTCAACAGTACAGAGGCGTGGTGGTTGCGGGGTCACGCTCTCTGGCCGCATAAAGGGACCCATGCTAGTGTTGTCATCATGAGGGACGGGCAATGAAGGCGGTCATAAAACGCGTCGGTTTGTTCGGTAAGTACGGTGGCCGAGGCGGGCGCGAACTCCTGTTACGCCTTTACCGACTCCTGGAGGCGCGCGCCCTCGAGATCATCGTCGAGGCGGATACCGCCGCCGCCCTCGATCTCGCGGGCGTCACCGCCTGCCCGCTCGACCGTATCGGGGAGGTCATAGACCTTGCCATCGTGCTGGGCGGCGACGGCACCCTGCTTGGGGTGGCGCGCATGCTGACGCCCCATCATGTCCCCCTGATAGGGGTCAACGCCGGGCGCCTGGGCTTTCTCGCCGACGTATCCACCGACAACATCGGCATGATCAACGATATCCTGGATGGTCACTACCAGGCGGAGGAACGCTTTCTGCTGGCGGCCACCATCGTTCGCGACGGCCAGACGCTCGTAAAACGCCTGGCCCTCAACGACGCGGTCGTGAATAAGGGCGAGCTCGCACGCCTCATCGAGTTTGAAACCTACATCGACGGCCAGCTCGTGAGCGGCTCGCGCGCCGATGGCGTGATCATCGCCACCCCGACTGGCTCCACGGCCTATGCCATGTCGGCGGGCGGACCGATCCTTCACCCTACGCTCGCGGCCATTGTCGTGGTGCCGATCTGCCCGCAGACCTTGAGCAACCGGCCGATTGTGGTGCACAGCAGTTGCCATGTGGAAATCGTGCTCGTAAGCGATCAAAGCGCCCATGTGACCTTCGACGGCCAATCGAACTTCGGTGTCAGAAACGGTGACCGCCTGGGCGTCCGCCGGGCTGAGACCCCGCTCGTCCTGCTGCATCCGGAAGGCCGCAATCACTACGAGGTCTTGCGCCAGAAGCTCCACTGGGGTCGACGGGTGTGATGCTTTCCGAGCTGCTTATCCGATCATTCGTGGTCATAGACGAGCTCCGTATTCCGCTTGGACCCGGGTTGTCGGTCGTCACCGGCGAGACCGGTGCCGGCAAATCCCTGCTCGTAGATGCCTTGGGGCTTGTGCTGGGTTCGCGCGCAGACGCCGGGGTCATCAGGACCGGGGCCGATACCGCCGAGGTCACCGCCACGTTCGATCTCGCCCCAGAGAGCCCCGCGCGCGCATGGCTTGCCGAACGCGACCTGACGGCCGACGCCGACCAATGCATCGTGCGCCGGGTCGTCGCGCCCGACCGGTCGCGCGCCTTCATCAATGCCACCCCCGTCCCTTTGCAGCTGTTGCGCGAACTGGGCGAACGGCTGCTCGATCTTCACGGACAGCACGAACACCAGGCGCTCATGCGTAAAGACGTGCAGCGTGGCCTCCTTGACGCCTACGCTGGCGCCGAGGGCGAGGCTCGGGCGCTGGCCGGCGCGGTGGCGGCCTTGCAGTCGGCGCGGGGCCGCCACCGGGCCCTGCAGGAAGCGGCCGAACAGCGGGCCGCCCGCGCGTCACTGGTGCGCTACCAATTGGATGAGTTCGAGGCCCTCCACCCGCAGGTGGGCGAATGGCAGGAACTCAACGCCACGGAGCGGCGCCTGGCCCATGCCCAGGAGCTCATATCGGGCATAAGTGACCTCGTCACCTTGTTAAGCGAGGGAGAAGACGCCCTATCCGCGGCGCTCGAGAAGGCCATGAACAGCCTTCGGCATCTGACGCGCCACGAGCCGCGGCTCGCCGAGGTCGAAGGCCTGCTTGAAAGCGCCGGGGTCGAGATCAGTGAGGCGGTGATCGCCCTGAACCGTATCGGAGGCGGCCTCGAGAGCGAACCCCTGGATCTTTCGGCGCTCGAGTCCCGCGTGGCCCGCTGGCACGATCTGGCGCGAAAGCATCACACCCCGGCTGAGGAACTGCCAACGCTTTGGGCGCGGCTCGCGGCAGAATATGAATCCCTGCAAGGCGACGAGGACGCCGTGGCAAAACTCGCCCAAGAGATCGCTCAGCGCGAACACGAGGCCATGGATCTGGCCGCGGTTTTAAGCGCAAAGCGCCATGCGGCCGCGCCCGCGCTGGCGCAAGCGGTCACCGCAGAGATGGGGCGCCTGGGGCTTGGCTCGGCGCGCCTGCAGGCGGCCCTGACCCCGGAAGAATTGTCTGTCAATGGCTGCGAGGGCGTCGAGTTTTTGGTGAGCCCGACACCCGATGCGTCCTTCAAGCCCCTTGCGAGGATCGCCTCGGGCGGCGAACTTTCACGCATCAGTCTTGCCCTGCAGGTGGTCTTAGCCGACGTGTGCGCGGGCCCGACGCTGGTATTCGATGAGGTCGACGTCGGGATCGGGGGCGCCGTCGCGGAGATCGTAGGCCTTAGGCTCCACGAGCTTTCGAAGACCCGCCAGGTCCTATGCATCACCCATTTGCCGCAGGTGGCCGCGCAAGGCGACACCCACCTTCTCGTCGAAAAGGGCCAAACCGCGGGGCGAACCATAAGCTCGATCGAAATCTTGACCCAGGCGCGGCGCATCGAGGAGATCGCGCGCATGCTGGGGGGGATAGCGGTAAGCGCCCGCACGCGCGCTCTGGCGCGAGACATGCTTCGTGGATAAGGGAGGGGCGCCCACGGTGCGGCCGGCGCGTATCGCCGATGTCCCGCTCATTCACCACTTTCTCGAGATTTATGCGACCAAGGGCAACCTGTTGCCGCGCACCATGAACGAGATCTACCGTCACCTACGGGACTTTTTCGTGATCGAGGTCGATGAACAGGTCGTGGCAATCGGCGCGCTCGAGATCTTTACGGAGGATCTGGGCGAGGTCCGAAGCCTGGTCGTGGCCGAGGAGTACGAGCGCCGCGGGCTTGGACGCCTCATGGTCCAGCGCATCATCGCCGAGGCCCGGCAGCTTGGCCTGCGCCGACTCATAGCCCTGACCTATGTCCCGACCTTTTTTCATAAGCTCGGATTCGTCACCGTGGCCATGGATACACTGCCCGAGAAAGTCTGGAACGTGTGCGTGAAATGCTACAAGTACAATAACTGCGACGAAATCGCGGTGCAGCTCAACCTCGGCCGTCACGCTCCCTAGGCACGCCGGATCCGGGAATGAGCCTCTTTGAACACTTGCCTTCGCGCTTCATGCCAAGGCAGGTGCCGTACATGTAGAGGGAGTGGCTGTCGACATGAAACCCGAGGGTCTCGGCCACCCGCCGCTGGCGCTCCTCGATGGCCGGATCGTAGAACTCGAAGACCTCGCCGCATTCCACGCATACGACATGGTCGTGATGCCCACCCTGGTTGACCTCGAAGACCGAACGTCCGCCCTCGAAGTTGTGGCGGATGACAAGCCCCGCGCTTTCAAATTGGGTCAAGACCCGGTAGACGGTCGCCAGACCCACCTCTTCGCCCATGTCCAATAACGCCTTATAGACGTCCTCGGCGGTCATGTGTCGGGCCCGCGGCTCCTCAAGGATGCCGAGGATCTTAAGACGCGGCAGTGTCGCCTTGAGACCGGCCTTCTTGAGATCGGTACTGTCGCTCATGATAGTGCGTCCCGCGCTTTTTGCCTTGACGAGGTCGATAGTGTACTTTGTCACCTTCGACCCACGGAAAGCCAGTGTAAACTAGAACGATTCCCATGCAAAAACCGAATGTGCTTTTTCTTGTGTTGGCATCGCTGGCACTGAGCGGCTGCCATTTGCTCTATCGCCCGACAGTCCAGCAGGGTAACGTCATCACCGCCCGGATGATCGGCCGTCTACACCTCGGGATGACCGAGAACGAAGTGGTCTATGATCTCGGGGCGCCGGCGATTCACGACCCATTCCATCCGAATCGCTGGGACTACTACTACTCCCTGAAGCGCAACTATAAGCCGCTCATAGCCGAACACTTCACCTTGTATTTCAAGAATGGGAAGCTTGCGCGTATCGTCGGGACGCCCCGTCCGACCCCGCGCCACATTTACGGGAAGTCCCACTCTTGACGGCGGCGCGTCGCCGGCGGCTGTCCTTCGGGTCCTCGGGTAACGGCGCGTAGATCTCCACGCGATCGAACGCCTTGACCGAATCGCTCAAGGCCACGAACCGTCCGAAGATCCCGACCCGGCGCGCGCGGATATCAAGTCCCGGGTAGTCCTCGAGCAGTCTCGACTGACGAATGGCATCGAGGACGCAGCTTCCCGGGGTCACGCGTACCCACCGGACATCGGGCACCACGGCCCCGTACACGACCTCGACCGGCCACTCAACGCGCGCCATAGACCTCGCGTGCGCGCTTTTGGAAACTGTCGACCAGGCTATTGGCGATCGTCCCGAAGACCGGCCCCACGGCGAGCGCCAGCAGGCGGTTTGCGAAATCGAATTCCAGGTCCAGACTGATCCGGCTCCCGAGCTCCCCCACCTGGGCAAAGCGCCATGACCCCTCGAGCCGGCTGAATGGGCCGTGCACCAGGCAAATGTCCATCCGCCCAGGCGAGTGGGTGTTGCGGGTCGTAAAGGTCTTGCGGATGCCCCCGAAGGCCATGTCGATCTCCGCGACCAGGCCCGAGTCGTCGCGCTCCAGCACACGCGTCCCCGCGCACCACGGCAAAAACCGCGGATAGCTCTCGACGTCGGCCACCAACTCATACATCTCTTCAGCGCTATAGGGTACGAGCGCACTTTTGCTAATCGTTGTCACAAGACCAACCTAGGTGCCGTAAGAATCACGATCAGGACCGCCGCGGGTACAAGCAGGCGCAAGGCCCAGAACCAGAGGCGGGGTAGCAGGCCATGAAGCGCTTCGCGTCGACCGAAAAGCCCATCCGACGCCCAGCCCATGAGCAGACTCAAGCCGCCCGCGCCCCATGGCAACAAGACATTCACGGCAATAATCATGGCCACATCGAGCAAGCCGAGCGTCTTGAGCCGCCCAAAGAAGGTAAATGAAAAGGCCCACGACTTCAAAGAAAGCGTAAGGACTGCGGCGGTCACGAACGCGGCAACCCCGAGCCCAAGGGCCGCGCGTCCCCGGGATAGGCCCCGCGCCGCCACAAGCTGCATGGCAGGCTCAAGCCATGCGATCCCCGAAAGCCACGCGGCACAGAGCAGGCCAAGGTAACAAAGCGCAACGACGAGCGCGCCGTACGGCAGCCGCGCGCCCATAAGGGGCAGCGTCTCGAAAAGGAACCCGCCGCCGGCAAGCGGGCTCAGTCCCGCCGCAAAGGCCAAAGACGCCAGCGCAAAGCCACCGAGCCAAGCGGCGAAGACCTGTGCCAGTACCAGCGCCAAGGCCATCCGCCCGGCCGACGTCGAGCCCCTGAGCGAAACCCCATAGGCCAAAAGCGAGGCCGTACCAAGGCCGGGCCCGAAAAATGCCTGCGACAGCGCGACCAAAGTCAATGTGGTGCCAGACGGCGCCGGCTGCGGCGCGAGGAGAGTGGGGACGCTCACAAAAAAGCTGCCTAAGGTCGCAGCGAACACCACGAGCGCGGCAAAGAGCGCCAGCAGCCCCGGCACCACGAGATAGGAGAGGTCCTCGATGGCACCAAGCCCTCCGGCGGAGACCAGGAACACCAGCATCAGGAACAAGGCCTCCCACGCCAAGACCGTTCCTGGGTGTGCGGCCAGATGCGAGAACCGCATCTCCACAAACGCGGCCGTCGCTCCTCGAAAATCACCAGCCAAGGCGGCGTGCAGATAAGACAACATCCAACCGGCGACCACCGCCACATAACAAAACATCAGGAAACCACCGAGCGATGCGGCGTACACAGCCCAGCGCCAACCGCGCCCGGACACGGCGCGAACGAGGGCGCCGGCCGGTCTTGTGCCCTCGCCGGCCCGGCGTCCCACCGTAAGTTCAGCCGCAAGCAGCGGCCAGGCGACGGCCAGCAGGGCCAGGGCGTAGGCTGCCACGAAGGTCCCGCCACCATAATGGGTCAAGAGATAGGGAAACTCGGAAAAGGAGTCCATGCCGGCGAGCGCCCCCAAGCCCACGAGGAAAAACCGCGAGGGGGATGACCACACAACCACCGTCTTCTCAGGCGAGCCGGACATAACCCGGCACTCTAAACGAATCGGCCGCATGACGAATAGACCTTGCGCGGCCGACCGTCCTTGGGCACCATGCCCGACCATGGCCCGCCCGAAGGACACCGAACCGCGCATCATAGCCCAGAACAAGAAGGCCTGGCACGACTACTTCATCGAACAGCGATTCGAGGCGGGCCTCGTGCTGCAGGGCTGGGAGGCCAAGAGTCTCCGCGATGGGCGCGCCCAGCTAAAAGAAAGCTACGTCATCGTCCAGAACGGCGAGATCTTTCTGTTCGGCGCCCACTTCTCACCGCTCAAGACGACTTCGACGCACATTAAGGCTGACCCCACAAGAACGCGTAAACTGCTGCTGCACCGGCTCGAGATCAGCCGTCTCGTGGGGGCTGTCGAGCGTCGCGGCTATACACTCGTGCCGCTTTCCCTGTACTGGAAATTCGGTCGCGCCAAGATCGAGATTGCACTTGCCAAAGGCAAGAAACAGCATGATAAACGCGCGGCTGTGAAGGAACGGGAGTCCGCCCGTGAGCAGGAACGCGCCATCAAGCAGCACTAACGCGATCAGAGTGCGGCCCTGCCGATTCGCGATCTTTAAGAACCGCCCCGTTTTACCATCACTGTGGCGATCCCGTCGGCACGGGGCCATTACCGATGCTTATGTCCTTGCAATCGGATCCCCTGAGTACGATAATATAACGTTCTTGGGGGACGATCGGTTTCGACGTGGATTACAACGCCTTCAGGGCATGCCGAGGTGCAGGGTTCCTCGTAAATCCAACTGCAAAACCATAGTTGCCAACGACGACAACTACGCCTTAGCGGCTTAATCCCCGCTAACCGTTTCCCTGGTTCCTCCTGTGGGCTAGGATGAAACGGTCATATACGCAGGATCGTGTCGCGGTGCGCCTGTTATCGCGCCATTAAATTAAAGCAGGCTCAACCCATAATCGTCCTGTCTGTCGGAGGGCGATGGGCGAAACCATAGACAGACTACGCATGTAGAACTGACTGGCCGAGGATTTGCGGACGCGGGTTCGATTCCCGCCGTCTCCACCA
>JAKARW010000012.1 GCA_021819125.1 Pseudomonadota bacterium | reverse complement strand
AAACCATGTCACGGGCGAGGTTCGTGACCGGCACCTCGGCCGTCGGTATCAGAAAGTACGGCAAGCCCGCGATCGCAAAGAGGTCCTCGGCGAATTTCGGGAGCTGCCCGGTCCCAAAAAGGCTCTCACGATTGGCCATGTAGGGCACATACACTTCGGTATAGCCGTGTTCGCGGGTATGGAGGTCGAGCATGAACTGGATCAGGGCGCGCTGGAGACGGGCAAGCGGCCCGCGCAAGACCGCAAACCGGCTGCCAGCGAGCTTGGCGGCGGCTGTAAGGTCGAGACCCTTCAAACCCTCGCCGAGATCCACGTGGTCGCGTGGCGCAAACGCGAATGCGGAGGGATCGCCCCAGCGCCTCACCTCGACGTTGTCCTCCTCGCTGCGCCCGTCCGGGACGTCCTCGGCGGGGATGTTAGGCAACGCGGACGCCAACTCGTCCCATGCCGCCTGCACGCAGGCAAGCTCCGCCTGGGCCGCGGCAAGCCGCTGCGCATCCTCGTCCTGACCGGCCATGAGCGCCGAGACATCCTCACCCCGGGCCTTGGCGCCTCCTATGGCCTTGGCGCGCGCGTTGCGACTCGCCTGACGGTCCTCGGTCTCCTTCTGGGCGACCTTGCGTCGCGCCTCAAGGACCTTGAGCGCCTCGATGTCGAGTGTAAAGCCGCGTCGCGCCAACAGCCGGGCAGCCTCCTCCGGCTGGTTTCGTAGAAATCTGGGATCGATCATGAACGGTCGTCGCCTGGTTCGGGGTCCGAAAGTGTAAAGGATTTGAGGATCGGGGCATATCGCGCCGGCGCCGGCGCGCCTTGCATCCACGCCCACAGATCGGCGTCGTTTTCAAAGAGAAGTTCATCAAAGAGCGCGCGTTCCGGCATCGACAGCCGCCCATAGTGGCCTTCCAGGAAGCGTCCGAGCGCCAGATCGAGCTCCAAAAGCCCGCGCCGGCAACGCCAACGTACGGCCGCCGGGGTCACAACCTGCGCCTTGCAAGCAAGGTCCGGATTGCGCCTATGGCATGCGCCGGATCGAGCCCCTTGGGGCAGACATCGGTGCAATTCATGATGGTGTGGCAGCGGTACAGACGGTAGGGGTCCTCGAGGTCATCCAGGCGCTCACCTAGCGCCTTGTCGCGGCTGTCGGTGATGAAGCGATAGGCCTGAAGCAAGGCCGCCGGGCCCAGGAAGCGCTCGGGGTTCCACCAAAACGACGGGCAGCTTGTCGTGCAACAGGCGCATAGGATGCATTCATAGAGGCCATCGAGCCGGTCGCGCTCGACGGGACTCTGGGGGCGCTCGATCTCAGGCTCTGGCCCCTCGTCTATAAGCCACGGTCGCACGGCACGATATTGGCGATAAAACCCTGAAAGATCGACCGCCAAGTCGCGGATCACCGGCATCCCCGGCAGCGGGCGCAACGTGATCGGCTCGCGCAGATCCTTCAGGGGGGTGATACACGCAAGCCCATTGCGCCCGTTGATGTTCATGGCATCCGACCCGCACACCCCTTCGCGGCACGAACGCCGAAAGCTCAGGGTCGCATCCTGGGCCTTCAAAAGCATCAGGGCATCGAGCAGCATCACCGCGCCCTCCAGGGCCTCGGGGGCCAGGACATAATCCTGAAAGACCGGCTTTTGGTCCTCCTCGGGTCTATAGCGATAGATGCGAAAACGCATACATCTCCTAATAAACGCGCGCGACCGGCGGGAACGAGTCGACGGTCAAGGGTTTCATGCGCACCGGCTTGTAGTCGATGGCCTCCCCCGCGCGCAGGTAGAGGGTATGCTTTAACCAGTGACGATCATCGCGCTCGGGATAATCAACCCGCGAATGCGCCCCGCGGCTCTCGTGACGCGCCGCCGCCGACACCACAGTCGCGAGCGCCACCTCAACGAGGTTCTCGAGCTCCAAGGCCTCGATGCGGGCGGTATTGAAGACCCGGCTCTGGTCGCGCAGCCCGGCATGAGCGAGGCGCTCGCGGATCTCGCGAACCCGCCGCACCCCCTCATCCAGGACGTCCTGGGTCCGAAACACCCCGCAATACCGTTCCATCACCTGCCTAAGCTCGGCGCCGAGGGCCTCCACCGACTCACCCCCAGGACGTTCCCAACGCCACACCCGCTCAAGCGCACGCTCCACCGCCTCCCCCGGCAAGGGTCTGTGGTAACGCTGCTCCTTAAGCGCCGCAAGGATATGGTTGCCGGCGGCCCGCCCAAACACGATGATGTCGAGCAGCGAGTTACCGCCCAAACGATTCGCGCCATGCACCGACACGCAGGCGCACTCGCCGACCGCATAGAGCCCCGGTTGAGGCTCTTCCGGACCATGGCGCTCGGGGGCCACCACCTGCCCGAAACGGTTCGTGGGGATTCCGCCCATGATGTAATGCGCCGTCGGGTAGACTGGGATCGGTGAACGCGCCGGATCGACGTGGGCGAAACGCAACACCGTGTCGCGTATGCCCGGCAGGCGCTTGCGGATCATATCATCGCCCAAGTGGTCTAATTTCAGTTCCACATAATCGCCGCGCGGCCCGCAGCCGCGCCCCTCCGACACCTCCATGTGAATCGCACGACTCACCACATCGCGGCTGGCGAGATCCCGGGCATGCGGGGCATAGCGTTCCATGAACCGCTCGCCGCGACCGTTCACGAGATATCCGCCTTCGCCGCGCGCGCCCTCGGTGATCAAGACCCCGAGGCCGGCAAGCCCGGTAGGGTGGAATTGGATGAATTCCATGTCCTGCAACGGCAGGCCCGCGCGCAGCGCGATGGCAAGCCCGTCGCCGGTGTTGATCAGGGCGTTGGTGCTGGTGCGATACATGCGGCCGGCGCCGCCGGTCGCGATCAAGGTGGTCTTGCTCTCGATCACGAGCAGCTCACCGGTCTCGATCTCGAGGACCAAGGCCCCCAGGGTATTCCCGGCGGCATCGCGCAAGAGATCAATGGCGAAGAACTCATCGAAGAAATGGGTCTTGGCGCGGATATTCTGCTGATAAAGGGCATGGAGAATGGCATGTCCCGTGCGGTCGGCCGCCGCACAAGTCCGCGCCGCCTGCTCGCCCCCGAAATTCTGGCTCTGCCCTCCGAATTTGCGCTGATAGATCCGTCCGTCATCGATGCGCGAAAACGGCACCCCATAGTGCTCGAGCTCGATGACAAGCCGGCTCGCCGCCCGGCACAGGTACTCGATGGCGTCCTGATCGCCGAGATAATCGCCGCCTTTGACCGTGTCATACATATGCCAATGCCAGGAATCCGGCAGGACATTTCCGAGGGCGGCATTGACCCCGCCTTGCGCGGCCACGGTATGCGAACGCGTCGGAAAGACCTTGGACACCACCGCCACATGGGCGTCGCCGTCGGCCAGCTGCAAGGCCGCGCGCAAGCCCGCGCCGCCTGCGCCCAGCACCAAACAGTCGAACTGACGGCGCGGCAGGCGCGTGCTCACGCCCATACCGCCACCATGCCGTAGACGACCAGCGTAAGCAAAATGACGGCGATCGCCATGAGGCCGACGAAGCGCGCGAACGCGCTATGGACGTAGTCCTTCAAGATCGAATCGCATCCAAGATAGGCGTGCCCTGCCACCGCCGAAAGCCAGCCGACCAATAGGGTGCGCACGGCGGTCCCCCGAAAGAGCGCGCGCCAGGGACCGTAGCCCCAGTGTGGGAGATCGGCGATCAGGGCGATAAGCACGAATGCGCCGCCGGCGATCGCCACAGCACTTGCGCGCATGAGCAGATAGGCCCCGCTCCCGGCGCGGCGACTGCCGAGATTGCGGTCGCTCAGGGCCATAGGTACAACGCCCCCAGGGCGGTCAGTACCGCACAGATCATGACAGCCCCCGCGCTCGCGCGCGCTCGCTTGCGCCCGAATCCCCACCCGGCGTCATGCGCCAGGTGGCGGATCCCACCATAGAAGTGCTGGGCCACGACAAAGGTTGCAAGCGGCCCTATGGCATGCCCCCACGGGCCGCGCACCGCATGCGCCACCGCCCCAAACCCTTCCGGACCCTGCAGGGAGCGACGCAAAAGCACGACCGCCCACCCCACTACGGCCATCAAAAGGACGCCCGTGATCCGGTGAAGGAGGGAGGCATAGGCCCCTACCGGCAGGCGCAGGGTCACAAGGCCCAGGTCTTGCGGACGTGTCCTCGGCATCCGGCCTCCCCTAGCTGTGGCGGTGGTTTTTGATATGATCGTCATGCGGCGAGCGCATGTCAGGCATTATAGGGGGCGAGTCATGCAGAGGGAATGGAAGGAGGAATTGATCGAAGCCGGCGGCCTCCTGGAGGATGGCGCCCTTGCCGACTATGGCGATCGTCGCGCCGAGGTTCAGGCCGCCGCGCACGGCACGGTCTGGAGCGCGCTCACCCATATGGCGATCCTGCGCGCCACCGGGCCCGACGCGCGCGCCTTCCTGCATGGCCAAGTGAGCAATGACATCGTCAATCTCGGCCGCGCAAACCAGCTGGCCGCCTATTGCACGGCGCAGGGACGCATGATCGCGCTATTTTGGGTCGTACACCGTGACGACGCATTTTTCCTGGTACTGCCGGCGGGCCTTGGGGCCTTGGTCCAAAAGCGCCTGACGATGTACATCCTGCGCGCCCAGGTCAAACTCGCGGCCGCCGCCGATTGGGCCCTCATCGGTCTGTCCGGACCGGATGCCCCGCGGGCGCTGGCGGCCGCCGGCCTTGCGGCTGCGACCGCACCCGAGGCCGTGACCACAGACGACATCACGGTCATGGCGATCCCGGGACGCGCGCCCCGCTACCTGCTCATGGGCCCCGAATCGGCGGTGCGCGGGCTCCCCTCCCATCTGCCTCAGGTCACGCGCGTGGGCGCCCGAGCCTGGGCCTGGCTCGATATCCAGGCCGGCCTGCCCACCATAGGTCCAGAGATCTCCGAGGCCTTTGTGCCGCAGATGACGAACCTCGACCTTTTGGGGGGGATCAACTTTCGTAAGGGGTGTTACCCGGGGCAGGAGATCGTGGCGCGCACCCATTACCTGGGGCGCCTGAAACAGCGCATGTACTTGGCGTCACTCCCGGCGGATACGCCCCTGCCGGCCCCTGGCGCCACCCTGCAGGCCCCCAATCTCCCGGGGCAACCTGCCGGTACCGTGATCGACGCGCAGGTCGGACCTGATGGCACCATCGACCTACTGGCGGTCGTCCAGATCAGCAGCCATGACGACGGCGCGGTCCTCTGGCAAGGCGTGCCGCTCACCTTCCGCGACCTGCCCTATCCTCTTGCCGCGAGTTGCTGATTACGAAACACGCGCGCGGTCTGCGTGGCCGGGGGGCTGCCGGGAACGACCTCATAGAAGGTCTCGCCCTTCTTAACCATCCCCAATCCCGATCGCGCCTGCGCCTCGATGGCCGCACGCCCATGCTTCAAGCTCTTCACCTCGGCTGTGAGTTCCTCGTCGGTCTTCAAGAGCGCGGCGTTGCCGCGCGCCAGCCCATGGATATGGCGCTCGCGGTGCATAAGCGCGATCACCCCGCCCTGCCCAAACCACAGGGCATACTGGGTCAACGCAAACAGGACCACCGCGAGCGGACCTATCCATTTCCTCATGGCTAATATATTAGGCCCATCCGTTTAGCCTTGGGAATAGGCTTGCCGCGGGGCGCGCGCGTAATGCGCATTTTGCCCCTCGAATTCCTCGATTCGCAGGAGTTGGTTGTATTTGGCCATGCGTTCGGAACGTGACAGAGAACCGGTCTTGATCTGGCCTGCGCCGGTGGCCACCGCGATATCGGCAATGACGGTATCCTCGGTCTCGCCCGAGCGGTGCGAAAGGATCACACCGTAGCCCGCCGCCTGGGCGTGGCGTATGGTCGCCAGCGTCTCGGTCAAGGTCCCGATCTGATTGGGCTTTATGAGAATGGCGTTGGCTACACCCTGATCGATGCCGCGCTTTAGGATGGCGCTATTGGTCACAAAAAGATCATCGCCCACGAGCTGGATGCGCGACCCCAGGCGCCGTGTGAGGCCCTGCCATCCGGCCCAATCCTCCTCGCCCATGCCGTCTTCGATGCTCACGATCGGATAACGCGCCACCCAGTCCTCGTATAGCCCGGCCAGGGCATTGGCGTCGAGCGTCCGGCCCTCACCGGCCAGAGCGTACGACCCGTGCCCGTCGACAAGCCCGGACGCCGCGGCATCGAGCGCGATCCCGACCTGTCGGCCGGGGGCGTAGCCGGCCGCCGTTATGGCCTCGCGGATCAGGCTTAGGGCCTCTTCATTGGTGCCAAGGTCGGGCGCGAATCCCCCCTCGTCTCCGACTGCGGTCGCCAACCCTCGTGCCTTCAAAAGCCCCTTCAGGGTATGAAAGATCTCCGCCCCCCAGCGCAGCGCCTCGGAGAATCGCGAGGCCCCGAAAGGCACGATCATGAATTCCTGAAAATCCAGAGTGTTGTCGGCATGCACGCCGCCATTGATGATGTTCATGAGCGGTACCGGCAGGACGAAGGGTCCGTCGCCGCCTAAGTGGCGGTACAACGGGACGCCGGCCTCGGCTGCGAGCGCGCGCGCGAGCGCAAGCGACACCGCCAGGATGGCGTTAGCCCCAAGCCGCGATTTGTCCCCGGTGCCGTCTTCGGCGATCATGCGCTCATCGACCGCGGTCTGTGCGGCATCCACACCCTTCAGTGCCCGTTTGAGCGTCTCATTTACCGAGGCGCACGCCTTAAGGACCCCAAGCCCTTGGAATCGATGCCGGTCGCCGTCACGCAGCTCAAAGGCCTCGCGCGCCCCAGTCGAGGCCCCAGACGGGACCGAGGCGCGCCCCATGACTCCGGAATCGAGCGACACATCCACCTCCACGGTCGGGTTCCCGCGTGAATCCAGGATCTCGCGCGCGCGCATATCTGCAATCTTGCTCATGACGTCATCCTAAAAATTCTCTGCCATTTTTGATTGATCACCGGTCATCTCATCCAAGCCGCGCGCCTTCACGCAGGCATCGATCTCCATCAAGGTCTTGAGCAACGGCTCCAGACGGGCGAGCGGCCAGGCATTGGGCCCGTCGCTCAAGGCTTTGTCGGGGTCGGGATGAGTTTCCATGAAAATCCCCGCGACCCCGGCTGCCACCGCCGCGCGCGCCAGCACCGGCACATATTCGCGCTGACCGCCCGAACATGACCCCTGCCCGCCCGGCAATTGGACCGAGTGCGTGGCGTCGAAGACCACCGGGCACCCCGTCTCGCGCATGATGGAAAGCCCGCGCATATCCGAAACCAGGTTATTATACCCAAACGATGTGCCGCGCTCGCATACCAGGATACGCCCCGCGCCGCCCGCGGCCCGCGCCTTTTCCACCACATTCTTCATGTCGCCCGGGGCCAAAAACTGGCCCTTTTTGATATTCACAGGACGGCCTGCGGCTACCACCGCCTGAATAAAATCGGTCTGCCGGCAAAGAAACGCCGGGGTCTGCAAGACATCGGCCACCTCGGCCACCTCGGAAATCTCGGGGATGTCATGAACGTCGGTCAGCACCGGCACGCCCACTGCGTCGCGCACCTCGGCTAGGATCGCAAGCCCGGCGGCGCGCCCAGGCCCGCGGAACGAGGCGTGCGAACTGCGATTGGCCTTGTCGAAGGATGACTTATAGATAAAGGGCACCGCCAGGCGCGCGGTCAATTCCTTCAGCGCCTGCGCGGTCTCAAGCGCCATTGACCGCGACTCGATCACGCACGGCCCGGCGATAAGAAACAAAGGCCGGTCAAGCCCCACCTCGAAACCGCAGAGCTTCATACCGACTGGGCCTGCCGTGCGGACACGAGCGCGCGGCGCGCGCGCGCCGCCTCGATAAAACTGCGAAATAGCGGGTGGCCATCGCGCGGGTTTGATGTAAATTCGGGATGGAACTGGACCCCAATGAACCATGGATGATCCGGCAGTTCGACGATCTCCACCAGGGCCTGATCGGGTGAGGTCCCAGAGACGCGCAACCCGTTTTCGGCAAGCCGTTCGCGATAGGTATTGTTGACCTCATACCGATGGCGGTGGCGCTCCACGACGCCGGTAGTCCCATATATGTCGGCCGCGCGGCTGCCCGGCGCGAGCTCGCAACGCTGGCCGCCCAAGCGCATGCTGCCCCCGAGGTCGACGTTTTCGGTACGCACCTCACGCTGCCCCTGACTGCCCATCCATTCCGTTATGAGGGCGATGACCGGGTGCGGGGTCTTGGGATCGAACTCCGTGCTATGGGCCCCCGCCAGGCCGACCTTGGTGCGCGCAAACTCGATGACCGCGATCTGCATACCAAGGCAAATGCCGAGATAGGGCACGGCGTTCTCACGGGCATAGCGCACGGCGGCAATCTTGCCTTCCGTGCCACGTCCGCCAAAGCCCCCGGGAACCAGGATCGCATCATAGGCCGCGAGGCAATCGACGCCCTCGCGCTCCAAGACCTCGGAATCGACGTAATGGATGCGCACCTGCAGGTGGGTGTGGATGCCGGCGTGCACCAAGGCCTCGGACAGCGATTTATAGGACTCGGTCAGATGCACGTACTTGCCGACGATCGCGACATCGACCACGCCCTCAGGGTGTTCGAGGGCGTCATTCACCGCCCGCCACTGACTAAGATCAATGGTCTTGGCCTTCAGCCGCAACTGCTCGACCACGATATCGTCGAGGCCCTGGTCATGAAGGATCTCCGGTATGCGGTAAATGTTGTCGACATCGATCGCCGAAATGACCGCGCGCGCCGGGACATTGGTAAAAAGTGCGATCTTCTGCCGCTCATCCTCCGGCAGCCTGCGGTCCGCGCGGCACAGCAAAATATCCGGCTGGATACCGATACCACGCAACTCCTTTACCGAATGCTGCGTGGGCTTGGTCTTGATCTCCCCCGAGGCCTTGATAAATGGCACCAACGTAAGATGCATGTACACGGCGTGCTGGCGCCCGTACTCCACCCCCATCTGGCGGATGGCCTCGAGAAACGGCAGGGACTCGATATCGCCCACCGTGCCGCCGATCTCGACCATGGCCACATCGGCGGACCCCGCGCCCTGCACGATACAGCGCTTGATCTCATCTGTGATGTGCGGGATCACCTGCACGGTCGCCCCAAGATAGTCCCCGTGGCGCTCCTTGCGGATCACGTTCTCATAAATGCGTCCGGTGGTGAAGTTGTTGTGGCGGGTCATGGTCGTGCGCACGAAACGCTCGTAATGCCCAAGGTCCAGGTCGGTCTCCGCGCCGTCCTCGGTGACGAACACCTCACCGTGCTGATAGGGACTCATCGTCCCCGGATCGACGTTGATATAGGGATCGAGCTTCAATAGGGTGACGCGCAGACCGCGCGCCTCGAGCAGGGCCGCAAGCGATGCCGCCGCTATCCCCTTGCCGAGCGAAGACACGACCCCGCCGGTCACAAATACGAACTTGGTCATCACAATCGTCCGCGCGCGCCGCGCGCCTGCCGAGTCCGGCCGTTGCCGCTGTCAGTTGGTCCCACTTCGCATAACCTCCTCGATCGGCCCGTCACGACTCGATATGAAAGACAAGCCCCGGTTCGTCCGGCCCGGCCTTGCACTGTGCGCATACCCAATGCCCGGCCACCGCAATCAATGCCTCGCCTGCGCATATCAAGACCGCGCGCGACCGCTCCCATGGGGCCAAGCCCATCTCCTGCAAGAGCTTCTTCACCGCCCGATGGCCCCGGCCGGGCACAAGCACCCTCTGTCCGAAGGTCCGGGTCATGACGTAAAGCCGCTCGCCCGCAATCCGCGACGCCGCCACCCCCTGCCCCATGCCCGGCAACGCCCGCAACCGCCGCCCGTCGTTTAAGACCAGATCCGCAAACGGCGGGGGCCAGGCCTGGTGCACGGCGATCTCGGCTTTCGCGCGATCCTCCGGATCCCAGACCGCCTGGTCGCGGTACCGCCGTAGCGCCCCGGCTCGTCCCAAGCGTAACACTTGTCGGCGACTCCGGGGAACCACGGCGAACGCCGCCCGTACCTCCGCGACCTTGGCATCGCTCAAAGGCGGCCCCCCCTGGCCGGCAAGCCAGGCACGCAGCACCGGCCCCTGGAGCCCGGGTGCGAGCTTCAGCAGTGCCGGCAGATGCAAGGCCCCGTCGGCAGTCGAACAGCGCGCCACGTCTTGCGCCAGATAGCCCGCGAGCAGATCCTCGGCGGCACGCGCATGGCGGGCGGCTCGATTTATGGCCTCGAGCGCGCGCGGCCAGCGCGCGGTGATAACCGGCACCAGGACGTGGCGGACATAGTTGCGCGCATAACGCGTATCGTCGTTGCTGGGGTCGTGGACAAAAGTCAACGCCTGCTCGGTCGCGTAGGCCACAAGCGCCGCCTTGGGCACCGCAAGCAGCGGTCGCGCCAACCGTCCCGGGCCAAACGCCCGTATCCCGGCCATAGCCGAAAGTCCGGCAAGACCCGCCCCGCGCACCAGCCGCAAAAGCACGGTCTCGGCCTGGTCGTCGGCATGATGAGCGGTCACCAACACCTCCCCGGGGCGCATATACGCAGACAGTGCCCGATAGCGGGCGGCGCGCGCATCGGCCTCCGGCCCCTCCCCGGTCCGCGCCACGGTCGCACGCACGACCTCGCAAGGCACGCCCATCGCCACCGCCGCCGCGAGCACCTGCGCGCCCCACGCGGCCGCCTGTGGTAAAAGGCCATGGTCGACATGAACGGCGCGCACCGAGCGCCAGCCAAGCCCGCTTATGGCATGCAAAAGCGCCAGGGAATCAGCCCCGCCGCTTACCGCCACCAGAATATCGTCCGATGCCTCCACCCCGAGCCCGGCCAATGCCTGGGACAGGTATGGGGAACCGAATTTAACGCTCTTCAAATTGTCCGTACTGGCGTAGCCTAAGCTGCCGGCGCGTCAGCAGATCGTCTATCGGCAGCGCCACAAGGTCGGTTATCGCGCGCCGCAAGGCCTCCTTTAGACCATGGGCCGCGACATCGTAGTCGCGGTGCGCCCCGCCAAGCGGCTCGGCTACGATCTCGTCTATGAGCCTCAAGCGCTTTAGGCTTTCGGCTGTGATCCCCAGGGCCTCGGCCGCCAGTGCCGCCTTGTCGGCGCTCTTCCATAGTATCGAGGCACAGCCTTCCGGGCTTATCACCGAATAGGTGGCATACTGCAGCATCAGCATATGATCACAGACTCCGATCGCAAGCGCCCCGCCCGAGCCACCCTCGCCGATCACCGCGCTCACGATCGGCGTCTTCAGAGCGGCCATCGCAAACAGATTGCGGGCGATCGCCTCGCTCTGCCCGCGCTCCTCGGCACCGACCCCGGGATAGGCGCCCATCGTATCGATCAGGGTGATGAGCGGCATGCGAAAGCGCTCCGCCAAGCGCATGATCCGCAGCGCCTTGCGGTAGCCTTCGGGTCGCGGCATCCCGAAATTGCGCCGGACCTTTTCGCGGGTGTCACGACCTTTTTGATGGCCTATGACCGCCACCGGCAGGCCGTCGAGACGCGCGACCCCGGCGACGATCGCCGGATCGTCTGAATAAAGTCTGTCGCCGTGCAGTTCCTCGAAATCCTGAAAGATCCGCCCCAGGTAATCGAGGGTATAGGGGCGTTGCGGGTGGCGCGCAAGCTGCGAGACCTGCCAGGCGGTGAGCGATGAAAAGATCGACTGCGTCAGGCGGCGGCTCTTGGCCTTGAGCCGCGCAATCTCCTCGTTGATGTTGACCCCCGAACTCGAATCCAGGAATCGCAGGGCGTCGATCTTGGCCTCGAGATCGGCTATCGACTGTTCGAAATCGAGGTAGTTTTGATTCATTCTATCCGTCCTGGTAGATCAGGCGCGCACGGCCTTCCGGCACGAGCGCCTCCAATTGACGCATGATCGCCTCGTTGGGGGTCACCCGCCAATCCTCGCCGAATACCACGTCGACCACCCCTTCCGGGCGGTGATAACACACAATAACCGGGCAATTCCCGGTACGCACCGGCCCCAGGATCTCGCGCAATCCGTCCACGAAGCTCTCGTCACATCGGCCATAATCGATGTCCATGACAAGGCGGGTCGCGAACGCCGCGCGCACCTCGTCGATATTATAGATGGCCTCGGCGGTCATTTTGAAGCCGCCAGAGTAGTCATCTGTGCTCACCCCACCCTTGACGATGATGAGCGCATCCTTGACGATGCGCTCGCGATAACGCTGGTAGAGCTCGCCGAACATGACCAGGTCTATGCGTCCGGTGCGGTCGTCCAAGGTCACGAACGCCATGCGGTCGCCGCGCCGGGTGTTGATGACGCGAAGCGCGACCACAAGCCCCCCCACCATGACCGAGCCGTTCTCGGTGGGCCTTAAATCGGCGATGGTGATCTTCGTGATACGCTTAAGCTCTTTTGCATAACGGTCTATGGGATGCCCTGTCAGGTAAAGCCCGAGGGTGTCCTTTTCGGCCTCCAGGCGCTTTTCCATAGTCCACGGCTCGACTGCCACGAAATCCGGCTTGAACGCCACCATCTCGCCGAATAGATCGTCCTGACCTACGGCGGCATCGCGCCCGCGCTGCTCGGCGGTGCTCAAGGCGACCTCCAAAGACGCCATCATGGCGGCCCTGTGGGGTCCCAGGGCATCGCAGGCGCCAGCTGCGATCAGGCATTCGTAAGCGCGACGGTTAACCCGCCGATCCTCGACCCTCCGACACAAGTCGAACAGATCGACAAAAGGTGTCGTGCCGCGCGCCGTCAGAACCGCCTCGACCGCGCCCTCGCCTAGGCCCTTGATGGCCCCCAGGCCATAGAGGATCGTATGGTCATCGATGGGTACGAACTCGTAATCGCAACGATTGACGTCGGGCGGCTCTACCGTGATGCCCATCTCCCGACATTCGGCGATCATGGTGACGACCTTGTCGGTCTTATCCATATCCGCCGACAACACGCCCGCCATGAACTCCGCCGGATGATGCGCCTTGAGCCACGCGGTCTGATAGGACAAAAGCGCATAAGCCGCCGAATGCGAGCGGTTGAACCCGTAGCCCGCAAACTTCTCGATCAGATTGAAAATCGCGGTGGCAAGCCGTGGGTCACAGCCGCGCTCGCGCGCGCCCTCGACGAAACCCTCGCGCTGCTTGGCCATCTCCTCGGGTTTCTTCTTGCCCATCGCGCGACGCAGCAGGTCGGCCTTGCCGAGGCTGTAACCGGCCAACACCTGGGCGATCTGCATCACCTGCTCCTGATAAAGGATGACGCCGTAGGTGGGCTTTAGAATCGGGGCCAGCGCCTCGTGCGGATACTCGATCCGCGCGTGTCCATGCTTGCGATTGATGAAGTCATCGACCATGCCCGACTGCAGGGGGCCGGGGCGAAACAACGCCACCAGCGCCACAATCTCCTCGAAGCGATCGGGCTGCAGGCGCTGAATGAGATCCTTCATGCCGCGCGACTCCAGCTGAAAAAGCGCCGTCGTCTGGCATCGCTTCAAAAGGCCAAACGCCGCCGCGTCATCGATCGCCAAGGACTCGATCGCAAGCGGCCCCAGGCCGTCTTGGGCGCGCCGGCGGTTTATCATGGCCATCGCCTTGGCGATAATGGTCAGCGTCCGCAACCCCAGGAAATCGAACTTGACGAGCCCCAGGGCCTCGACGTCGTCCTTATCAAGCTGGGTCACGAACTGATTGCTGCCGGCTTCGCAGTAAAGCGGCATGAAGTCGGTCAATGCGCTGGGCGCGATCACCACGCCCCCGGCATGTTTGCCGGCATTGCGCGCAAGCCCCTCGAGCTTGCGCGCGGCATCGAGCAGCGCGCGCACGTCCTCTTCTTGTTCATAGCGCTCTCTTAGCGCCGCCTCCTGCGCGATTGCTTCGTCAAGCGTGATGCCAAGGTCGTGCGGAATGAGCTTGGCAAGCTTGTCGACGAAACCATACGGATGGTCCAGAACTCGGCCGACGTCGCGCACCACGGCCTTGGCGGCCATGGTGCCGAAGGTAATGATCTGCGAGACCTTGTCTGATCCGTAGCGCTTCGTGACGTACTCTATGACCCGGTCGCGCCCATCCATGCAAAAGTCGACATCGAAATCTGGCAGCGACACGCGCTCTGGATTCAAGAAACGCTCAAACAGCAGATCATGTTCGATCGGATCGAGTTCGGTGATCCCAAGGGCATAGGCAACCAGCGATCCGGCCCCTGACCCGCGCCCCGGTCCCACCGGTACCCCATTGTGCCGCGCCCAGTTGATGAAGTCGGCGACGATCAGGAAGTATCCCGAAAACCCCATCGTGACGATGACCGACAGTTCGTGGTCCAGGCGCTCGCGATACGGTCCGTCGTGGATCGCGCGCTCCTCTGGCGTAAACCGCGCCATGCGCCGGGCAAGTCCCGCAAGCGCATCCTCGCGCAGGACGTCATCCACCGACGCGCCCTCCGGCACCGGGAACCGCGGCAGATAATAGTCGCCAAAGCGCAGCGCCACCGTGCAGCGACGCGCGATCTCGACGGTATTGTCCAAAGCCTCGGGGAGATCGGAAAACAGCGCCGCCATCTCGGCCGGGCTCGTCAGATATTGGCGATCCGTGTAGCGGCGCGCGCGCCTGGGATCGGCGAGTGTACGACCCTCGTGAATACACACCCGGATCTCGTGGGCCTCGAAATCCTCGGGCGTGAGGAAGCGCACGTCGTGGGTCGCCACCAACGGAATCTTCAGGCGGCGGCAAAGCCCCACGGCGCGCGCGTTATACTCCTCCTGCCAAGGCCTGCCATTGCGCTGTAATTCGACATAAAACCGCCCCGGGAACAGCGCCTCCCAGGCCCGCGCCGCGGCGTATGCCTCGTCGTTGTGGCTGCCGATCAGCAACTGTCCGACATCGCCGTCCTGCCCCCCCGACAAGGCGATGAGGCCATCGGTGTTCCCCTCGAGCCAGTCTTTGTCGAGACATGCGTGCCCACCCCCTTGACCTTCACTGTAGGCGCGCGTCAAAAGCCGGCTTAAGTTGCGGTAACCGTTGAGATTCTGGCAGAGCAGCGCAGCGCGGTAGGGTCGCTGCGAGTCGTCGCTGCGTAGAAAAACATCAGCCCCCAGGATGGGCTTGATCCCCGCCGCCACCGCCTGGTTGTAGAACTTCACCATGCCAAAGAGATTGGCGAGATCGGTGAGCGCCACCGCCGGCATGCCTTTGTCATGGCAGGCAACAACAAGCTCGTCTAGCCGCAGCAGGCCATCGGCTAAAGAGTATTCCGAGTGAACGCGAAGATGGACGAAGCCTTTCATGCCCGACCTCCTTCAGGGCCTACGGCTGGCGTTACGCACGGGCGCGAAACTCAGGCGATGCAAAGGGCACGAACCCAGGCGCGCCAGGACCTCCAGATGACGGGCGGTGCCATAGCCCTTATGTGTGGCAAAACCGTATTCAGGATAGACCGCATCCCAGGCACGCATCTCGGCATCGCGCGCCACTTTGGCCACGATCGACGCCGCCGAGATCGCCGGCACGCGCGCGTCGCCGCGCACGATGGCGCGTGCCTGGCACGAAAGGACCGGCACGTGCAGACCATCCACCAAAGCGAGATCCAAAGTCACCGTAAGATTATCCACCGCCCGGCGCATGGCAAGCCAGGCGGCCTGCAGGACATTCAAGCGGTCCACCTCGGCGACCTCGGCCCGCCCGAGCGCCCAGTCCTGCGCGCGGGCGTAGATCTCGCGCGCCAGACGTTCGCGCGCGCTCTCCGTCAGGCGCTTGGAATCCTTGAGGCCGACGATCCCGTGGCGCGGCCCCAACACCACCGCCGCCGCCACCACGGGCCCGGCGAGGGGGCCCATGCCGACCTCATCGATGCCAGCTACGATGCGCATGACGCGATGACAGGGGGCCTTGGACGCGCGCCGGCCAATTCGAGGACCGCCGTGGCCGCGCGATCATTGGCGCCATGCCCCAGGTGTTCACGCAACTCCACGAATGCCGCTGTCATCTGGGATCGGCGCTCCGGACTTTCCAAAAGACCCTCGGCGGCACGCACCAGACCGTCGGCCGTGGCCGCATCCTGCAGCAACTCCGGGACCACGCCCCGCCCAAGCAACAGGTTGGGCAATGACACATAAGGGGCCCGCGACAGCAGGCGCGCGAGCCCATAGGTGACAGGCGAGAGCCGGTACACCACGACCATGGGTCGTCCGATCAAGGCGGCCTCAAGAGATGCGGTCCCCGAGGCCAAAAGCACCACGTCGGCGGCGGCCATGGCAAGGCGCGCATGCCCGTGAAGGCGCGTGATCGGCAAATCGAAGGCCTTGAGTTCGGTTAAGGCTTTGTCGAAGATCGCAAGCGTCTCGCGATTGACAAACGGCGCGACGAATCGGCAGCCTGGGTAACGGAGCGCCAGGCGCTGGGCGGCCTTCACGAAAAGCTCGGCGTGGGCGCGTAGTTCCGTTACCCGACTCCCAGGGAGGAGCGCGATCACCATTTCTCCTTCGTCCAGGCGCAATTCGGCACGCGCCTTGTCGGGGGATGGTTGCGCCTCTATGGCATCCGCGAGCGGGTGGCCGACAAACACGGCGTCGGCCCGCCCGGCGTAATACGCCGGCTCGAAAGGAAACAGCGTCAGCAGGCGATCGGCGCTCGCCGCCACCGTACGCACCCGGTAGCGGCGCCACGCCCATACCGTCGGGCTCACATAATGCACGGTTCGAATGCCGTCGCGCCGGAGCGCGCGTTCGAGCGCGAGCGTAAAGTCCGGGGCATCGATGCCGATCACGACATCCGGGCGCACCTTGCGAAAATAAGCGATGAGATCGCGGCGGATGCGCAAAAGCTCGCTTAGGCGTCCGACCACTTCCGAGATCCCCATGACCGACAGCGCCTCCATGGGAAACTGGCTCAAGCCACCCTCGGCTGCCATCGCCGGCCCGCATATGCCCTCGAAGGCGCAGGGCGTGGCGGCCTGCATGGCCTTCATGAGACCCGCGCCCAGCATGTCGCCCGACGCCTCGCCCGCCACGATGCCCACGCGCAGGACCATTATCGGATGATGCCCCGGCCCTCGACCTTGAGGAAACACGCGAGGACATCGAGTTCCGGGTGTTCGGGCACTAACTCCTCGATCTGGGCGATCGCCTCCTCCAGTCTAAGGCCCGACTTGTAGAGGATCTTATAGGCGCGCTTTAGCATATGGATGCCCTCCGTCGAGAACCCCCTTCTGCGCAGGCCGGTCACATTGATCCCGTAGGGTCGCGCGCCATTGCCCGCCGCGAGCACATACGGCGGGATGTCCTGCACCGCCACCGTGGCGGCACCCGTCATGCAGTGGTCTCCGACCCGGCAAAACTGATGGATGCCGGTAAAGCCCCCCAGAACCGCGTAGTTGCCAATCTCCACATGCCCGGCAAGGCTTGCGCAATTGGCAAACACCGTATGATCGGCGATACGGCAATCATGGGCGATGTGCACATAGGCCATGAACAGGTTATCGTTGCCTATGCGCGTGACCCCGCCCCCGCCCGCGGTGCCGCGATGGACCGTGCAGAACTCCCGGAACACGTTGCGGTCGCCGATCTCGAGCACCGTGCGCTCACCGCCGAACTTCAGATCTTGCGGCACCTCTCCGAGGGATGCGAACTGGAAGATCTTGTTGTTTTGTCCTATCCGTGTCGGCCCCTGGATCACGGCATGCGGCCCTATCCATGTCTTGTTCCCGATCACCACCTCAGGCCCTATGACGGTAAACGGCCCGATATCCACGTCGGCGCCGATCTCCGCTCGCGGATCGACGACAGCCTGGGGGTGAATCATGCCATCTCCTTGTAGGTGCACATGAGCTCGGCGGTCGAGCACACCGCGCCATCGACCGTAGCGGTCGCCTCGAAACGCCAGATGCTTTGCATCTTGCGCGTAAGCTTGACATCCATTCGCAGCTGATCGCCTGGGCCCACCTGGCGTTTGAAGCGCGCCTTATCGATCCCCACAAACAGGTAGATGCCGCCGTCGGAGGGCATTTTTCCCAAGGTCTTGAATGACAGGATGGCGCACGCCTGCGCCATCGCCTCGATCACCAACACGCCGGGCATGACGGGATACTCAGGAAAATGCCCCTGAAAGAACGGCTCGTTGATCGTGACATTTTTGATCGCCACCAGCGACTCATTGGGGACGTAGTCTAGGACCCGGTCGACCAAGAGAAAGGGGTAGCGGTGCGGGAGATGCCTCAAGACCTCTTGAATGTCCAACGTATTCAATGTTTTCCCCCTGACAGGATCTGCTTTATTGTTTGCTCGACGCGGCGCAGGCGCCGTGCCAATTCATCCAGATGACGAAAACGCCCGAGATTGCGCGCCCACACGTCGGCTTCGGCCGCCGGCAGACTCGACGAATAACGCCCCGGCCCGTCCACCGAACCCTTAAGAAAAGACATCGCCGTCACCTCGACATCGTCGCCGACCGTAATATGGCCCATGATTCCCGATCCGCCGGCTATGAGACAACGCTTTCCGATGACCGCGCTGCCCGCGACACCGACGCATCCGGCCATGGCCGTGTGCTCGCCGACCTTCACGTTATGGGCGATCTGGATCAGGTTATCGAGCTTCACGCCGTCTGCAATCACGGTATCTCCCAGCGCGCCACGATCTATGGTCGTGTTCGCCCCGATGTCCACATCACTGCCTATGATCACGCGTCCGAGCTGCGGCACCTTAAGCCAGCGCCCATCGGCCTCGCGCACATAACCGAACCCTTCGCCGCCTATCACCGCCCCCGGCGATATCACGCACCGCTCGCCTATCACGCAATCGTGCATGATCACAACACGCGCCTCGATGCGTGTGTCCGCGCCTATGACGCTGCGCTCACCCACGACCGCCCCGGCGCCTACCAGCGCGTGATGCCCGATGCACGCATGCGCCTCGATCACCGCCTGCGGCCCTATGCTCGCGCTGTCGGCCACGCGCGCACTTTCGTGAATGACGGCGCTCGGATGACGGCCCGGCTGAATAGGACCCGGAGGATGGAGCAGGCGGGCGATGCGCGCGAAGGCGACCCGCGGATCATCGCACAAAAGGGCGTTCCCCGGGAACACGTCGCTGTCCTCGGGGTGGAGAATGAGCGCGCCCGCGCGGCTTTCCGAAATGAGCGCGCGATAGCGCGCCGAGGCGCAGTAAGCCACGTGCCTTGGACCGGCGTGGGTCAGTGGCGCCACGCCGTCGATTTCGATCTCCCCCTGCCCGCGCAGCGTCACCTGAGCTGCGTCTGCCAATTCCCGCAATGTATACGCCATGTCTGTCCGGGTCGCGCCCGCCTCCGCCCGCCTTCTCGTCTCGAAGCCTAGCCACTGGCGCCGCTTCCCGCTAGTACATGAAGAGAGTGCCCAAAGTAAACTGCACGGCGCGCGTCTGGTCGCCCGGCCGGGCGTTCAGCGGTCGGGCAATGCTGATGCTAAGCGGCGCGATCGGCGAGAACCAGTCGAAGGCTATGCCAAACGACGTACGGATCTGGCTAAACTGGATACGCTGGCCCGGGCCATAGACCTGACCTGCGTCTATGAATGTCGACAGACGCATGGAGCGGTTATGCACACTGGTGCCAGGTACCGGGAAAAAGAACTCCGCGCTCGCCAGCACCCGTTTGTTGCCACCGATCGGATCGTAAGGCGGCAGGATATCGCGCGGTCCCAGCGATTCATTCTGATAACCGCGCACGGAATTGGCGCCGCCTGCATAAAAGTTCTTGAAAAACGGCAGGCTATGCGTATTTCCGTACCCATTACCGTAGCTCCACTCGTTGCTCAACTTCAAGCTGTACTGGCGCCCGAACGGGAAAAACACGCTCGCCAAGTAGGACAGGCGATAGTATTCAAGGCTGCCGCCTGGCAACCCGATTTCCCCGCTCAATTGCTGATAGGTCCCGCTCGTCGGGAAGATGGCGTTGTTCAAGGTGTTACGTGACCAGCCGAAGGTCGCCTTGAGGATGTCGTTGATCGACCCATGATGGGCCACGAACTGCTGGGCTACATAGGCACTGGTGGAGTTGACGGTGATATCGTCCCGTTCGGCGGCCAGACCGATGTTGATCGTCCGGTTGACGCCGATCGGTATCCCGTAGAACACCCCCGCCCCGACCGTGCTTTCGTTATAGGCCGCGGTATAAGCGGCTGCGGCATTAAACGAGCTGTCATAGATGTTGAATCCACGACTGATCCCGGAGCTCGTGTAATACGGGTTCACGTAGGTCAGGTTGATGTCCTTGTAGGCCACCGACGTATCGGCGGTCACCGAGATCTCCTTGCCGGTCCCAAGCAAATCCTGATAAGTCACGGAACCATTGATGAAGATACCGTAGAGGTCCGAGTAGCCAAGGCCGGCCACGATGCTCCCGGTCGGACGCTCCTTGACGTGCACATCGACATCGACCTCGTTGGGGTGCCCTGGAACCGGCGGCGTGGTAACGCGCACATTGTTGAAAAAGCCGAGCCGTCTCAGGAGCGTCTCCGACTGCTTGATGCGCTTTGCCGAAAACCACGCGCCCTCGTATTGGCGCATGGTGCGGCGCAATACCGCGTCTTGGGTGACGGTATTTCCAAAGAACCGGATCCGCCGCACATATACGCGCTGACCCGGTTCCACAAACAGCGTAAGCGCGATTGTGTGGTTCTTGCGATCCACCGCCGGCACGACGCGCACATTGGCGAAGGCATAACCGCGGTTGCCGAGCTTGCCGATGATACGGCGCGTGCCCTTGGTGATGCGCTCGCGCGAAAAGACCTGTCCTGGCTTTAAGCGCATGAGGTGCGCGAGCGTCGCGGGCTTCAACACCTCGCGCCCGGCGAAGCGATAATGCGAGATGCGGTAGACATGGCCCTCGTGCACATTCTCGGTCACATAGATCCAGTCCTTGTCGGGCGTGATCGCCACCACCGTCGAGAGCAGCCGGAATCGCAGATATCCGCGATTTAAGTAGAAATTCTCCAGATTCTCGAGGTCGGCCTCGAGCTTTTGACGCGAATATCGGTCATTGCCGCTAAAAAAGCTAAAGAGGTTCGGGGGGCCCAACTTAAAACGGCCGAGAAGTCGGCTCTCCTTGAAGCGATGATTGCCGACGATGGTAATCTGTTTGATCCGCGCAATCTTGCCCTCGGTCACCGCGATCGCCACGGCGACCCGGTCACGCGGCAAGGGCTTTACGGTCGTGACTACGCGCGCGGCGTAATACCCGCGATTAAAGTACTGGCGCCGCAACGCCTGCTTGGTTTCATGCAAAAGTGCGCGGTTGAACACCCGCCCCTTGGCAAATCCCATCTGTGCCAGCGATTTCAGGAGCTTCTTTGGCTTTATGACATGCGTGCCCTTGATCGTGATGAGCGCGATCGCCGGACGCTCGCTCACCGCCACGATCAGCGTATGGCCCTGCTCCATCAACTTCACATCGCGGAAGAATCCGGTCTTAAAGAGTGCCTGGATGGCGCGCTCGGCGCGCGCCCCGGTGAGGGTCTCACCGACCCGCAACGGGAGATACGTCATGACCGTGGCGCGTGAAATGCGCTTTAGGCCCGTGACTTTGATATGAGAGATCACGAAGGGGGCGGCCTGGGCCGTTCCCATGAGCGCGCCCGCCAAACAGAGCGCCGTCAACCATTTTTTCATTGCTTGAAGCCCGCCTCGCTACTTATCCCAGAATGCGTGTAATGTCGTTATAGAAGGCGAGCACCATGAGACCCAACAGCAAGGTCATGCCGACCCGTTGTCCCCACCCGATCGCCTGCTCCGAGATGGGTCCTCCCTTGACCCACTCAAGCAGATAGAACAACACGTGGCCCCCATCGAGGATCGGCACCGGCATCAGATTCAAAACCCCGAGACTGATGCTGACGACCCCGAGAAACATCAGGAAACTTGTGAATCCCACCTGCACCGAGTAACCGGCGTACTGCGCGATCGTGATCGGACCGCTGATGCTCTTAGGCGAGACCTCGAGCATCAACATCTTGCCGAGCATCTCGACTGTCAGGCGACTCATGAGCCAAGTGTCCTTCAAGGCCGCCCCGAGCGCCGCCACCGGACCAAACCGCACCACGACACGCAAATCCGGCGGTAACGCCGGAACGCGGATGCCGGCGCCGATCAAGCCTATGCGCCGGGCTCCCACCTTAACGGCTTTTGGCGTGATGATCAATTGCTGCGTCCGCCCATGATGGCGAACGTCAAAGCGCAAAGGCTGCAACGGGTGCGCGCGCACGATGCGTGCCACCTGCGTCCAACTGGCGATAACCTGTCCGTCGATACGCGTAACGAGATCGCCCACCTGTAGTCCACCGCGGGCGGCGGGCTGGTGCGCCTCGACCTCGGCGATGCGCGGCACAAGGGGCGGCTGCCAGCCGCTGATCCCGAGCACCGCGCCCAAATGCCCCTGGCTCAGGGCGCGCGCATGGATGTGACGCAGATCCAGGGTCAAAAGACGCTTGTGGCCCCCCTTGGTCAGGACCTGCACATGCACCTTAGCGTGTTCCAGGGCCTCTTGAAAGAGATAGAGCCGGTCTTGTCCAAGGCTCTGCACACGTCGGCCGTTGATGCGCGTGATCAGATCTCCGGCCCGCAGGCCCGCGGCCTGCGCCGGCGAGTGCGCCGCGACCTTGCCGATGATGGGCTTTAGGCCGGGCACGCCGGTCATGAACACCACCCAGTAGGCCAGGATCGCGAACAGGAAATTGAATCCGGGCCCGGCCAGCACAATGGCCGTCCGTTTCCAGATGGCCTGACGATTGAATGCCCGATGACGCTCGGCTACCGCCACCTCGCCTTCGTTCTCGTCTAGCATCTTCACATAACCGCCGAGCGGCACCGCCGCCAGCACATACTCGGTGGCGTCGCGGCCGGCGCGGCGCAGGATGAGCGGTTTCCCGAACCCTACGGAAAACCGCAACACCTTGACCCCGAGACTGCGCGCCACGATATAGTGCCCAAACTCGTGCACCACGATCAGGATGCCGATCGCGAGCACGAAACCAAGCAGGCTGTAGCCGATCTCCATCAACATGCCGCAGCCCCCTTCGCGCGATGGCCACCGACGACCCGGCGGGCATACTCACGCGCCATCCGATCCTCTTCCAGTATGGCCTCTATGCTCTCCACCGGCACCACCGGTCGCGCCTCCAAGACCGACTCGATGACCCGGGGGATGGCGGCAAAGGGCAGCGCGCGCGAAAGAAAGGCCTCCACCGCGATCTCGTTTGCGGCATTTAATACCGTGGGGGCGCTCGCGCCGGCCACCGCCGCGGCGCGCGCAAGCCTAAGACACGGGAAACGCTCCTCGTCTGGGGCCTCGAACTCCAGTCGGCCCATGGTCGCGAGATCGAGGCGCGCGACCCCGGCCTCGATGCGCTCGGGAAACGCCAGGGCATGGGCAATGGGGGTGCGCATGTCGGGATTGCCAAGCTGCGCAAGCGTGGACCCATCCACATACTCGACCAACGAATGGATGATGCTTTGCGGGTGGATCACGATGTCCACCTGCTCGGGCGTGGCCTCAAACAGCCGACAGGCCTCAATCAACTCCAGGCCCTTGTTCATCAGAGTCGCCGAATCCACCGAGATCTTGCGGCCCATGCTCCAGCGTGGATGGGCGCAGGCCTGCTCGGGGGTTATGGTCGCAAACTCGCTTGCCGGGGTATTGCGGAACGGGCCACCCGAACAGGTGAGCACGATGCGCCGCACCCCGGCCTCGGCCAGTCCCGCGCGCGGCTGCGGCAGGCATTGAAAGATCGCGTTATGCTCGCTATCAAGCGGCAAAAGCTGCGCACCACTGCTACGCGCGAGCGCCATGAGCAGGTGGCCGGACATGACCAGCGGCTCTTTGTTCGCAAACAAGACGCGCTTGCCGGCCGCCACCGCCGCCCATGCCGACTTCAATCCGGCGGCCCCGACAATGCCGCACACGACGGTGGTCACGCGCGGATCACAGACGATGCGCTCGAGCGCCGCGGGTCCCGCGAGCACTTCGGTACCGACCCCCGCCAGCGACTGGGTCAGCCTGCGCGCCGCTTCCGGGGCATGAATGGCGGCCAACGCCGGGCGCCACGCCTGGCACAGTGCGCGTAGCTCCTCGGCACGCTCATAGGCACTCAAGGCCACCACCCGGAAACGCTCCGGATGGAGCTCCGCCACCTTCAGGGTGCTGACCCCAATGGAGCCCGTAGCCCCCAATACCGCAAGCCCCTGGACGACTTCACGCCCCGGATGCCCTTCCTGCCTCATCGAACCCCCAGGTAGCGCATGGTCCACACGAATAACGGCACCGCCGCCGTCAAGGCATCGATACGATCCAGGATACCACCGTGGCCGGGCAGCAGACGGCCCGAGTCCTTGACGGCGACCAGCCGCTTGGCCTTGCTCTCAAGCAAGTCGCCTACGATCGAGGCCATGGCGACCGCCGCCCCCAACAGCGCGCCGCCACCCGTACCGAGCTCCGAAATCCCAAGCCATGAGGCGCCGATACCGCCGATGATCGCTGCCCCCGCGATCCCGGCCAGCGCGCCCTCCACAGTCTTGCCGGGACTTACGCGCGGGGCCAGGCGACGACGCCCAAAGGCGCGCCCCGCGAAATAGGCCACGCTGTCGGCCGCCCATACCATGGCCAAAAGCCAGATCAAAAGCACCGGGCGCAAGGGGTCCTGGGCCTTTAGCGCCAGACATCCGCGCCACGCCGGCACCAGTATCAGAAGGCCCGACAGGTACTTGACCTCGGCATAGCGCCACACCGGGCTTACCCGATCACAAAACCAAAAGACCTCGCCTGCGGCCCAGAGCCACCAAATGATCGCCACCGCCATCACCACCGAAAGCGGTAGCAAAAGGCTCGCCCACCCGAAGAGCGCGGCGAGCGCCGGAAACGCCAACCGCGCCGACGGCCGCCGCGTCGTAAGTCCCGACCACTCGTAGGCCGCAAGCAGCGTGACGACCCCCAACAACACCCCGACCCCGGCGGTGTCCAGAAACCATAGACCGGCGAGCAGCGCGACGCCCGCCAAAAGCGCCGTCAGCAGGCGCTCCTTAAGCACGCCACGCCGCCTCGACCTGATCCCCCGTGCGCCCGAACCGCCGCTGGCGCGCGGCAAAGGACTCCAGGGCCACATCAAACTGCTTACGGTCGAAGTCGGGCCACAGCACGGGTGTGAAATAAAGCTCCGTATAGGCAAGCTGCCAGAGCAGAAAATTGCTGATGCGCTGTTCGCCGCCGGTGCGGATGAAGAGATCCGGCTCCGGGACGCCGGCCATGCTGAGATGGGGCTCCAGGGTCTCGGGGCTTATGTCACTTGGCGACAGCCTGCCGCAACGTACCTCCTCGGCGACCCGCGCGCACGCCTGGGCGATATCCCACCGCCCCCCATAGTTCGCGGCGATCGTAAGACGCAACCGGCCATTGCCGGCGGTCAAGGCCTCGGCGTCTCGCACGCGGCGCACAATATCCGGTCCGAAGGCGGTAATGTCGCCGATGACACGAAACTGGATGTCGTTGTCATGAAGCTTTACGATCTCGCGCTCCAGCGCCAGCAAAAACAGTTGACGCAACAAACGGACCTCGAGCCGCGGCCGGCGCCAGTTCTCGCTGCTGAAGGCAAACAGCGTGACCGCCTTGATGCCTTTCTCGGCACACGCCGCCACCAGTTCGCGGACCATCTCCACGCCCTTACGGTGTCCCTGGATGCGGGCCTGCCCGCGGGCCTTGGCCCAACGGCCGTTACCGTCCATGATCACCGCGACATGGGCGGGAAGACCTCCTGTGACTGGACTCTGATCGGTCGTCTTCATAACACGAGTATAGGCGCACTCAGGCGCCCGAGGTTAGATCTCCAGGATGTCATGTTCCTTGGCGGCAACCAGTTTATCGATCTCGGCGATGAACTGGTCGGTGGCCTTTTGCACAAACTCGACGAGGCGCTTTTCCTCATCTTCCGGCAGCAGCTTCTTCTTGACCTGGTCCTTCAAATGGTTATTGGTGTCGCGGCGGATGTTGCGCACCGCGATCTTGGCGTTCTCGCCCTCACTGCGCGCCACCTTGCCAAGCTCTCGGCGCCGCTCTTCGGTCAAAGGCGGCATGGGGATGCGGATGGTCATGCCGGACGTCACCGGGTTGAAACCCAATCCGGACTCCAGGATGGCGCGTTCGATCGCCGCCACCATACCCTTCTCCCAGGGGCTTACGACCAGATTGCGGGCATCGGACACGCTGATGTTGGCGACCTTCGAGAGCGCGGTCTTGGTACCGTAGTAATCGACCATGACATGGTCGAGGAGCGCGGTATTGGCGCGCCCCGTCCGAATCCGGCCGAGCTCGGCCTTCAAGGCCTCGACGGACTTCGCCATGCGCGTTTGAACGTCTTTTTTCAGGTCCTCACTCACATCGCGCTCCTTCTTCTACCAATGTCCCTTCGTCGGCCCCTTCGAGGATGCGCGCCAGAGCCCCGGGCGAGGTCATGTCAAAAACACGCAAGGGCACGCGAAATTCCCGCAACAGTGCAATCGCCGTGGCATCCATCACCCCGAGCCTGCGCGCCAGCACATCATCATACCCAAGTCGCCGGTAGCGCACGGCGCTCGGGTCGCGCTTGGGGTCCGCCGAATACACGCCATCGACCTTGGTGGCCTTCAGCATGATCTCAGCGCCGATCTCCAAGGCCCGCAGGCTGGCCGCGGTGTCGGTCGTAAAAAACGGGTTGCCGGTGCCGGCCGCAAACACCACCACCTCGCCCCGCTCCAGGCACTCCAAGGCCCGGCGCCTGTCAAACGGGGGTACCGCGGTGCCGACTGCGAGCGCCGATTGTACATGGGCGACCGCCCCGCACGCCCGTAACGCCTCGACCAGCGCAAGCGCGTTCATGACCGTCGCGAGCATCCCCATGAGGTCGGCCTGCGCCCGGTCCATGTCGCGCGCCGAACTCGATACACCCCGGAAGATATTGCCGCCGCCGACCACGATGGCAAGTCCCGTGCCGGACGCGGCCTCGGCCACCGCCGCGGCCATGGTGCGCAGGACCTCGGGGTCGATCCCATAGCCCGCGGCGCCCATTAGGGCCTCACCGCTCAATTTGAGGAGCACGCGCCGGTAACGCGCCATGGATCAGCTTCCCTTCACCTGTGACATGACTTCCGACGCAAAGTTGCTGACCTCGCGCTCGATCCCCTCACCCACCTCAAGCCGGAAAAAACGTCTGGCCTCGGCCCCAACCTTCTTCAACTGCGCCGCCACCGTGGTCTCCGGATCTTTGACGAATGCTTGGCCCGTGAGCGTGATGTCATCGAGATACTTGCGCACCTTGCCCATCACCATCTTCTCGACGATCTCCGGGGGCTTTCCCGAGCCCTCGGCCTGGGCGACATAAATGGCCTTTTCGCGGGCCACGACATCGGCCGGGACCTCCTCGGGCCGGACGTAAGCGGGCTTGTTCGCGGCAATATGCATGGCAAGATCACGAGCCAGCGCCGCGTTCCCGCCCGCAAGCGACACCAGCACGCCGATACGCCGCCCATGCACGTAATGCCCGAGCACGCCGCCCTCGGCATCGAGCCGCGCAAAACGCCGCACCGTCATGTTTTCCCCAAACTGCGCCACCAGCGCGGCACGCGCCTCGGCCACCGTGCCGCCGCCCGGGTAGGCCATCGACGACAAGGCCTCCAGATCCGCGGGGTTGTGGTCCACGACCAAGGCCGCGAGCGTCTGCGCAAACGCCGTGAAGCGCTCCTCCTTGGCCACGAAATCCGTCTCGCTGTTGACCTCCACCAGCGCGCCGACCTGGCCGCGTGCGTCGACATGGACCCCGATGGTCCCCTCGGCCGCCACGCGGTGGGCCTTTTTCTCGACCTTGGCGCCCGCCTTCTTGCGGAGAAGATCGATCGCCGCCTCCATGTTCCCGTCAGTCTCGGTCAGCGCGGCCTTGCACTCCATCATGCCCAACCCGGTCCGCTCCCGAAGCTCCTTCACTTGTGCCGCTGAAATCGCCATATCCTGTCCTCGTGCGCATGCAAAAGGGGGGCATCCCCCCCTTTTTTGCGTCTCTCTATTCGTCAGTGCGCCGTCACGGCCGGGCACGGCCGCCACGGGCGGGGCGAGCCCCGGCCCCTTCCCGGCCCTTGGGGCGCGACTTCCGGGCATCCGCGGCCCCGGCCCCTTCGGGCTCGCCTTCCGTCTCGCCCGTATAGCCCTCGTAACCGGCCGCCGATTTCTTGCGCGCGGCTACGCGTGTCGCGGGCTCCTCTTTCACCTCGACGAACTCCTCGTCGCCGGTGGCCGGAAGGGTCGCGACCGCACCCCGCCCTTCCAGCACCGCGTCGGCCATGGTCCGGGCGTAGAGGGTGATGGCCCGGCTGGCATCGTCATTTCCGGGTATGACATAGTCGACGCCGTCCGTCTTGCAATTGGAGTCGACCACCGCAAGCACCGGGATCTTCAGCTTGTTGGCCTCGCTCACGGCGATGTATTCATGCCCCACGTCGATCACGAACAAGGCGTCCGGCAGGCTCGGCATATCCTTGATGCCGCTTAGACTGCGATCCAGCTTGGCGCGCTCACGCTCGAGATTCAATGTCTCCTTCTTGGACAGCTTCTCGGCCCCGCCGCCTTCGGCGAGCAGCTCCTCGAGCCGCTTCAAACGCTCGATCGAACGGCGCACGGTCTTGTAATTCGTCAGCATGCCGCCAAGCCAGCGATGATCGACATAGGGACACCCGGCACGGATGGCCTCGGCGCGTATGATCTCCGCCGCCTGCCGCTTGGTGCCGACGAACAGTATCGTGCCCTTATTTGCTGCCAACTTGCGCGCGAAGGTCGCCGCTTCAATCAACATCGGCAGCGACTTCTCGAGATTGATAATGTGGATATTGTTGCGCTCGCCAAAAATATAGGGGCGCATCTTCGGGTGCCAGAAGCGGGTCTGATGTCCAAAATGGACCCCGGCCTCCAGCATTTCACGCATTGTGACGTTAGCCATGACATCTCTCCCAACGGGTTTGTCCACCGCAGGTCCCGACCGTCGACTCAAGGCCCATGGCCTTAAGCACCCGAACGCCGTGACGACCTGCGTGCGATAATGCCTCAAAACGAGGACGCGAGGGGAATCCACGCGTGGCGGCATGCTATCACGGGTGCGCGGCTCGTAACAGAGCCAATAGCCTGGCGGCGGCTCATAAGGGCCCGCAAGGTTGAATACCGGGCTCGGACAACGGACAATACACCGACATTCCTAGCTGACCGCCTAGACTTCTCATGCCCATCACGATCAAGACCGAGCCCGAAATCCGCAAAATGCGCGTAGCCGGGCGGCTTGCCGCCGATGTCCTCGAGATGATTGCCCCCCATGTGGTCCCTGGCATCACCACAGGCGAGCTTGACCGGATTTGCCACGACTTTATCGTGCATACCCAAAAAGCGATCCCGGCACCCCTCAATTACCGGGGCTTTCCGCGCTCCATCTGCACTTCGGTCAATCACCAGGTCTGTCATGGCATCCCCGGCGACCGCACGTTAAAGCGCGGCGACATCCTCAACATCGATATCACCGTGATCAAGGATGAATATCATGGCGATACGAGCCGCATGTTTTATGTGGGGGAACCGTCGATTGCCGCCCGCCGCCTGACTGAGGTCACCTACGAGTGCCTGGTACGCGGCATACGGCTCGTGCGCCCCGGCATCCACTTGGGCGATATCGGTCACGCGATCCAGACCTTCGCCGAAAGCCAGCACTACTCGGTCGTGCGCGAATACTGCGGGCACGGCATAGGCCGCGCCTTTCATGAGGACCCGCAGGTCCTGCATTACGGGCGTCCGGGGACCGGCGTGACGCTCGAAGCCGGCATGATCTTTACGATCGAACCCATGATCAATCAGCGCGCCGCCGCGGTAAAGCTCCTGCCCGATAACTGGACGGTCGTCACCCGTGACCACGGCCTGTCCGCGCAATGGGAGCACACCGTGCTGGTGACACCCTCCGGATACGAGGTCCTGACCCTGCGCCACGACGAGATCATCTAAAGGGCGGCGCATGGCGACCAAGGCGGTGGCGCCGATCCTAGACCCCGACATCACGCGTTTTCGGGATATGCTGCGCGCAGGCGACGCGCGTTTGCGCGCCGCGCACGACGCCGAACTGCCGCGCCGGCGCCGAGGCCTCGGGATCGAGGCGCTTCACCTGCGCACGGCGCTGATCGACGATATCCTGCGCAAGGCCTACGTCAAACATGAGCCCCTGCTCCCAAATACGGTGTCGATGGCGCTCGTCGCGGTAGGAGGCTACGGACGCAGCGAACTCCACCCCGCCTCCGATATCGACCTATTGCTGCTCCAAGACAGCCCGCAGTACGCCAAGACCCGGAGCTTTGCCGAACCCTTCCTGCGCTTTCTCTGGGATATCGGGCTCACCGTGGGGCACAGTGTTCGATCGCGCCACGACTGCCTGCAAGTCGCGCGCTCGGACGTCACGGTCATGACCAACCTCATGGAGGCGCGCCTGCTGATCGGCGACGAGGCGCTGCTTGCGCGCCTCGTGCACGATCTCGCCTCACCCACCCTATGGCAGAGCGCGCGCTTCTTCGAAGCCAAGCTTGCCGAGCAACGGGCACGCCACACCCGTTACGACGATACCGGCTACAACCTCGAACCCAACGTCAAGGAAGGCCCGGGGGGGCTGCGCGATATCCACATGATCGGCTGGATCGCCCAGCGGCATTTCGGCTCCGCCAACCTCCATGACCTTGTCAAGGTGGGTTTCCTGGACGAACGCGAGTACCGCACGCTCATAGATGCGCGCAACTTCCTCTGGCAGATCCGCAACGGCCTGCATCTCCTCGCCCGGCGGCGCGAGGATCGCCTGCTCTTCGATCATCAGCGGACCCTGGCATTGCAAATGGGCTACGTAGACCGCCCGGGGCAACTGGCCGTCGAACAGTTCATGAAGCGCTACTACCGCACGATAAAACAGGTCCAGCTTCTGAACGAAATCCTGCTGCAACATTTTGCCGAGGCGTTGCGTGGGCCGCGGCGGCCGGTCATAACACCTTTAAGTCCCTGGTTCCGGGCCCGCAATGGGTTCCTGGAGGTCGTCGATGCGCACGTCTTTACCGAGAACCCGCGCGCCATCCTCGACCTGTTCCGGGTTTTGCAGGAGCACCCGGAGCTTCAAGGAATGCGTGCCGCGACCATCCGTCTGTTGCGCGCCCATCTGTCTTTGATTGACGGGGCGTTTCGTCAGGACCCTGCGACCCGGTCGGCGTTCCTGGCCATTTTGCGCGCACCCACGGGTGTCACCAAGGCCTTGCGGCGCATGAACGCCTACGGCGTCCTTGGTGCCTATATCCCGGCCTTCGGAAAGATCGTGGGCCAGATGCAGCACGACCTTTTTCATGTCTACACGGTCGACGAGCACAGCCTGTTTGTCTTGCGTAATGTCCGGCGCATCATGCAGCCTGAATTTGAGGCCGAACTGCCGGCCGTAAGCGAGATCGGCCGCGCGCTCGCAAAACCCGAACGCCTGTATCTTGCGGCACTCTTCCACGACATCGCCAAGGGGCGCGGTGGCGACCATTCGCGGCTCGGGGAGTCCGAGGCGCGCGCCTTCTGCCACCGGCTCGGCCTAAGCGAATACGACAGGGAGTTCGTCGCCTGGCTCGTGCGCCATCATCTTGTCATGTCCTGGACCGCCCAGCACACCGACATCTCCGATCCGCAGGTCGTCGCCGATTTTGCGCGGCTCGTCGGCGACCGTGAGCATCTTGATAACCTCTACGTCCTCACCGTGGCGGATATCCGCGGGACCAGCCCAAGCGTATGGAACGACTGGAAAGGGCAATTGCTCACAGGGCTCTATAGGGACGCGACGCGCATCCTGCGCCGCGGCATCGGCGAGGCCATCGCCCTCGACGCGCGCGTCGCCGACGCACGGCGCGAAGCCCTCGAACGCATAGGAGACCGGGCGCCTCGCGAGGCGATCGAACAGCACTGGGCGCGCATGGATGCCGACTACTTCCTGCGCCATGATGCCGAGGCCTTGGCCTGGCACGCCTGCGCCATCGCCGGCCACCGGTCGGCGGCACTGCCTATCATCGAGGCGCGCGTGCGTCCCGATCACGCGGCGGTCGAGTTTCTTATCTTCAGCCCCTTGAGCGACGAACTCTTCGCCGTACTCACGGGTAGCCTCGAGCGCTTGAACCTTTCGATCGTCGATGCGCGCGTCCATATGGCCTCGGGCTATGCCCTCGACTGCTTCGTGGCGCTCACCGCCGATGGCAAGCCGCCTTGCGCGCGCGAGCTGTCGCAGATGTCCCAACAGGTGCACGCCGACCTTGCCGCCGGATTTCGCGAGACCCCCGTCCGCCCCTTGCCCCGCGCCCTGAAAAATTTCCCGATCACAACCGAGGTGCGGTTCTCATCGACCGCCAATGGCCAGCTCACGGTCATGGAGGTCATCGCCCAGGATCGCCCGGGACTGCTTCACCAACTGGCCCTCGCGCTTCTTGCCGGCCGCACGCGTATCGTGACTGCCAAGGTGGCGACCTTCGGGGAGCGCGCCGAGGATATATTCTTTCTCACCGATGAACGCGGTAAACCCTTCGGGCAGGGCGACTCGCAACGCTTGGCGGACCTCGCCACAGCCATCCGTGCGCGTATAGACGGGCCCACCCGCCTTTCGGCCGATGCGCGGTGAGGCGATCACACGCTATCCATTGGCGAACCGCCCCACCCCTTCACTTAAATCACTTGACCGGCGACGGCCTTACCATCACAACACCGCGCCGAGCGACGATCCGACCTCGGCGGTTTCCCACATATATCGACTACTCCGACGCCAGAGCGCTATGAGAGCGCCCGTAGGCGATATAGATGCCAAGACCTATCACGAACCACACCACAAACCGTATCCAAGTCACGAGCGGCAAGCTCATCATGAGGTAAAGACAAAAACCCATGCCGAGCAGCGGGATGACGGGGCTACCTGGGGCACGGAACGGCCGGGGGAGATCAGGCTTTGTGTAGCGCAGCACGACGACGCCCGCGCATACGATCGTGAACGCCGCCAACGTGCCGATATTCACGAGTTCGGCGACATAGGCGATGGGCGTAAACCCCGCGATCAAGGCCATGAGCACACCGCAGATCAGAATGACGCGCACAGGTGTTTGCGTGCGCGCGTGAACCGCAGCGAATGAAGGCGGCAACAGGCCGTCGCGCGCCATGGCAAGAAAAATCCGCGTAAGCCCGTAAAACAGCACCAGCATGACGCTTGTAAGACCCACGATCGCCCCCACGCCGATCAAAAGGGCCACCAGCGGATAGTTGAGATCCAACATCGACTGCGCCACGGGGGACGCCGTATCAAGCGTGAAGTACGGCACGATGCTCGTCAGAAGTCCCGACACCAGAATATAGATCACTGTGCAAACGAGCAGCGAGACGATGATGCCGATGGGTAGCGAATGCTGCGGGTCGCGCGTCTCCTCGGCGGCGGTCGACACGGCATCGAACCCGATGTAAGCAAAAAAGATCAATGCCGCGCCGCGCATGACACCAGGCCATCCAAACGGCATGAAGGGATGCCAATTACCGGGCGTGACATGGAACGCCGCGACCGCAATGAAAAGCGCGATCACCGCAAGCTTCACGATAACCATGATCCCGTTCAAGGCCGCGCTCTGGCGTACGCCGGCGACGAGCACGAGGCTTAATGCCAAAATGATAAGGGCGGCCGGCGCATTCATGAAGCCCCCAGTGGCCGCCTGCACGGCAATCGCGCCTGGAACCGGCCGGTGAAGCAAGGTAAGCACCCACGCCGCGACCGCGTAGATGTTGACCTTGGTATAGGCCAAAGGCAAATGAATACCTACGGCGGCAAGCGCATTCCTGACATAGCCAGACCAACCGATCGCCACCGCCGCCGTCGCCACCCCATATTCCAAAACGAGGTCCCATCCCACCGTCCAGGCCACGAACTCGCCTAAGCCCGCGTACGCGTAGCCGTAGGCGCTTCCGCTCCCGCCGACGGCCGCGGCGAGCTCGGCGTAGGATAACGCCGTAAACGCGCAGGCAAGACCCGAAATGACAAACGACAGGACGATGGCGGGGCCGGCATCACGGGCCGCGGCCACACCCGTCAGCACGAAAATTCCCGCCCCTATGATGCCACCTATCCCGAGGAATATGAGGTCCATCGTCGTAAGACAGCGGCGCAACCCGGTATCAGCCCGCGGCCCCCCAATGCTCTTGGTGCGAAACCAGCTCCTCAAGATATCCGCCCTTGATCTCGATATGTTCAACCGTGTGGGTTTAACGCCACCCTATCCCGAAGGAATGCGCAGCGATGCCCCGGCCTGCAAGATCGCGCCGTGCAGGCCATTGGCTGCGCGCAAGGCGGCGACCGATACATGAAAACGCTGGGCGATGCCAGATAGCGTCTCCCCCTCGCGCACAATATAAAGACGCGGCCCCGGGGTCATGCCCAACCGTGCCCGCAGGCGCGGCGCATCGCGCATGATACCCTCCCAGATGGCGTGGGCGATCTGTTCATCGTGTCCGGGATTATTCAGGCGCAGCGCCTCGTGGGGATTCGAGATAAAGGCGGTCTCGATCAATATCGACGGTATCGTCGGAGACAGCAAGACCATGAAATTCGCCTTCTCGACATGGTCGACATGCACAGGCCCTATGGTGTGCAGCGCCCCCAGAACGTCTCTCGCGAGATCGTAACTCGCCCGCCGCGTGCCATTCTGGGTCATATTGAGAAGGATGTTGTGCAAAGAACTGCTGCCGGCCCCAAAGTGCGGGTCACCCACCCGGTCGGCCGCGTTTTCACTGCGGGCAAGCCATCGGGCCTCGCGGCTCACGCCATGCTGGGACAGCATGAAGACCTCGGCGCCGCGGATATCCAGACCCTCCGGCTCCGGCAAGGCGTTGGCATGGATCGAGATGTAGGCGGCCGCATGATGCTCCTGGGCCAATATCACGCGCTCGCGTAGCGGGACATAATAATCGCCCGTGCGCGTCATGAAGGCATGAAAACCGGGGGTGGCATCGATCAGGGCGGCAAGGTCGCGACCGATACGCAGCACGACATTCTTCTCGCAAATATCATCAATCCCGCAGGCCCCGGTATCGATGCCTCCATGGCCCGGATCCACGGCAATGACAATATCAGGGGGCGCCGCCGGCGCGGATATCGGGGCTATGTGCGGTGAAGGCGGTTTCGCAGGCGGCGGATCGGCGGGGGCGCGGTAGGCCCGGGCCTTCGAGCGCGGTGCGCCACCGGCGGCCAACGACAGTGTCAGTCCGCCAGGCAAGGAATTGATCGCGTAGGGTGCCTTGCGCGTAAGATCAAACACCAGCCGCACCATGCCGTTGCGATGGGTGAATGCGCGGATATCTTTGAGGGGGGGTGTATGCTCCGGCCAAAACGCGCGCCCCCCGGGCAACGTCACGCCATGCAGGTCGACGACGATGCGCGCGGGATCGTTCAAGGAAAACGCTCGCCAGACCACATGTGAACTGCGCGACAGGCGCACGATAAGGGCGTGCGCACCGACACGCACCAGCGGCTTACCAATGAGAACCGCAGCCTGAGCGGTGACAACCGCCCAGAAACATCCCGCCATTCCTATAATCAGCCAACGCGACTTCACGGCCTTAGACTGTCCACCACCTCACCCCCCCGTGGTGATATCCCCTGCAGATGGGCCTGCCTTTCATCATCGGTGACCGTAAGCCAAACGTCAACATCCGCGCGCAAAATACCCGGCGCGCGCTCCGGCCATTCCACGAGCATGAGCGTCCGGCCGTCCTGGTAATCCCGCCAGCCGAGCATCTCCAATTCCGCCGGCACCCGCAGCCGGTAGAGATCGGCATGCACGACCCTCAAGTCCCCCAATTCATACTCTTCGATCAGCGTGTAAGTGGGACTCTTCACGGGCCCCGGGGCCCCGAGCGCCTGTATGACCGCGCCTGCCAATGTCGTCTTGCCGCAGCCTAGATCGCCACGCAACACGACCTGATCACCAGGACGCAGGGCGCGCGCAAGCGCCTGCCCGAGACGCGCCGTTTGGGATAGGTCGGGCAGCGCCACGGTCAACATAGGGTACCCAGCACGTCACGCAACTGGGCGGCCACATCGGAGGCCAGAAGACCGCGCGGCGGTCCGCACGCCACCGCGCGATCCCCGGCATACGCATGCACGAAGGTCCCAAGGCGCGCTGCCGCAAGACCCGAAAGACCCTGGGCCATGAAGCCTCCGATAACCCCCGCCAAGACATCCCCCATACCGGCGGTGGCCATCCCCGGGTTTCCGAACGGGCACAGCCAAGGAACATCGCCGCCCGCCACCAACGTGCCCGCGCCTTTCAAGACGCACACCCCGCCATAGCGGCGTTGCAGTTCCACGGCCGCCGCCGGACGGTCCGCGGCGATCTCGGCACTCGTCACCCCGAGCAACCGGGCGGCCTCGCCCTCGTGTGGGGTCAAGACCCAATCGACACGCGACTTTGGGGCACACGCCAGCCAATAGAGCCCGTCGCCATCCACCACCATGGGCGTACTCAGAGTCTGGACTCGCCGCCACACGTCCTCCGCCCAATCCCCGCGACCAAGCCCGTTGCCCACGAGTACCGCCCGCGCCCGTCCCCACGGGAGCTCCGCGGAAGAGGCCGCAAAGGCCACGCACTCGGGAAACGCCGCCGCCAGCACCTCGGCGTTTTGGTCGTGGACGCCGGCCACCACCAACCCCACCCCGACGCGATAGGCGGCAACGGCGGCAAGCCGCACCGCCCCCGGCATCCCCACGCCACCGCCGGCAATCACAAGCGTGCCGGCATCCCCTTTATGCATGTCTGCCGGCCGCGGCAAAAGCAGGGCGCAAAGATCGGCCTCATTGGGGATCAGAGCCCGCAGGTATCCGGCCGGATAGGGCCGGCCGACGTCGATTGTCACGGTTTCGCCGCACAATGCGCGGCCTGCGCCGGTCAAGGCACCGATCTTCGGGCCCCCGCAAAACACCGTATAGTGCGCGCGCAGCCCACCTGGTGCTGGTTGGCCGGTGCGCAGATCGAGCCCGGTCGGACCGTCTAGCGCGACGATCGGACGCTCGCTCGCATGCGCGCGGCCGATGAGATCGCGGTAATCCGCAGACAAGGGGCCATGCAGGCCAGTCCCTATGAGCCCGTCGATCAGCGCGTCATGGGCGCGCAGGCCCTCGGTATCCATCGCGTCTTTTGGACGCACGAGCGTCACCCGGATGCCGGTCTTTTTATAGCATTCGGCAAGCGCCAGCGCCTGACGCCCATTGCCTCCGGCGCCTATGAGTAGCGCAAGCCGCGAAAGCCGCGGGAGCCTTCGCGTCACAAACTGCAGCACGCCTACGGCCATACGGCGGTCTATAACCTCCGCCGCCATCCCCACGCCCTGCGACTCCGCAGTCCACAAAGCGCGGGGGGCCGGCGCATAAACCGGCTGCAATGAGGGCCTAGGCGCCACCATGGGTCGGAAAGAGATGTTGACGGTAATACCGCAATTCGGCTATCGATTCGAGGATGTCATCCAGGGCCCGATGGGTATTTTGTTTGACGAAACCCGCGCACAACTCCGGCCGCCAGCGCCGCACCAATTCCTTGACGCTGCTCACATCGAGGTTCCGGTAATGCACATAGGACTCGAGGCTCGGCATGAGGCGCGCCAGAAAACGCCGGTCCTGACAGATGCTATTGCCGCATAAGGGCGAACGGTTCTTCGGTACCAACGGCTCGAGAAAGGCCAATGTCCGGCGTTCGGCCTCGACTGCGTCCACGGTCGTTGCGCGGATCCGCTCGATAAGCCCAGAGTGTCCGTGAGTACGCCGGTTCCAGTCATCCATGCCTTGCAGAATGGACTCAGGCTGATGAATGGCAAGCACTGGGCCCTCGCCCACGATGTTGAGGTCGCTGTCGGTCACTACCGTCGCAATCTCAATAATGGCGTCGGTATCGGGACGCAATCCGGTCATTTCCAGATCGATCCAGACAAGCGCATTCGGGTCTTGCGCCATGCTGTTGCTCCCTATCACAGATGGAAATAGCATTGCATGCGTAATATCCCGACACTCTAGCATAAGGCGCCCACCGCGCCCACGGAATATCGTGGCCAAAACCTCGCTAGGCCGCCCGGCCGATCGCATCGAACGTGGTGATGGGTGTATCGTAAAGACGCAATGCCGCCTGCGCCAAGCCGCGCATGCCGTGCATCGGACGCCCGCTCCGTACCGCAGGCCGTGTCCCGATCGCCGGCCTCTGAGCGTCCTGGGGGCGTTATATCCGTACAAGACATTATGCCCATACAAGGAGTCACGATGACTGAATTGCGCCAGAAATCCTGCCGCCCCTGCGAAGGGGGCGTGGAACCTATGAGTCTTTCACGGGCCCGGGAACTCATGGCCCAGATCCCGAAATGGACGCTCGATGAAACGGGGCCCGCATTAGTCCGCACTTTCCACTTCGCAAACTTCTACGAGACCATGGCCTTCGTCAACGCGATCGCCTATATCGCCAATCGCGAGGACCATCACCCGGACTTGCGCGTGGGGTACAAGGAATGCGTCGTGCGTTATCAGACACACGCCATCGGCGGATTGAGCGATAACGACTTCATATGCGCCGCAAAGATCGACGCCCTGGAGATCTGAAAGGCCTCTACGCCTCGCGGCGCCCAGAGAACGCGCGCGCGAGCGTGCCGCGGTCGATGTACTCGAGCTCGCCTCCGATCGGTACGCCGCAGGCGATACGAGTCGCAAGCAGATTACGCCGCCGCGCGAGCTCCCCGATGTAGTGCGCGGTGGCTTCGCCCTCGACCGTAGCATTGGTGGCAAGAATGACCTCGCGCACCACACCCCCCTCGAGCAAGGCCTCGAGCTTGGGCAGACCGAGCTCTTCGGGTCCTATGCCATCGAGGGGCGACAAATGCCCCATCAATACGAAATATGTGCCACCAAAGGCCCCGGACTGTTCCAGGGACACAAGGTCCGCAGGCGACTCGACCACACACAGAAGTCCGCTGTCACGGCGCGTCGAGCGGCAAATGGCGCAGACCTCGGTTTCACTAAAATTGTTGCATCGCTGGCAATGACCAATGCGATCCACGGCGCGCAATAAGGCCTGCGCGATATCGCGGGCCGCGCCCCGGTCGCGCCCCAACAAGTGAAAGGCCATGCGTTGCGCGGACTTAGCGCCTATGCCGGGCAGGCGACGCAGGGCGCGCTTCAGATCCTCCAGCGCCTTGGTATCGTCACTCAAGATCAGAATGGGAGGTTCAGGCCGGGAATATTGAGGCCGGCGGTAAGGCCCGAAAGCCGCTCCTGACTCACCTGCTCGGCCTTGCGCACGGCATCATTCATAGCCGCCGCCACAAGGTCTTCCACAACCTCGCGATCTTCTTTCAGCAGCGACTCGTCCAGACGTACCTTACGCACGTCGTTGCGGCAGGTCATCGTCACCTTGACAAGCCCACCGCCCGCCTGCCCTTCCACTTCGAGCGTCGCGAGTTCCGACTGCGCCTTACGCAGGTTCTCCTGCATCGCCTGCGCCTGCTTCATGAGCTGCCCCATACCACCCTTCATGTCCCTCGCTCCTCTGATGTGCCGCTACGCGGTCGCACGGAATTCTCGTTTACGCGCGCGTTGAATGTCCGCTTCAAAGCCGCTACCCCAGGATCGGCCGCGAGCGCCTCGCGCGCCTGACGCTGCGCCGCCTCTTCGGCCTCGCGACGCATGTGGGTCGGCGTGCCAGTCACCGGGGCCACCACCACCTCCAAAACGACGGGGCCCTTATAATAGGCGCAAAGCGCCCCCTTTAACATATCGATGCGCTCTTTGTTCAGGAGTTTGCCAGCCTCCGGATTCACAGTCACCACCACCCGGTCGCCGCTCTTATCCAGCACGGCGCTCATGGCGATGTGCCTCATGAGGCCGGTCAGGGCGAGCCGCTCCAGGACCGAACCCTCGGGCGGTGGCGTCATGTCCGCGGCCACCGCCGGGGATGGCGCAGACGGTTCGTGTGCAGGCCTCTCGTCTTTGGCCATTTTGCCGGCTATGGCCACAGGGACGGCCGGGCCGCTTTCCGCGTTGGCAAGGCTTGTAGACGATTGGCCAAACGGCTCTTCGCTACCGCTCTTCAATGTTTCCCGCACCGCACCACCCGGCCTTGCCATCCGCAAACCGCTTAACTCACCGCTCGCCGGCCGAAACGCCAGCATCCGCAAGACCGTCATGCGCAGCCCGGTCTCGGGGTCGGGGGCCACGTCCATCTGACGCCGCCCCAGGCATCCGATTTCGTAATAAAGCTGCACCGCCTCTGGGGCCAACCGTTGGGCCATCGCCTGCGTCCACGTATCCGCCGATTCCGCGGTCAACGCCTGAGCGATTGCGATATCATGCCAAGTGCGCATGATGTCACCCAAAAAAACCTCCGGCGCCACACCCAGCGAATAGGCCTCATCGATGGCGGCCAGCAGCGCTGGGCCATCACCATCGGCAAGCGCCCCGATCACCCGGTGGACGAGGTCCGGGGCCACCGCCCCCAGCATGTCGCGCACCGCCCCCGCGCGCACCGCACCGCCCCCGGCGGCGATCGCCTGATCCAGCAGGCTCAGGGCATCACGAACACTCCCGTCGGCGGCGCGCGAGAGCGCCGCCAGGGCCTCGCCGTCGCCCTCCAGGCCCTCCTCACGTAAGATCATGGCCATATGGTCGCGAATCTGGGTATCGGTAAGGCGTCGCAGGGTAAATTTCTGGCAACGTGACAAGACCGTGACTGGAAGTTTCTGCGGATCGGTGGTGGCGAGAATGAATTTGACGTGCGGCGGGGGCTCCTCAAGCGTCTTTAGGAGGGCATTGAAGCTATGAGCCGACAGCATGTGGACCTCATCGACGAGGTACACCTTGTAGCGCCCGCGGGTCGGGGCATACTGCACGTTGTCGAGAAGCTCGCGGGTATCGTCGACCTTGGTGCGCGATGCCGCATCGACCTCGATGAGATCGGCGAACCGCCCCGCATCTATCTCCTGGCAGGCCGAACATTTGCCGCACGGCTCGGGGCCCATCCCCTCCTCACAGTTCAAGGCCTTGGCAAGAAGGCGCGCGACCGTGGTCTTGCCGACACCGCGGATGCCGCTGAAAAGATACGCATGATGGACGCGCCCTTCGCTCAACGCAAAGCGCAACGCGCGGACTACGGAGTCCTGGCCCAAAAGCTCCGGGAATGTGCGCGGACGCCATTTACGCGCCAGCACCAGATAACTCATGAGGGTCCTCGCCGCCGATAGGGGGGTGGCGGATTGGGCCGGCCCGGCGCTGCACCCGACCGGATCGCTACGGCTGCTTCCTTCCGGACCTGACCGGGTTTACGATCGATCGCCACAGCGAGGGTCGGCCGTCACCGCCATTGAAAATCTCTGGAGAGTTCATCCAGAGTCACGAGGTTAACATAATGAGAAGAAGCCGGCAAAACACCGTTTCACCACCCCCCAAAACCCCGGCACGTCGGCGCCGGCCCCTTGCCCAAGCAGGCCACGGCTCGTGATTCGCGGCCTAAAAACTCGGCTCACCCATTGGGTCGCGGCCGGCCGCGATATCCTCGGGGACCTCTATCACGCCCTCTTCACCATGGGCTGGCCGGCCTTCATCTTTGGCATCGGCATCGTCTTCGTACTCGCCAACGGCGGCTTTGCGCTTGCCTATCTGGCGCAACCCGGCGCTGTCGTCCACGCCCGACCGGGCTCATTTGCTGACGCGTTTTTCTTCAGCGTCCAGACCATGGCCACCATAGGCTATGGGATCATGTACCCCGGCACGTTCTATGCCAACGTGCTCATGAGTCTTGAGACCTTGATCGGCCTGTTCGGCGTCGCCTTCGCGACCGGCCTTGCGTTCGCGCGCTTCTCGCGTCCGCGCGCCCGCATTCGCTTTAGCGAAACGGCGGTGGTGAGCCTCTATCACGGCGTCCCCACACTCATGTTCCGGGTTGCCAACCAACGCGGCAACCAGATCCTCGAGGCGCGCGTGCAGGTGACGCTTTTGCGCAATGAGCATAGTCCCGAGGGCCAAACGATGCGCCGATTCCGGGACCTCGTATTGCTGCGCGATAGCACGCCAAGCTTCAGCTACTCCTGGACTGTGATGCACCCCATTACCGGCAACAGCCCGCTGTCTGGGACATCGCGCGCGGCACTCGAAGCAGAGGACGCCGAACTTGTCGTGACGATGGCTGGTCTCGACGAAACCCTCGCCCAGACCATACATGCCCGGCATGTGTATAGGCCCGCCGCGATCCACTGGGGCCACAGGCTGCGCGACGTCCTATCGAAGGATGCGCATGGCCGCTATCTTATCGATTACGGCCATTTCGACGATATAGAAATCGAACCACCCGAGACTTAGGAAATATCAACCGCAAACCACCGGCGATGCGCACGTGCGCGCTTACGGCCTCTGATTTTCCACACCCACCTCTCGCCGCCCATCTTTTAGAACCACAGGGCCCATCAGGGTGGTTGGCGGCTATCCCCGCAAGCCCGAGGCGCGCCGGCCGTGAGATCGGGTGTGGTCGCAAAAAACGCAAGCGTGGCGCTGCACGCGAGCAACATGTTCAGGTGCTCGAGGCCGACCCTAAGGGGCCCATGCAATCGGTGTGCGTCGGGCGGGAAGGCCAAGACGCCCCGGTGTTTTAAGCCGATGGCTCATCTCGGCCAAAGTACTTATGCTGGGCCCCAACGACCCGAGGCGGCGGATGGGCCTTCCCTTGAGACTCGCCTGGAAAGGGGCGCATGGGGTCGTAGAGCTGATAAAATGGCGGAGAGGGAGGGATTCGAACCCTCGGTACGCTTTTGGCGTACACACACTTTCCAGGCGTGCTCCTTCAACCGCTCGGACACCTCTCCCGCAGGGCGCCAAGACTAACCTAGGTTCATGGCGTG
>JAKARW010000069.1 GCA_021819125.1 Pseudomonadota bacterium | reverse complement strand
AAGCTTGAAGTCCCTTAAGGGGACAAATCTTTTGATCGATAATCTTGCGACTATCGACCGGTCTTTCATTGAAGACCCGGCTCGACAAAAGCGCCCACACAAATTACTTGATCCGATTTTTTAAAGAGCGTTTCCAAGGCACCCTTGGAAGAGACGCGCATTATACGCAGTTGGTTTGGTCCGTCAAGCGCCTTTTTCACGAAACTGCAATCGCAAGAAACGCCGCTTTCCGATCTGCACCAGCCTCACCGTGTTCGGTTGAAAGACCAAGGTTTCGACGGCACGTTCCCCATCCACCTTGACCCCGCCTTGACGGATGAGTCTCAAACCCTCGGAACTCGACTCGACCAAGCCCGCGCCCTTAAGCGCCTGTGCTATCCCAAGTCCTTCCGAAGGGATAGTAAGCATACGCTCGTCGATGGCCTCCGGTAAAGCCTTTCGGCTAAACACGGCCAGGAAACGCTCCTGGCTGCTATCGGCTTGGGCCGCGCCATGGAACCGCGCTACAAGCTCATGGGCTAGCGCGAGTTTCACATCCCGTGGGTTGGCGGCATTATCCACAGATCGGCGGAGCTCGTCTAGCGCGGTTTGCGGGCGCAGCGATAAAAGGGCGAAATATCGCCACATAAGGGTGTCGGAGATCGACATGACCTTGCCGAACATGGTGTCGGGGTCGTCGGATACGCCGATGGCGTTGCCAAGCGACTTAGACATCTTCTGGACGCCATCGGTGCCTTCCAGGATGGGCAGCGTAATGACGACTTGCGGAGGCTGCCCATAGGTACGCTGGAGCTCGCGACCCACGAGGAGATTGAAACGCTGATCGGTGCCGCCGAGCTCTACGTCGGCGCGCAACGCCACGGAGTCATAGCCCTGTATGAGGGGATAGAGGAACTCGTGGACGGCGATCGGCTGATGGTCGGCGTAGCGTTTTGCGAAATCGTCACGCTCCAAAAGACGCGCCACGGTGTAATGCGAGGCCAAGCGCACAAGATCGTAGGCCCCGAGGGCCTCCATCCATTGCGAATTGAACACAACCTCGGTACGCGAGCGGTCGAGAATTTTAAAGACCTGCTGCTCATAGCTGCCGGCGTTACGCGCCACATCCTCCGCCGAAAGCGCCGGTCGCGTAGCATTCTTGCCCGTAGGATCGCCGATCCGCCCCGTAAAGTCCCCAATCAGAAATAAGACGGTATGCCCGAGGTCCTGGAACTGGCGCAGCTTACGCAACAGCACGGTGTGCCCAAGATGCAAATCGGGGGCAGTGGGATCGAAGCCCGCCTTGATGCGCAAAGGCCGGCCAAGGGCGAGCTTTTCGCGTAACTCCGGCTCGGAAACGATGTCGGCCGTGCCCATCCGGATGATGGCCAACGCCTCCTCTATAGCTGCCTTCACGATCACTACCTCCTTGAGCTGCGCCAAGGTTACCATAGCGGCCATGCCGAGCAGGAGAAAGACCAGCGCGCATCACTACATCGGGCTCATGTCAGGAACGAGCGGGGATGGGGTGGATGCCGTTTGTGTGCACTTCGACGAGGACGCGCCGCAAGTCGCGCTCGCCGCGCACTGCTACCAACCTTACCCCGAATCCCTGCGCGAGCGCCTGCTGTCCCTCATGGTCCCGGGAGAAAACGAGATCGACCGCATGGGCACGCTCGAGGGCGAGCTCGCCGAGATATTCGCGGCCGCCAGCACCGAGGTCCATCGCCAGGCGGGGCTTGCGGCCCATGAGATCACGGCCATAGGCTCCCACGGGCAGACCATCCGCCACCGGCCACGCGGGCCGCACGCATTCACCTTGCAGATCGGCGACCCGGCGCGCATTGCCGAACGCACCGGCATCACCACCATCGCCGATTTCCGGCGCCGCGACATGGCCGCCGGCGGCCAGGGGGCGCCGCTTGTACCCGCCTTCCATCAATGGCTGTTTGGCCATGCCACGCGCACCCGCGCGATCGTCAATATCGGCGGGATCGCCAATATCACCGTGATCCCCGCCGCGGATAGACGCGCCGTGGCGCAGGGGTTCGACACCGGCCCCGGTAACGCCCTACTCGATGGATGGGTCAGGCTGCAGACCGGCGCGCCCCAGGACACCGATGGGCGGCTCGCGGCCCGCGGACAAGCGGATGGCGCACTCCTTGCGCTCCTCAAAGACGACCCGTATTTCATGGCCCCGCCGCCCAAAAGTACCGGGCGCGAGCATTTTACCTTGAAGTGGTTAGACGACCGCCTGCAACGGCTCGGCCGGGATCTGGGCGCCGCCAATGTTCAAGCGACGCTCGTCGCCCTCACCGCCGACACCATCACCGAGGCGCTCGCTCCCCTGGGCCCCGAAGAGGTCTACCTGTGCGGTGGCGGCACCGCGAACCCAGTCCTCATGGCGGCGCTGACATCGCGCCTCGCGATCCCCATCCAGACCACCGCCCGGCTGGGCCTTGATCCACAACTGGTCGAGCCCACCGCGTTTGCCTGGCTCGCGCGCGAGGCCCTTGCCGGACGTCCCGGCAACCTCCCATCGGTCACCGGCGCCCGTCATCCGGTAGTACTGGGCGCCCTCTACCCCGCGTAGTCGGCACAAATGGAAAGCCCCTCGCAGGGAGGGGCTTTCGGGGACTGCGCTTAAATCCGGTAACGTTAGACCGAGAACGACGACCCGCACCCGCAGGTGCTCTTGGCCTGCGGATTCTTGATGACGAACTGGGCGCCATCCAGGCCCTCTTGATAATCGATCTCGGCGCCCGCCAGATACTGGAAACTCATGGGGTCGACGAGCAAGGTGACGCCCCCCTTATCGATGCGGGCATCGTCCTCATTGGCGTTCTCGTCGAACGTGAATCCATACTGGAAACCCGAGCAACCGCCACCCGAAACAAATACGCGCAACATTAAGGCCGGGTTGTTTTCCTCGGCAATTAGCTCTCTTACCTTCTGAGCGGCGCTGTCTGTGAAATTGAGAGGGCTCGGCATCTCGGTGGCAATGGCTTCGTTCATACTCATGAATCCTCGTAAATTCGCTGCAAGCCATTATCCGCGCGCGCGGGTGCGCGGTCAAACGGGCCTAGGATATGATCGGATCCGAGACGCCTATGGCCTTCAGTTTCGGGGTACCCTTCTCCGCTTCATGGATGAGTCCGCCATTGACCGTGGCTCCGAGGGCCATCTCCAGGGTCTTATAGGTCATATCGCCCGTGATCTCGGCCTTGGCCTGCAACTCCACGCGTTCCGAGGAATGGACGTTGCCTTTGACCATCCCGTTGATGATGAGATGCGGGACCTTGATGTTCCCTGTCACTTCGCCGCGCTCGCTCAGGATCAGGGTGCTGCCGTCACCCTGCGCGGTAATGTCTCCATGGATCTTGCCATCGATGCGCAAGCCGCCTGAAAAAACCAGATTGCCGGTAATCTGGGTCTGCTCGCCGATCAGGGTGTCTATGGTGTTGCAGGGCTTTTCGCCCGACTTCTTTCCCATCTTCTCCAGCATGATGCGTATCCTCATTCACGGGGGCCCGGAGGCGTCGGGTCCGGCCACGGGTAGCTGTGTGTGGCCACCTGCCCGCCCGACACGACCCGGACCACAACCTTTTGGGGGATGACATTCGCGGGGAGATTCAGCGGCCCGCGGACCTCATCAAAGTATTTAAAGTGTACCTCGCGCGGCACATCAACAAGGCTCGTCGCCGAGGCGCCCGACGAACGGCCGGCACTTTGCCCCTGAACGGCGAGGTGCACGCGGGCACTGATCCAGCGATTGGCGGCAAATGGCTGCACCAAGACCAGATGATATCGCCAACCCGACGCAGCGCGGACCACCCGGAAACCGTCGATTTCCAAACGCTTCGCGGTCTTCGAGGCCCCAAGGACCGTCTTATAAAAGCCCAGGCGCTCCTTTAAATGCATGCGTCTTTCATCACTCTTCTTCAAGGCCGAAGACAGTGCCGCGTAGGCAACATTCCCCGATTGCAGCAAACGCTTGCTCATGGCCAATTGCGCGGAAAGCCTTTTTACCTCGTGCCGCAAATGCGCGATGCGCGCGTGGGCGCGAACCTCGTCGCGCGCCGCGTGGCCGACATCATAGCCGGCCGCCGACTCACCCCACCAGAACAACCCGGCCCCGCCCAGGACGACCAGAGCAACGCCCGCGGCGATCAACCCATAACGCACGGCCGGTGCGACACGCCGCCTTACCACGAGATCACCGATATGGTTTACCACGACACCTCCACGGAAACTCTGGGGGGAGTATAGCGGGCCGGCCGCGCGCGGCAACTCATGGGAAGAGTGCGATGTCGTCGAGACCCTCGGTCTCGTCAAGGCCGCACATCAAGTTCAAGTTCTGTACCGCCTGACCGCTTGCGCCCTTGGTGAGGTTATCTATGGCGCTCAACACCACGACCTTGTCCGTACCCCTGGGCCTATGAACCGCGATACGACAGAGGTTGGTGCCGCGCACGGTGCGCGTCTCCGGATGCCCGCCGGCCGGCAGGACATCCACGAACGGCTCATCCCGGTAGCGCGTCTCATAGAGCGCCTGGAGGTCGACCGAAGTATCCTTCAGGCGCGCATAGAGGGTCGCGTGAATGCCGCGGATCATGGGCACGAGGTGCGGCACGAATACGAACTCGACCGATTGGCCCGCCATCTGCGCAAGCCCCTGAGCGATCTCCGGCTGGTGGCGATGGCCGCCCACGGCGTAGGCCTTCACCGATTCGGCGGCCTCGGCCAACAACATCGGCACATGGGCCCCCCGCCCGGCCCCACTCGTACCCGAGACCGCCGAGGCCATGAGCGACGATAGGTCCACAAGCCCGTTTTCGACAAGCGGCAGGAAACCGAGCTGCACGGCAGTCGGATAGCATCCGGGGTTGGCGACGAGCCGCGCCTTGCGGATCGCGGCGCGGTTGCGTTCCGGAAGACCGTACACAGCCTCGGCCACGAGCCCCGGGCATGTATGCTTCATGCCATACCATTGCTCCCAGACGGCGACATCGCGGATCCGGAAGTCGGCGGCGATGTCGATCATACGCACGCCCTCGGCGAGCAGCCGCGGGGCGTGGGTCATGGCGATGCCGTTGGGGGTCGCACTCATCACCACATCGCAACCCGCAAAGACCCCTTCGTCCTCGGGATTAGAAAACGTAAGATCACACCGGCCACGCAGACTTGGGAAAAGATCCGCCACCTTACGGCCGGCCTCGGCACGCGAGGTGATGGTGGTTACAATCGCGCGTGGGTGACGGACTAAGAGCCGTAAGAGCTCGGAACCCGTGTAGCCCGTGCCGCCGATTATCCCGACCTTGATCATGGGAAACCCCCTACGAAGGGCCGTCATTGTAGCAGAGCCTTCCAAAAAAAACGGGGCCCGAAGGCCCCGTCCGTCGCATCTTGCAGGCTACGACCTAGAATACCTCGCGCATGCCGATCGAGAACACGCTCTGGGTGCCGTTGCTGGCACCTGGGGCGGCCGCGACCACCGAGGATGATACCCCGGTGATATCCGTGCGCCGGTAGCCGCCATAGAGGCTGAAACCCTTCTTGAAGTTGTAGAAGGTGCCGACCGCCACATAGCTCACCTGGATGTCGGTGCCGGCGAAATACTTGTCAGTGGTCTCGCCCAGCTGCAGCACCGGCGCCCAGTGGCCGGCATTGCCATCGACTCCCAGAAAGTAGTCGCGCGTCGGGTTGGCCTCGCCGGAGGTCCGGAGGTTCTCCACCTGACCCATGACCGCCACCGGTCCGAAATTGTACTTCACGCCAAACTTGGTGTTGGTCTGTGTGGCGGTGGAAAACGCATCGACAACAGTAGGCGACGTTCCTGAGGCGCTCCCCTCGGCGTAAACCAGACCATCGGAACCTACACCAATTGGCGTCACATACGGCTTGAAGGTCTGATCGCCGCCGGGCGCCGCGGCGTGGTCGCCGGCCAAGAAGAGGCTCCAGCCCAAAGCCTTCCACTGAAGAGCGGCGGCGTAGTCGCCATGCTGGGCGGTAAGCTTGCTTGCCGCATTGCTGCCATTCACGCCGGCATTCATCGGGCTATAGGCGAAGGCCACATGGAAGCCGCTGAAGTTGGGCGACTGGTAGAGGATGGAGTTCGACATGAAGCCGTTCTGGCCGAACACGCCGGCGGACATACCGCCATTGCCGCGTGCCTGCAGATCGGTGGTGACGAAGGCGTCCCACATGACACCGCCCGTATACTTGTAGGGACTTGCGATATTGCCGAGCTCGATGGAGCCGAAGGCGCCCCTCAGGCCCACGTACTTCTCCCCGGCGTCGCTCAGGGGCGCGAACGGCGAGGTATCGAAACCGGACTGACCCATGGTATTGACCTTCACCATGTAATAGGCCATGCCGGTGAGCCCATAGCCCAGCTTTCGGTCAGCCTCGATCCACAGGCGGCCACGACCGTTGTCGAGCATGTTCGTGCCCTGGCTCTGCACCACGCCCTTGCTCGTGTCCTTCCAGTACCCGATCTCCCCCTGGGCCATGCCGCCGATCTTGACACCGGCCACGGCGGCCATCGGGATCACCATCAAGGCCGCGCTCACCGCGGCCGTCAACACCTTGCACTTCATGCTAAGACTTGCCTCCTCACCGAACGGGATATTTTCTTTTTGGTTAGCGTTAGACGCTGCAACGTCTATCCTCGAAACATATAGCAAGCGGCCTTGGCAAAAGCAATACGGAAGAACTTGCTTATATACGATACGACCATGGGGTGGTCTTATGACAGGCAGGCGATCGGGCGCATACGCCGCGAACGTGTCCGCGGGCCTGGGACGCAAAACAATGGGGCTGCGCCAACCGGCGGTCCGGCCGGTGCGAGCGGGCCATCAGGAAGGCCGACTATGAATACGACGCCGACGTCCAACGACCGGCGTCCGCACGCAGTCAGTCGCCTGTGGGCGTTTTTCGTGCTCGGTATACTGATCACGACGCTTGCCTTCGTGGTCACCACGTGGCGCGGGCTTACGCACGCCACGCAGCACCGCCTGGCCATCATGGCCGTCGCCGTCGGACGGGTGGAGCAGGCCTATCTCGAGAACACGGCCGACGAAATGCGCCGGCTAAATGGCATCCTACGCAGGACGCCAAAACCTGGGCGCGCCCGTGTCCTACACCGTTATGTAGCCGACCACCCGCGCGACACCAATGCCGCGATCATCGATGCCCATGATCGCGTTTTGGCCGCGGCCCAACCCCTGGTGATTCCGCGGGCCACCCTGCGCCACGCCGTCCCTTCGATCACGACCCTGTGCCTGCTGCGTCATCGCTTATGCTTCTCGCCCCCCCTTACCACTTCGCATGGGCGCCGGGTCTTATTCGCGCGGCCGTTCGCCGCGCGCGAGACCCTGATCCTGGAACGGCCGCTGTCCACTTGGCCGCGGCTGCGCGCGCTCATCCAGAAACTTCCGCCGCACTTTCACATCTTCATCGTAAACCGCGACGGCGCCCTCGAATACAAAATCCCGCACCCCGCGCGCGCCACCTACGCAAAACGGCGGCAGGGCGCGCTTATGCGCGCATTGAGGAAAGCCGCGCACCAGGATAGCGGGGTGTTCTCCGGGGAAACGCAGACCGGCTGGCGCCTCGGGGCCTATCAATCGGCACGCTACGGTCTCATAGCCGGCGTCAGCCTGCCTTTAAAGAACATGATCCAGACCTTCGCCCACAGGCTTGAGATACCGCTTGCGCTGATATTCGCCCTGCTCGTGAGCGCGACCTTCTACTATCGGTCTTCGCGCCGGGAGATCGCCCGCGCCGAGGCCGTCCAAGCGATAGCCGATAACCGCATCCGTGAAGAACGGCTATTTGCCGAACAACAGCGCGACTTCTACCTGGCGGTGAGCGAGTTAAACCAATTCATCGTGCGTCACCCGGACCCCGACCGGCTGTTCGCCGAGACCTGCCGGATCATCATCGCCTACACTGGCCTGCTGTTTGCCTGGATCGGTCGCGTCGAGACCTCGGGAGATATACGGGTCATAGCATTCAGTGAGAAGCGCCCGCTCGGGGTCGACTGGTTGCATTGCGTGTTCACCGCCGATCCGAATCGCCCGGAAGGCCTCGGCACCGCGGGCCGGGCGGTACAGAGCGGGCATATCGAGATCACAGACGATCTCATCCACGATAACCGCTTCAACCCGTGGCGCACGATGCACGATCAAGCAGGCACGCAATCGGCGGCGGCCCTCCCGATCCGGACCAAAAGCGGGATCGTGGCGATACTTGCCCTCGGATCCGAGCGGCTGAATCTTTTTGCACCGCCGCTCGTGCGTCTCCTCGAAGGCTTGGCCCAGGATCTGGCCTTCTCCCTCGAGGATACCGAGCGCGAGCAACAGCTCGTCCATCAGGCACGACACGACGCCCTGACAGGCCTCGACAATCGCGCGCTCTTTCGCCAGAAACTCGAGGAGGCCCTGGCACTGCCCCCGCAACAACGAAAGGGTCTGGCGGTCGCTATCCTCGATCTGGACGGCTTCAAGGGTATCAACGACCAATTCGGCCATATCGTGGGCGACGAACTTCTGCGACAGATAGCAGCGCGCCTTCGCGCTGCGGTCCCCGCGAATACCACGGCCGCGCGGCTTGGTGGCGACGAGTTCGGCCTGATCCTGTCCCCCGTCGACGAGCAAGCCCAGGCGGCGGCTACCATAGAGGCGATCCGCTGGGCGCTCGACAGCCCATTCGTGGCCGCAGGCCATGAGCAACTGGCGATAGCGGCGAGCATCGGGATCAGCCTGTTCCCGGGCGATGGTGATCACGTGGACGATCTTATAAGGCGCGCCGATCTTGCCTTATACGAGGCCAAGCGCCTGGGTAAGAACGTCTATCGCTTCTTTACGCCGGCCCTCGAGGAGCGCCTGCTCAATCAGCACAAGTTGCAACACGAGTTCGTCGCGGCGCTGCGCGACCGCATCCCCGTCTTGTATTACCAGCCGCAAGTGGAGATCGCCACCGGCCGCTTGCGCAGCCTCGAGGCGCTGCTTCGCTGGCCGCGCGCCGACGGCACGATCTGGGCCCCTGGCGAATATTTTCCGGTGATAGAACAAGACACCGAGCTCATGCGCCGGCTGGATCTCTATGTCCTGGACCAGGCGCGCACGGCGCTCCGCCACCTCGCTCGCGAGGAGATACGCGTCCCGATCGCGATCAACATCCACAGCCGCCACCTCCTGCATCCGGACTTTCTCAAAGATATACAGACCGTCCTCAAGGAAGACCCCGACGTCGCGCGCAGCCTCGAGATCGAAATCACTGAGACGAGCGAGCTCTCGGACCTTACGCTCGCAGGCGAGGTATTGGGCGAATGCCGCGCACTTGGCATCGCCATCGCCCTCGACGACTTCGGCACCGGCTATGCCTCGCTCAACTACCTCCAGAAACTGCCCTGCGACATCCTAAAGATCGACAAGAGCTTCGTGAGCGACATGGGTGAGGACCCGCGGGACTTCGCGATCGTAAGCGGCATCCTGACCGCAGCACGCGTCCTGCATCTGACTACCGTGGCCGAAGGAATAGAGCAAACCGAACAAGGCCTGCTCCTGCGCGATCTCGGTTGCCAGTACGGCCAGGGTTACACCATCAGCAAACCCCTCCCCCTCGACGCCGTGGTCCACTGGATGCATGGCTGGCGGCCCCCCGGCCTCTGGACCGGGAAGCGGCCGGCCACCACTGACACGGCATCATGGCTTGCGCGCGCCGACCACAAAAAGCGATTGAAGACCGTGATCGAGGCCCTCCAGCTTGCCCGCTCCCCGGTCTCTGTGACCTCGCTTGTGACCGACGCCTGCCCGCTCCACAAAACCCTGCAGACCTTGGCGAGCGCCCCGCTCGGCATACTTCATGCCCATCTCCATCACCTCATGACCGAGGCTATGCGCGACCATACGGATGGTGCGCCCGCACGCGTCGCGACTCTCACGCAATTGCAAGCGGCCGAAGAAGAGTTAGACGCCCGGCTTTTGCAAGCCCTGGCGGGACCAGATCGCCCTGTGACCGACCTTTAGGCCAAAATATGGTCGGCCGGGCCGATGGCGCGATCCTGGGGTCCATTCGGAAAGCGCGCGAAAGCCGGCGTCGACGCCCGCCCATTATGCGGGCGGCTATACTCGCACCATGCACGCCAGCCACCAAAAACGTCCCGCCCTTGCCGTTGAACAGGCGGTGACGCAAATGATCGGCCTCGCGATCATCACCATCGCCTTGGGGGCCTCTTTTTTCTTTGAGACCCAGGACTATCGGGAAGGGCCGGTGGCGATCGAGCGCGGCACGGTCAAGACTATCTCCATGGACACGACATCGGCCTATAGGCTGCCAAGGGAGGTGGTAACGGTCAGGCTCGCGGGCGGCCCCACCGTGATAGCCACCGCCCCGCGCGGCCTGCCGATACGGTCAGGCGCCATTGTGATCGTGGATGTCTATCGCTACCATCTTACCGGCGTTCGGACCTACCGCATCCACCATTTCGCGGTCGCCCCAATGC
>JAKARW010000011.1:35370-43230 GCA_021819125.1 Pseudomonadota bacterium | reverse complement strand
GCGGCATCCTCGAGGGCGTGCGCGGCCACGACGTAAGAACCGCCAGTACATAAGGCCGTGAACGATGCGCCACGCTTGGCCCAAGCCTGGGTGGCGCAAGACACCTGCCGGTGCGGTTCGATAGGCGCGCATTGCCTGCAGGTCTGGATACGGCCACCTGTATCGGACGAGTGCCGCAAGGCCGGGCCCGCAATAGGAGCCATTCACCAAAGGGGATAGGCGTTCTTGCGGTGAAAAAATGGTGGCATCGGTAAAGGCTATACGAAAGCCTCCACGGATTCGGATGGTATGGGTGCGGCAAGCCTTTGGCGCCATGTGGAGTGGAATCACTTTTTCGCACCGCCTAAGTATCGCCTGGAGTTCCCGGAGCGGGGCGTTGCGGACCTTGAGGCCGCGCAAGGTTGGGCTGCCCGCTTCGTGCGCTGGTACAACCATGACCATGCCCACAGTGGCATCCTTCATGTGAGCCCGGCACAACGCCATGCCGGAGAAGACGCAGCCATCCTGGCCGCCTGTCATGCCCTCTACCAGGAGGCCAAGGCGCAACATCCGCGTCGCTGGTCGGGACCGACCCGCAACCGGTCGCCAATCACGGTGGTCACCTTGAATCCGGAGCGAGACACCGCGCAACGCCGCTCTCGATCCCTCAACCGAGAAACGCAGGAGTGCATGACTCAGGCGGCAACTGCCTTGACACGCACTGTAACCACCATGCTGCGTTGGATGCGTCGAGAAGTCATGACGTACCGGGATCGCCTCGTTGGCTCTACAGGGGCGTCTGGCGTGTTTTTTGGCGCATTAAGCCTGTAGGCGCGTTGCAGGAAATGTTTGCCTATCGACCGTGTGCGGATAAAACCTCTGTACGGGTGTACCAGGGAGAGGCAGGTTTGTAAGGCGGCGCTAAGGATGAGTCTGCAGACGAGCTCGGTCGACGTTCCATGGCGCGTCCGTTTCGCCAACGGCGCTCGGCCATGCCGGCCGCATGGTCGTCGGCGTATCCTCTATCGTGTTACAATGAGAGAGCGCCCAGAGTTTGAAATATCTGGGAAGCGCACCCACATAGACTCGTGCCATGATGACAATGACCCTGCGTATGCGCGCGACCTGCTGGTGGACAATGGCCTTGGTCCTGGTCGGTCTGATGGTGAGCCCGGCATGGGCGGCTCGCCGACTACATCTGCCCCATCCCACCCAAGTGCCGGTGGCGTTGGCTGTGCGGCCTCGCCAGCAGTCGCTCATGGATCTTTTGAATGCGCCACCACCACGGAGTAGGCCGTCTGCGGGTGCCATGGGCGGTGCTTTGAGCAACCTCGGTCAAGCGCTCGTCCTAAAGCCCGATCTGGGCGCCTGCCAGTCGTTTGTCCATGGCTGCCACGAAGGCGCGATCGTCACCATGCCCCATAACGATGTCATGCGGACCATGGGCGCGGGCCTTGGCATGCGCGTCGGCGGCGTGCGTTTTGAGTATGCCTATGGTCTGCACACCGGGGCCAATTTCCTGGGGATCCGAACGAGGATCCCATGATGCAAAGACCGGCGGAGGTTCTCCCTTATGTTGTCGACGGCACCGCGGAGAACTTTTCTCGCGTGGTGCTCGAGAATTCACGGCGTGGGCCGGTGGCTGTCAATTTCTGGTCACCACGTGCCGGACCCTGCCTCGTACTCATGCCGCGCCTCGTGCGTGTAACCAAGGAGTTTGGCGGCCGCATTCTTTTGGTGATGCTCAATACCGATGACTATGGGCAGCTCGCCGCGCGCCTCGAGGTCCGGGCTCTACCGCTCGTGCGCGTCTTCCGCGGGGGTGACATGGTCGATAGCCTGCAAGGGGTGTCGTCGGAGACTGATCTGCGAGCGCTGTTCGGCAGGCATGCCCCGGCATCCGACGCCGTTTTACAGGCCCATCTGCGCGGCGATACCACACAAGCCGCGCGTCTTGCGGCGCAATCGGCTCTGGAGCGTCCGGGCGACACGGGTGCGGCGTTGCAGGTGGCGAGGTTTCTGGTCCTCGACAAGCGGCCCTGCGAGGCCTTTGCGCTGCTGGATGCCCTGCCGCCAGAGGGGCGTAGTGAAGGCGAGATTGCCTCGCTTCACGCGCATCTGGCGCTTATCACGGCGATCGCCGAAGGTGATGACGGGCCACCGGTATCGGACGCCGACGGCCTGTTTCGCGAGGCCGTGACGGCCGTGTCGCGTGATGATTACGAGACCGCCTGCGAGCGGCTCATCGCTTGCGCGACCTGCGACCCGGATTATCGACAGGGGCTTGCGTTGCGCGCCGCGCGGGCCTTGGCGGCCTTGCCTATGGCCCTTGAGACGCGCGAACGTATCGACGCCCTGCTCGCGGCCGGGGCTTAAACCCGGCGCTCAGGCCCGATTGGGCCGCGCGCGTCGGTCGGTATCCTGGTTGTTTCGTCGACGCTCCCTGGTGGCGTGCCCGATCACGGCGTTGATCTGCCCGCCGATCAGCAGGACAAGCCCTCCGAGATACATCCAGGTGAGCAGCACGATCACCGCCCCTATCGAGCCGTAGGTCTTGTTGTAAGAGCCGAAATTGTTGACATAGAAGGCAAAGAGCAACGAGCTTAGCACCCACCCAAAGACCGCGAAGATCGATCCCGGGGTCAACCAGTGCCATTCTTGATGGGCATTCGGTGTGAAATGGTAAAGAAGCGCGGTTGCCAGGATTACCGCCAGCAGCAGGATGGGCCAACGAATGATACCGAGCACGATCGGAAATAATTGTATCCCAAGGCGGTGGGCTGCGGCGTGGGCGGCCATGGGTCCCAAAAAGAAGAACGCAAACGCCACCAGGAACACCAAAGCCAGCGCCAGTGCGAGTAGCAGTGCCTCCAGGAACACGCGCCAGTAGGGACGTTCCTCGCGCGCGCCGTAGGCCTGATTGAGGCCGGCACCGATCGCGGTGATGGCGTTGCTCGCGGTATAGAGCGCAAACGCCGCGCTAAATGACAAAAGGCCGTTCTGGTGTTGGTGGAAAAGACCTTCAAAGTCGCCCTTGACGAGCGCCAGTGCCTGAGTCGGGAGGGCTTTCCCCAGCACCGCGAGCGCGGTGCGCATGCGATGGCGCATGGGCAGATAAGCAAGCAGGGTCGCGAGAAATAGGAGCAGCGGGAACAGCGACAGGAAGAAATAAAAGGCAAGCTGCGCGCTATACCCGATCAGGTTGTTGGCGCTCACGCCGACCGCCACGCGCTGCAGGAATCCCCAGACGCCGAGGGGGGCCGCGGTCCGCGTCGGGGGCTTGCGATCGGCCTTTAGTGCCATGACCGCAGGATACGAAACCCCGCCCTTCGCTCGGAAGGGCCTAACGGCCTGCCCGTCTAGGCGTTGCCAAGTCCGAGCACCCCGGTCTTTTCGGAGGCGGCAAACTCGAGCATGCGCACCACAGGCTCCAGGGCCCGCTGTCGCACCGATTCCTCGATATGGATCTCAGGCCCGCCGGTCGCAAGGACGGTCTCGAGGGTTGCCAGCGTATTCATCGCCATCCATGGGCAATGGGCGCATGACTTGCAGGTCGCGCCGCGACCACCGGTGGGTGCCTCCAGAAACTCTTTGCCGGGTGCGGCCTGGCGCATCTTGTAGAGAATGCCGTTGTCGGTGGCGACGATGAAGCGCGCTGCGGGCCTCGTGCGTGCGGCCTCGATCATGGCGCTTGTGGAGCCGATCATGTCGGCTAGGGCCAGGACCGCGGCGGGGGATTCAGGATGCGCCAGCACATCAGCGTCCGGGTAGCGCTCTTTAAGGGCGAGCAGGGCCTGGGCGCGGAATTTATCATGCACCACACACGACCCTTGCCAGAGCAGCATGTCCGCACCGCTTTCGCGTTTCACATAGTCGCCAAGATGGCGGTCGGGCGCCCACAGGATCTTCTCGCCCCGCGCGGCCAGGTGGCGGGCAAGCCTCAAGGCAATGCTCGATGTCACCACCCAGTCGGCACGTGCCTTGACTGCCGCACTGGTGTTGGCATAGACGACCACGGTACGGTCGGGGTGGGCATCGCAGAACCTCTCAAAGGCATCGGCGGGACAGCTTTCGTCGAGCGAGCAAGTGGCCTCGAGGGTCGGCATAAGTACGCGTTTTTCCGGGTTCAGGATCTTGGCCGTCTCGCCCATGAAGCGTACACCCGCCACCACCAGGGTTGTGGCCTTGTGCTCGTGGCCGAAGCGCGCCATGTCGAGGGAGTCGGAGACATAGCCGCCGGTCTCCTCGGCCAGGGCTTGAAGGTCGGCGTCGGTGTAGTAATGCGCGACTAGTACGGCATCCTGTTCGATGAGGAGTTTCTTGATGCGTTGGATCCGGCGGGCCCGGTCAAGCCTTGCCACCGATCGCTCGGATACCCGGTTTGGCATGGATAGTATTCTATTCATTTAAGGCCTCACAGGTGATCTTGCGATCATGGGCTGCGTATCGCGCAGGCGGTAGAGTCGGGCCGGGCGGTGGCATCCGTTGCGACGTACGTCATGAGTCTCGACCAGGTGCGCCGAGGCCTGAATGCGCCGGCGGAAGTTGCGTTTGTCCAATGCCTGGCGTCCGATGATTTCATAGACTGCCTGCAGCTCACCCAGCGTGAACCGCTCCGCCAGGAATTGATAGGCGATGGGGGCGTATTCGAGCTTGCCCGCCAAGCGCTCGCACGCCCGCTGCACGATGATCCGGTGATCATTGTGCAGCCGCGTCGCCGCGTCTGCGGGGTCGGCCCAGCCGACACCCGGACGGCTGATCGGCAGCTGTTCGCACGGTGCCAGCGCATAATAGGCAACGGTCGCTTGCGGTCCGTCGCGCCCCCCGTCGAAGGTGTAAAGCTGTTCGAGAAACACGTCCTCGATCCCGGTCGCCACCCCTAGCGCGCGGCGCGCAGAGGCCTCCAACCCTTCCCCTGCCTCAAGTACGGCCATGGGCAGCCGCCCCTGGTCCAGACACAGAAACTCAAGCCGCTCGCGTATCGTAAAAAGCGCCACGGCCGTGTGGATCGCCAATGATGGGTTTGTGTCATTCATACACCAACCCTACGCCCCCTTATTCGGTCCCGTCAAGAGCCGCGCGGCCGCCTTAAAATCTGCCGCGCGGCGCTCATGCGCTACACGTCAGGGTCCTCGCGGCGCTACAATCACACCATGCACTTTTGTTGTCACTGCGGTAGCGGATTGAGCCACCGGGTCCCGGAGGGGGACACGCGCCTGCGTGACGTATGCGATCACTGTTCGGCCATTCATTACGAGAACCCCAAGATCGTGGCCGGTTGTCTGGTGTCCTGGGAGGGCCGGGTGCTCCTCTGCCGGCGCGCCATCGAGCCCCGCCGTGGATTTTGGACGCTGCCTGCGGGCTTCATGGAAAATGAAGAGACGACCGCTCAGGCCGCGGCGCGTGAGACCTGGGAAGAGGCGCGCGCGCGCGTGGATATCGACGGTCTCTATACGCTATTCAATCTTCCCCAGATAAGTCAGGTCTATCTCCTGTTCCGCGCCCATCTGCGCGATGGCGATTTCGGGCCGGGTCCCGAGAGTCTCGAGGTGGCGCTCTTCGATGAAGCCGGCATCCCTTGGGACGAGCTTGCGTTTCCCGTCATTCGGGAGACCTTGAGGCTGTACTTCGGGGATAGCCGCAGCGGCCGGTATCCGTTCCGCTCCGGCGACCTTCTGAAGACCGCCGACGGCGCCGACTACCACGTCCGCCTCCTGGACGTCTCTTGAAAGTCTCGCGGCGCGCCCCCACGAACTCATTGTGAGCGTGCAAAGGTCGGGGCGGTCCAGACAGGAAGGGGCGGCAACCGGCCTTGCGCGTCGCGGCCTGTGACGATCGCGAATCGTGCGGGCCCGTAGGCCCACCCGGTGGTACGAGGGCTCGGGCACGCATCCCGCATCGGTCTGGTCCATGTCTACCGTCGACGATTAGGAGAAAGACCTTGGAAAAGTATGTCTTGCCCGACCTTGATTACGATTATGGCGCGCTTGAGCCGCATATCTCCGCTAAAATCATGGAGTTGCATCACAGCAAGCACCACCTTGCCTATGTGAACGGCACCAACCAGGCGCTCGAGGGTTTGAAGGAGGCGCAGGAGACGAAGAATTTCGCACGCGTCGCCGCACTGGAGCATGCGTTGGCCTTCAATCTCTCGGGACACATTCTGCATTCGCTGTTTTGGAAGAACCTGTCGCCCAATGGCGGCGGCAAGCCTGAAGGCGAGCTGGCACACGCCATCGATCGCGACTTCGGGTCCTTTGAAGGCCTGAAGGGCCAGTTCGTGAATGCCGCCATGACGACCATGGGGTCGGGCTGGGCGGCTTTAGCCTGGGATCCGGCCGGGCAGCGCCTCATCACCACCGAGATCCACGATCACCAGTCGGAAATGACGCCGGGTGCGGTGCCGCTCATGGTCCTGGATGCCTGGGAGCATGCTTATTATCTGCAATATCAGAATGATAAGGCCAAGTTCTTCGAGGCGGTATGGAACCTCTGGAACTGGAAAGACATCGGCGAACGCTACAAGAAGGCCAAGGCGGCAGAGGTCGGAATCGCCTCCGCCACCACCTCAAAGAAGGGCGCCGCCCGCTAATCAGACGGTGTATCCGGGCCTGGCCGCCCCTGGCCCTATCGTTTTATGGCGGGCCCCGGTAGACTTAAAGCCGTAACCGGGGCCCGTTTCTTTGGGCGTCAAACGCCAGTCGGATGCCCCGCCGTCATCCCCACTTAAACGACTAGGAGCTTACATGCACAAGAGGTACGCTGCATTGGCGGCTATAGGCTGCCTGTTGGCGGCCCCCGTCATGGCCAAAGGACTCTCGCCCAAGGCGCAGTTGAGTTACAGTCTCGGCTATCAATTCGGCGAGAACCTGCGCAATAACGGCATTCCCGTCGAACCCGACATCTTCACGCGCGCTATCAGCGATGCCCTAAAGGGCGCAAAGCCGCTGTTGCCGCCAGCGCAGATGGCGTCGGTCGTAGCCAAATTCCAAAAACAGATGCAGGCCCACAACATCGCGATGCTAAGGGCCCTGGGCGCGCGCGAGCAGGCCGCGGGCCGGACGTTTCGTGCCGCGTATGCGAAAAAGCCAGGCGTGAAAATTCTGTCGGGCGGCGTTGAGTATAAAGTTTTAACCGAGGGCCACGGACCACGTCCGACCTTGCAGGATACGATCAAGGCCGACTATTGGGGCCGCTTCATCAATGGCCGGTTGTTTGCGACCAATGAGAAGACCGGCAAGCCCGCGGTGTTTCCGTTGAGCGGTCTTATCGCCGGCTTAAAGGAGGCGCTGGTGCTGATGCCCGTGGGGTCCACATGGCAGATCGTGGTCCCAGGCCATCTGGCCTACGGGCCGCAAGGGCGTCCGGCGATCCCGCCCAATACCACGCTCGTCTTTACCATGCATCTTTTGGGCATTGCGAAATAGCGGGGGCAGCGCTCCCACTAGGAAGATAGGGGCCTTAAGGCCCCTATTTTTTTGACTCACGACGCGCCGATGATCGGGGATCCCCTAGCGCACCGGCCGCACGGAAGTCGCCTGCATACCCTTCTGGCCTTCAGTGCTTTCGAACTCGACCACTTGACCCTCGGACAGGTTTCGAAATCCATCACCCCGAATGGCGGAATAGTGCACGAACACGTCCGGGCTCTTGTCCCTTGGTGTTATGAAACCAAAGCCCTTGGCTTCGTTGAACCATTTCACTGTTCCCGTTTGCATCAGCGTCTGCCTCTTTTTATGAATATGGAAGCGTCCACGACGGGCGCCGCCGCCTGGACCGTCATACTTTAGCGTGTGACCCAAGGCCCCGGTACCAGCGAAAGTCCGAGGGGCTCGAGTGAAAGAATCGCGCGGGAGTTCTTATCTTCTTTTTGGGATCGGG
>JAKARW010000011.1:0-35270 GCA_021819125.1 Pseudomonadota bacterium | reverse complement strand
ACGACGGGCGCCGCCGCCTGGACCGTCATACTTTAGCGTGTGACCCAAGGCCCCGGTACCAGCGAAAGTCCGAGGGGCTCGAGTGAAAGAATCGCGCGGGAGTTCTTATCTTCTTTTTGGGATCGGGATGAGGGCCCATCGGTCCTCACCCCGATATGTATCCGCAAACGACTTCGGCGGACGCAGGCGGCCGCGCGGTGGATCGAGGTGAGTGCGGTGCGCGATCCGCTGGCGGTGCTTTACGCCACTACCGGCTCCAAGGTATCCGCGGCGCCGTGGTGGCCCGTAGCGGGCCACCACCCACGCAAGCAGGATGGGTCGTGGCGGCGTTGTTTTTCAAAGCCCAACATCACCCACCGCGGGGCGGTTACGCGGGCTTTCGGGGCAGGCACAGGGCCGCGTCATTGCGCAAGCCTGCGCGGTTAAAGCGGGTCGAAGTCATGTGTCATGAAGGGCTTGGCGGAGGGGGGTGGTCTTCGTAAATCACCCGGCCTTTGTCGTCGATGACCGCCACGTTGATCGGGACGCCCGCCCGGACGCTTTGAGTGACCGTACAGTAGTTTTCAAAAAGGTTGAGGCATCTTTGCGTCGCGCCCGGGGCGATCAGTGTCACGTCAATGCCGGCGATCCGCAATCTGCCGGCGGCATCGCGCCCGAGGCGTCCCTGGGCGCGAGCCTTGAGCGGCTCAAGCGGGACATGGGATTTATTGAGGCAAAAGAGCAAGCTTGACATCAAACAGTTGGCGACCGCGGCGGCCAGAAGCTCGGCCGGCTGAGGCCCGCTGCCGGCACCCGTAGGGGGTGGCTCGTCTGTCATGAGCTCGCTTTGGGTAAAGTGCACGCCAAACCGGAAATTCTCGATCTGCTCGATTTCCACAATGAATCCGTCTTGCGCCATGGCGTGATCTCCTGGGTCTGCCCTTTAAGTCCTCGGTCGGGAGTATAATAGGACCTATGAACGAAAACGCAGAGCCCAATCGGCGTCCCTGGCCTGCGGCCTTCATGCGGCGCCTAGGGCGCATCCTACCGCCCGACGGTCTTCTTCAAAAATCCGCGGATGTGGCGGTGTATGAGTGCGACGGCTTGCCGGTCTATCGGGCCCGGCCGTTGGCGGTGGCGCTGCCGCGAACCGTAGCCGAGGTCGGGCAGGTGCTGGCCTTGTGCACGGAATATGGCGTCCCGGTCGTGGCGCGCGGCGCCGGTACGGGCCTATCCGGCGGCGCCCTTCCCCACCCGGAAGGGGTTGTTCTGGGGCTTGCGCGTCTCGATCGCATCGTGGCGTTGGACCCGGACTGCCGGCTGGCACGCGTGGAGCCCGGGGTCCGTAACCTGGCGATCTCGGAGGCCGCGCAGCCCTTCGGTCTTTTTTATGCCCCGGACCCATCTTCGCAGATCGCCTGCACGATCGGCGGTAATGTGGCCGAAAACGCAGGCGGCGTGCACTGTCTGAAGTATGGACTGACTACGCACAATGTTCTGGCCCTTAAGTTTTTTACCGCAGACGGCGTCCTTCACGAGATCGGCGGTCCGACAGGCGAGGCCCCACTGGATCTTGCGGCCCTGTTGACGGGTTCCGAGGGATTGCTTGGGGTGGTCGTCGAGATAACGGTGCGGTTACGGCCGAGACCCCCGGCGACCGTGGCGTGGCTCGCGGCCTTCCGGTCGCTTGAGGATGCGGCGGCGAGCGTAAGCCAAGTGGTCTCGGAGGGGATCATCCCGGCCGGATTAGAGCTCATGGATAGTCTCGCGTTATCGGCCGCCCAGGACTACACCGGCATCCGCTACCCCGAGGGGTCGGCGGCGGTGGTCCTGGCGGAGGTCGATGGCGACGATCTGGCGGTGGTTTTGGACGGGGAGCGGTTGCGCGCGATCTTCATGGCGCACGGGGCGTTCGCCTTGCAGCAGGCATCGCGCGACGAGGATCGCCGCCGGTTGTGGTTGGGCCGTAAATCGGCGTTCCCGGCGGTGGGACGGCTCGCGCCCGATTACTACTGCATGGATGGCACGATCCCGCGCCGTTCCCTGGTACCGGTATTGACCGAGATCGCGGCCCTCTCGCGTCGCTATGGGCGGCCGGTCGCGAACGTCTTTCATGCCGGCGACGGAAATCTCCACCCGTTGATCCTGTATGACGCCGCGATCCCCGGACAACTCGAGCGCGTCGAGGCCCTGGGCGCCGATATTCTGCGTCTTTGTCTCCGTCACGGGGGCACGATCAGCGGCGAGCATGGGGTCGGCGTTGAAAAGCTCGATGGTATGTGCGCGCAGTTCTCGGCGGCCGAGCTTGCGGTGTTCCACGCCCTCAAGTCCGCCTTCGATCCGCATCACTTGCTAAACCCAGGCAAGGCCGTGCCGACTCCGGCGCGGTGTGTGGAGCCTGGGGGCATGCATGTCCACGAGGGGCGCCTGCCGTTTTCGCGCCTCGAGCGATTCTAGGATGGGGTCCGGGTCATCCCGGGCGCAACCGGAGGCGCGAGGGGCTTATGAAAGACCATGACCACGCCCTGGCGCTCGCCGCCGCGGTGCGCGCCGCCTACGACGCCGACGCCCCCCTTGAGATCGTGGCCGGCGGGACGCGGCGGGCCTTTGGGCGGTCGCCGGCCGGGGCCCCGCTTTCGGTGGCAGCGCATACCGGGATCGTGGAGTACGACCCGACGGAGTTCGTGGTGACGGTCCGCGCCGGCACCCCCATGGTTGCCCTCGAGGAGGTTCTGGGCCGGGAGCGGCAGGTCCTGATGGTCGACGTCCCTCGTTTCAGCGCGGCCTCTACGATCGGCGGGGCACTTGCCATCGGACTCACCGGCCCCTCGCGCCCTTATAGCGGGGCGTTACGCGATGCCGTGCTCGGTGCCCGCATCGTTTCCGGGACCGGTGAGATTCTGCGGTTCGGCGGGCAGGTATTGAAGAACGTCGCAGGGTTCGATGTCGCGCGGCTCATGGTTGGGTCCTACGGCACCTTGGGGCTGCTTTTGGATGTCAGTCTGCGCGTGGCCCGGTGCGCCGACGCCGAGGTGGTGCGTGATCTTGCCTTGGACTGGCGAACGGCGCATGCCGCCTTGAGGCGTTGGGAGGGCGCCTTGCCGGTGACCGGCGCCTGTTATGCCGATGGGGTATTACATGTGCGGTTGGCAGGGCGCGAGGAGCGGGTGGCGGCAGCGTGCCAGATCATCGGCGGCGAGGCGGGAGAGCCCACGCTTTTTCACGAGTTGCGTGACCTGCGGGGACCGTTTTTTTCGCAGCCGGGTGATCTGTGGCGTCTGCTCGTGCCATCGGATGCGCCCTGGGACCCCCAGGAGACCCTCATCGATTGGGCGGGCGCGCAGCGTTTCTGGCGGTTTTCGGGAGATCCGCAGCCGGTCCTCGAGCACGCCGCGCGCTACCGCGGACAGGCCATGCGTCTCCTGGGCGCCGATCGCAGCCAAGGTCCGTGGGCCGCGCCCGCGCCTGCGACCATGGCGCTCATGGCGCGCGTCAAGGCGGCCATGGACCCGCGTGCCATCCTCAACCGCGGTCGGCTTTATCCGGATTGGTGAGGGCGTCGTAGACGAGATCGAGCCAGTGGTGGATGGGGCGATCGCCATGATGCGCCAGGTGCTGCTGGCAGCCGATGTTGGCGGTTACGACCATCTCGGGATCGGCACCGGTCAAGGACTGCCACTTGCGTCGGCCGAGGGCGGTGGCCCAGCGCGGGTGACGCAGGGAGTACGGTCCCGCCGAGCCGCAACATAACGCGCTGTCGGCCACCGGGACGAGTGTGTGGCCCAGCGCTCGCAGGATGATCTCCACGCGTCCGGCCTCCTTCAGGGCATGTTGCAAGCTGCACGGCGCATGCCAGGCGATGCGGTGTCGTTGTCGTTCCGAAAGCCGGGGGAGGTGCGCCGGATCGATCCACGCGGCGATGTCGGTCACGGTGGCGGCGAACGCCTGGGCGCCGTCTGCGGCCTTTGTGCCCTGAAAGAGCCGCGGGTAGTCTTTCAGAAACGCCGTGCATCCGCTGGCGGTGCTGGTAAAGCCTTCCCAATCGCCGGTCTTGGCCCAGGCGAGTGTCGCGAGCGCCGTCGACCGACCCTCGTCATGGGCATGGAGGTGAAAGGGGAGCGCCCCGCAGCAGCCCGGCCCGACCCGCTGCGCACTGATGCCGAGACGATCGAGGACAAGCGCCGCCTTGATGTCGAGGTCGGGGCGCAGCGCCGGCTGAACACAACCAACGAGCAACCCGACGCGCCGCGCGTGGCGCGCCACCGGCCACTCGAGCCCTTCGGTGCTACCCAGCACGCGCTGTTTGAGGGCCTGGGGGATGAATGGCCGCAGACGGCGCGCGCCGCCCATGATCGCGGCAAGCGGCCGGCGCGCGGAAAGCGCGGCGATCGAGAGGCGGTCCAGGGCGCGCTCCGTCCGCGACCGTTCGCCCTCGGTATGTTCACGTACCGTGTCTAGGATCTCACTGTAATGGACCCCCGCCGGACAGGTGGTCTCGCAAGACCGGCAGCTCAGGCAATGGCTGAGTGGTTCGAGATCGGCGCCCGGGGCCGTGCCTGCTAGCAGGTCTTTCATAAGGTAGAGACGGCCGCGCGGACCCTCGCGCTCATCGCCAGTCAGGATGTAGGTGGGACACGTGGCATTGCAAAAACCGCAATGCACGCAGGCGCGCAAGAGCTCCTGCGCACGGTGCACACAGTCCTTAAGCGGCGGGACTATCGGGTGATTCGATGGATTGCTCATGGGCTGACGGCGACCGTATACTGCGTACATAGTAAAGGGACGGGCGGCCGCGGGTCAAAGTGGCCTGCGGGACGTATGGGTGCGCCACGATTACGGCGACGGTTTTGCGGGACGGGCTATGACGACGATAGTGGTGGTTCGCAAGGGCGATACGGCTGTGATCGGCGCTGATACCCTGGGCACATATGGTGATCAGCGCGAATCGGCGGATTTCGTCAAGAACGCGAGCAAGCTTATCCGGGTCGATCATAGCTGGCTTGCCGTGACCGGGCATGCGGCCATGGACATGGCGCTCAGGAACATCTTCCAGGAGACCTCTTGCCGGCGGTCGTTCAAGGATGTGAATGACATCTATAAGACGAGCCTGCAGCTCCACGCCATGTTGAAGGATCATTACTTCCTGAGGCTTGACGAAGAGGGTGGCGAAGACGCCTTCGAATCCATGCAGGTGAGCCTTTTGATTGCCAATGCCCATGGAATTTTCGGAGTTTGTTCCAAGCGGACGGTGCTTGAATACACCAAGTTCTATGCCTTCGGCTCCGGTGAACAGTACGCGCTTGGGGCCATGCACGCGGTGTACGATCATGAGGCCGATCCCGAGCAGATCGCGCGCAGAGGCCTCGAGGCGGCCGTGACCTTCGATACCGGCAGCGGGGTGCCGATCGAGGTGCGCCGCATCACCTTGAAGGACGGGGTCGCTGAAACCGTAGCGCCTGGCACATAGGCCGGGCGTGGATGTCGGTGTGGGGCCGGGATGCGGCGACATCGCAAGAGTCCCGACGCGTCGACGAGTTTTTGGCCTTCGGGCACAAGGAAGGCTATTGTCCCGGGTCTGGGGCGACCGGTGGGTCTTTGCGGGCACACCTCGTGCGCCGAGATCCCCGGGACCTATGCCCCGACCTCAAGGGGTTGATCCCCGTCCTGGCGTGAAGCGCCACGCTGGGGCAGGCGATGCGCGCTCATCGCTGCGCTTTTGCCGCCACGATCGCCCTGGGTGGTAATTCCCTCGGAAGGCCGGTATTGTAAATCCCACCTCAAGGAGCGGGAATGGCGGGCGCTGTCTATATCAAGACCTACGGTTGTCAGATGAACGAGTACGACTCGGCCCGGCTTGCGGATCTATTGCGAGAGGCCTGTGGGTTGGTGCGCGTGGACGACCCGGCACGCGCGGATGTCTTGCTCGTGAACAGCTGTTCGGTGCGCGAGAAGGCCCAGGAAAAGCTGTTTTCCGACCTCGGCCGGCTAAACGAATGGAAGGCGGCGCGTCCGGGGGTCGTGATCGGTGTCGGCGGATGCGTGGCGAGCCAGGAGGGCGAGGAGATTCTGCGGCGCGCGCCCTATGTCGACCTCGTATTCGGTCCCCAGACCTTGCATCGGGTGCCGGCGCTCCTGGCCTGCGCGCGCGCCAGGAATCCGCGCGTCGACATCGCGTTTGTGGAGATGGAGAAGTTCGACAACCTTCCGGAGCCGCGTGCCGACGGGCCACGGGCCTTCGTGTCGATCATGGAAGGGTGCAGCAAGTATTGCAGTTTTTGCGTGGTGCCCTACACCCGCGGCCAGGAGTTCAGCCGGCCGTTTGACGATGTCCTGGCGGAGATTGCCGCGCTTGCCGAACAAGGCGTGCGCGAGGTCACACTGCTCGGCCAGAACGTGAATGCCTACCAGGGCCGCCGTCGCGACGGCACCGCGGCCGATCTTGCGACCCTCATAGCCTATGTCGCGCAAATCGACGAGATCGGGCGCATCCGTTTCACGACCTCCCACCCCCTCGAGTTCGGGGGTACTTTGCTCGATGCCTTTGCCGCCGAGGACAAGCTCGTAAGCCATCTCCACCTGCCCGTGCAAAGCGGGTCGGACAGGATTCTTGCGCGCATGAAGCGCGGATACACGGTGGCCGAATATCGCGACAAGGTCGAAAGGCTTAGGTGCGTACGGCCCGGCATCAGTCTCTCGACCGATATTATCGTGGGTTTCCCGGGGGAGACTGACGAGGATTTCGCGGCTACCATGGCGCTGATCGAGGAAATGAGGTTCGATTTGTCCTACAGTTTCGCTTATAGCCCGCGGCCTGGCACGCCGGCGGCTTCGCTTCCAGACGACGTGCCGGCCCTTATGAAGGCCGAGCGCTTAGCGCGCGTGCAGGCGCGAAATCTCGAGCATGCCGCCGACATCAGCCGCGGCATGATCGGGGGCGTCGAGCGGATCCTGGTCGATCGCCACGCCCCGCGCGGACGCGGCGATCTGTCGGGACGGACCGCGAACAATCGGGTCGTGAATTTTCCGGGGGGTGGCCAGGATCTGGTCGGCCGCTTCGCCACCGTTGAAATCCTCGAGGTCCGGCCCAATTCCTTGCGCGGCCGCCTGCTGGCGGTCGAAACGGACGTTTTGTCGACTATAGTGAAGCAAAGGGAGGCCGCTATTCCTTGAGCACGAAGCCCCAAGCGATACAGTTTTCCGTCCAACCCCCCGACAGCGAACGGCTGTCCCGTCTTTGTGGTCAACTCGACGAGCATCTTCGGCAGATCGAGGGCAGTCTCGGGGTGGAGATCGCAAACCGCGGCAATCAATTCCGCATAATCGGCCATCATGATCAAGCCCGCCACGCCCAACGCCTGATCACCGCACTCTACGCGGTTACAGGACAATCCCAGGCCATCACACCTTCGGGGGTCAATATGGCGCTGAAAGAGGTATCGAGAACCCGCGATGACCGCGATCCGCCCACCGAGTTGCGCATGCCAAAGCAGCGCGTCTACGGGCGTACCGATGCGCAGCGCGATTACATTCGCAAGATCTTGACCCACGACGTGACCTTTGGCGCGGGACCCGCCGGTACCGGCAAGACCTTCCTTGCGGTCGCCTGCGCCATAGACGCCCTGGAAACCGGGCGCGCGCAGCGCGTGGTTCTGGTCCGTCCGGCGGTGGAGGCCGGCGAGCGCCTGGGCTTCCTGCCGGGCGATCTTGAACAGAAGGTGGATCCTTATCTGCGACCACTCTATGATGCCCTGCACGACATGCTCGGCCCCGAGCGGGTCGCAAAGCTTATCGAAAAGGGCGTGATCGAGATCGCGCCGCTTGCGTTCATGCGCGGACGGACATTGAATGAATCCTTCATTATCCTAGACGAGGCCCAAAACACCACCGCCGAGCAGATGAAGATGTTTCTGACGCGCCTTGGCTTCGGGTCTACTGCGGTGGTCACGGGGGACGTCACACAGGTCGATCTACCGCGCCCGGAACTATCCGGTTTGCGTCAGGCGCTGCACATCCTAAAGGATGTGGAAGGGATAGCGTTCACGCATTTCGCCAGTGCCGACGTGGTGCGTCACCCATTGGTGCAGCGCATCGTCGAGGCCTATGAAGCGCGCGAGCGCAGCGCGCAACAGGACGTGTCCTAGGCGTGCGCCGCGCGCATATCGATCTTACGGTGGCGTGTGATGGTTGTGCCGTGCCTGTGCGTCCGGCATTCATCCGCTGGTGCAAGGCGGCGCTCGCGGATACCGAGGGCAGCGTGCGCGTGGGCCTGCGTATCGTCGCCGAATCGGAGGCGGCGGAGCTCAACACGCGGTTTCGGGGGCGGACCGGGCCGACCAACGTGTTGTCCTTTCCGTATGATGACGCGCCCTTGGGCAAGATCCGGTTTCTGGGTGACATCGTCATTTGCGCGCCGCTCGTGAAGGCCGAGGCCTTGAAGGCCGGCCGTCCGGAAAACGACCATTGGGCGCATCTCGTCATTCACGGTATACTGCACCTTCAAGGGTTCGACCACGAGACAGACCAGGACGCACGGGTAATGGAAGCGCGGGAGACACGGATATTGACGGGTATGGGGTTTACGGACCCCTATCAGTGAGCCATGGCTCAGGACGATAGTGGCCACGGACCTGGGCGGTCGTTCCTCGACCGGTTGGGGCATGTCTTATGGGGGGCGCCGGAGGATCGGGACGCGTTGCGCGAGACGTTGCGCGATGCCCACGAACGCGGGCTTATAGGAAGCGACGCCCTCGATATGATCGAGGGGGTATTCCAGGTCGCCGAGATGCGGGTCCGCGACATCATGGTCCCGCGCGCGCAAATGGATGTGATCGATCGCGAGGAGTCGCCTGAAAGTTATCTGCCGCGGGTCATCGAGACCGGTCACTCACGCTTCCCGGTGATCGATGGGGACAAGGACAAGGTCGTGGGGATCCTTTTGGCGAAGGATCTGCTGCGGTATTTCCATAACGAGCAACGCGCGTCGTTCAATGTCTACGATCTGTTGCGGCCGGCGGTATTCGTGCCGGAGAGCAAGCGCCTCGATGTTCTGCTGCGCGATTTTCGTTCCAGTCGCAATCACATGGCTATCGTGGTCGACGAGTATGGTGGCGTGGCGGGTCTTGTCACGATCGAGGATGTCCTGGAGCAGATCGTGGGCGACATCGAAGACGAGCACGATTTCGATGCCGATGACGTCATGATCATGCAGCGGGCCGAACACGAGTTCGTGGCCAAGGCGCTTACCCCGATCAAGGAGTTCAACGAATATTTCGGCACCCATTACGATGACGAGGAGGTGGATACCATCGGCGGCCTCGTCATGACCGCGCTCGGTCGTGTCCCCAAGCGTGGCGAGCGCCTCGACATCGGCGGGTTGCGGTTCGAGGTGCTGCGTGCCGACTCGCGGCGTGTCCATCTCCTGAAAGTCGTTCCGATTGCTGAAGAAAGCCAAGTGGCCGGTTAGCGGATTTCCGCGGTGGCCGGTCGCGTTCCTGGCGGGCGCGGCCTTGAACCTGGCCTTTGCCCCCTACCGTCAGCCATGGGTCGCGCCGCTCGCCCTGGCGATCCTGTACGCGCTTCTCAAGACCGTGGCCGGCCGTCCGGCCTTTATTCGCGGTTTGGCCTTCGGCGCGGGGCTGTTTGCCTTCGGTGTGCCCTGGATCTATCTTACGCTGGCGCGTTTCGGCGGCATGCCGGCGCCGCTTGCGGCGCTCGCCTGCGCCTTGTTCATCGCCATACTCGCGTCCTACGCGGGGCTTGCCTGCGCGGCCTTTGCCCGCCTGCGCGGCGGCGACAGCCTCGACCCCTGGCTCTTTGCCGCGATCTGGGTGCTGGGTGAGTGGGTGCGCGGGGTGTTTCTCACCGGCTTTCCCTGGCTCGATGTCGGGTATGCGGCAAGCCTGCCGCCGCTCATGGCGTGGGCGCCGCTTGTGGGTGTCTTGGGCTTGTCGTTTATCCTCACCGTGTCCGGCGCGCTTGCCGTGGATGCCTTGCGTGGGCGGTGGCGGGGCCTTTTGCCGGTACTCCTTCTATTGGGCGTGACGCCGGCGCTCGCCGGACTGACCTTCGTGCATCGTGCGGGCGCCCCGGTTACCACCTCGCTCGTGCAGGGCGATGTCTTGCCTACCATCAAGTGGCGTCCAGGCACGCTGCGCATGATCATCCGGCGCTATCTGCGCTTGACCGCCAAGAGCGATGGCCACCTGGTCATCTGGCCCGAGACCGCGATCCCCACCTATTCGCATCAGCTGCGACGGCGATTCATACCCTACATGCAGCGCCTGGCACGCGCCGGCGGCCGCCACTTTTTGTTCGGCCTCATCGAAGGCAATGCCGACGATCCGAACGGGCCTGTCTACAACGCCGTCATGAGCATAGGGCGCCATGACGGCTTCTACCGCAAGCGCCACCTGGTACCGTTCGGCGAGTATCTGCCGTGGCCGGCGTTGCTGAACCCGGTCCTGGATGTCCTGCACATCCCTATGGCGAGCTTTACCCCCTGGCATGGCGCCGAGCCCCCTCTGCCCATTGCCCACGCCCGCATCGGCGCCTCGATCTGTTATGAGGTTGCCTACGGCCCCCTGGTCACGCAGGGCCTGCCGGGCGCCACCTTGCTCGTGAATGTGAGCGACGACTCGTGGTATGGGCATTCGAACGAGGCCGCCCAGCAGCTCCAGATCGCGCAACTGCGGGCCGCCGAGGCCGGCCGCGATATGGCGATCGCGACCAACGATGGCATCACGGCGCTCATTGGCCATACCGGGCAAATCCGTGCGGAGCTCGCCCCCTTTCGCGAGGGGGTGTTGACGGTGGTCGCCCAGCCCTATGCGGGGCTCACACCCTATGATCGCTTGGGCGACAGAGGCGTTCTGGCGGCGCTCTCCCTTATCGTGGCCGTGGCCGGATGGCGGCGACGCCGCGCGAGGCCGTCATCCCTGCGCTGAGTCGGGTTGCGGGATGAAGCCTTATGAGCCCACGGGATCTGGGTTTAAGCCGGGCTTCCATGGGGCTAACCCTGGCCTTTTATCACTAAAAATGATACTTTCAGCACATGCTGAAAGTGGTAGATGCAATGAAAGAGGAAGTTGCGCGCGCAGGCGAGGCATTGCGACGGCTGCTCGAGAAGATCCCGGTCCTTCAAATCGAAGGTATCGAGGCCGAGGCCGGGGCCGTGTCCGGCGGTTGGAGGCCGGACTTGATCGCCCGGTTACTCGTGGATGAGCGGCCACACATGCTCATCTGCGAGTACAAGCCGAACGGGCAACCACGGTATGCCCGTTCTGCGCTACTGGAGCTACGGGATTATGTGGCGCAGCGAACCCCGCAGGCGACGCCGGTCTTTATCGCACCTTATATCTCACCTGCGGTGAGGCAGTTGTGTGAAGAGAAGCACGTCGGATATCTCGATCTCGAGGGGAACGCCCGAATTGCATTTGATGGCCTGTTCATCGAACGCATGGTGGCAGGCAAGGCCGCGACCGTACGACGCGAACTGAAGTCCCTGTTCAGGCCTAAGTCGGCCCAAGTTCTGCGCATCATGCTGCGCGAGCCCTCCCGCGCATGGCGCGTCACCGAGTTGTCGAAAATCTCCGGGGTCAGCCTCGGGCACGTCAGCAATGTGCGCGCCCGCTTGATCGATCAGGAATGGGCGCGCGCGTCGGACGATGGCCTTGTCCTCTCAGAGCCGGGCGCGCTGCTTAACGCATGGCAAGACAGCTACATCGCACCGCCCGGTAAGCGGCTGTGGTTCTACACGCCATTGCATGGCAGCGCATTCGAAGATGCGGCCCGTAGCGCGCTGCGCGCCGAAGGCGGCCCCGGACGCGCTGTCTTCGCCTCCTTCTCGGCAGCGCAGTGGCTTGCCCCTTACGGGCGCACCGGCACGCACTACTTCTTTGCCGACGAGGAAGGTCTGCGCAAGCTCCAGGCCGCGCTGAAGCTTGCGCCTGCCTCGAAAGGCGAGAACGTGGTCATCACCGTGCCGAAGGACTCGGGATTACTCGCCGACACGATCGAGCCTGCACCAGGCGCGGTCTGCACGAGCCCGATCCAAACCTACCTTGATCTGTCCATTGCTGGCGAACGCGGCAGCGAGGCCGCCGAGCACTTGCGCCAGGAAAGGCTCTCATGGCCCAAATGACATCCCAGGAACCACAGTCGGCCGCCGAATACGACGACCGGACGACCGCAGCCGTGAAATCGGTGTTGATCGAGATCGGCCAGATCCTTGGGAGCTTCAAGGGCAAGTTCGCCATCATCGGCGGCGCGGTTCCTTGGCTGCTACTGGCCAACGAGGACATGCCGCATGTCGGCACACTCGACGTGGACGTCGGCCTGGACGCAAAAGCGCTCGGCGACGGCGAGTACGCGATCTTGATCGGCGCACTTCAAGGCCATGGATACGCCCAGCGCGAGGGGCTTCGGCGCTTCCAACTGGTGCGCCAGGTTCCCGCGCGAGATGGTGGAGAGGCGATCGACGTCGTGGTCGATTTCTTGATGCCGCGTGACGCGGAAATCGTCAAGAACGATCCTCCGTTGATCAATGATTTTGCGGTGCAGCGGGCCGATGGCGCCGATCTGGCGATACGGTTCTACCAACTGGTCGCGGTGGCGGGGCCGATGCCCGATGGCGGAACCAACCGCGTGGAGATCGCGGTGTGCTCGATCCCCGCGCTGCTAGCGATGAAGGGTCATGCGTTGGCGGGCCGCTACAAGCGCAAGGACGCCTACGACATCTACTACTGTGTGCGGAACTACCCTGGCGGCATTGAGGTGCTGGCACAGGAATGTCGCCCTCTGCTGGGGCATCCGAGCGGCGAGCGTGGTTTCCGGCACATCGCCGACAAGTTTGACACCTTCGAGGGTTATGGCCCTACCTGCGTGAGGCGCTTCGTCGAAGACACGCGCGCGCTGGGTGATCGCACACCCGAACAGTGGCAGCAGGACGCATTCGGGCAGATCGATGCCCTGTTGCGCGCCATGGCGCTGCGAAATTGAGTCGCGCGACCATGCGCTATGCGCACTTTGCAACCTGCTGAAGCCTCTGGTGACCAGGCTGAACGGCACCAGCACCCATGCCGCCGACGCTTATCCGGATGGTGGCGACGCCGGGGGGCAGGAGGCCTAAAGGCCGGGCAGGCGCCCCCCAAGACGTACCGGGTCATTCCATGGATAATAGCGGTTTGCCCTAGCGAAGCGAGCCCAAGGTTCGATGGACGACCGTTATTCCCCGATCGATGTAGAGCGCGAGGCCCAGGCGTTCTGGGCGCAGGCCCGAAGTTTCGAGGTGACCGAGGATGACTCCCGCCCGAAGTTCTATTGCCTGTCCATGTTTCCCTACCCGTCAGGGCGCCTGCACATGGGGCATGTGCGCAACTACACGCTCGGGGATGTGATCAGCCGCTGGCGGCGTATGCAGGGCATGAACGTTCTGCAGCCCATGGGTTGGGACGCCTTCGGGCTGCCCGCCGAGGGCGCCGCCGAGCGCAATGGGGTGGCGCCCGCGCAATGGACCTATGACAATATCGCCGCCATGCGCGATCAGTTGAAGCGGCTCGGTCTGGCCTATGACTGGCGGCGCGAGATCGCCACCTGCCGTCCCGAGTATTACCGCTGGGAGCAATGGCTGTTCACGCGCCTGTACCGCAAGGGGCTTGCCTATCGCGCGACCGCGCCGGTCAATTGGTGCCCCAAGGATCAGACCGTGCTCGCCAATGAACAGGTCGTGGATGGGCGCTGCTGGCGTTGCGATACCCTGGTCGAGCGCCGCGAGATCCCGCAATGGTTCCTGCGTATCACCGCCTACGCCGATGAACTCCTGGCCGGCCTCGATGGGCTTCCCGGGTGGCCGGAGCGGGTCGCGACCATGCAGCGCAACTGGATCGGGCGCTCCGAGGGGGCCGAGATCCGGTTTACGGTCGAGGGTTTCGGGACGCTCACCGTATTCACGACCCGACCGGACACGCTCATGGGCGCGACCTATCTCGCGGTGGCCGCCGAACACCCGCTGGCGGTGGCGGCCTGCGCCGAGCGCCCGGAGGTGGCGCGGTTTCGTGAAGAGTGCCGCGTGACGCAGACCGCCGAGGCGGCCGTCGAGACCATGGAAAAACGCGGCGTCGACACCGGCCGGCGGGCGGTCCACCCCTTGACCGGCGGCACACTACCGGTCTATGCCGCCAATTTCGTGCTCATGGGCTATGGCGAGGGGGCGGTGATGGCGGTCCCCGCGCACGATGAGCGCGACTTTGCGTTTGCGCAACGCTATGGTCTGCCGGTCGTCCCGGTGGTGGTCCCGGAGGACTACCAAGGCGCGCCCGGGGATCTCGTGCGCGACGCGGCCTACACGGGCCCCGGGCGCCTCGTGGATTCCGGCCCATTCACCGGACTTACCTCGAACGATGCGCGCGCGCGCGTCGTGGAGGCGCTGGCCTCGATCGGCGCCGGCGCCCCGCGCGTCCAGCTCAGGCTGCGCGACTGGGGTGTGTCGCGGCAGCGTTACTGGGGCGCGCCGATCCCCATGATCTACTGTGAGGCCTGCGGCGTGGTCCCGGTCCCGGACCAGGACCTGCCGGTGCGGCTGCCGGAGGATGTGGTCATCACCCAGGGCGGTTCGGCGCTTGCCTTGCGCGCGGATTTCGTGAACGTCTCCTGCCCGCAGTGCGGCACCGCGGCGCGGCGCGAGACCGACACCTTCGACACCTTCATGGAATCATCTTGGTACTACGCCCGCTACTGTTGTCATGACAATGATCGCGGGATGCTTGATGCGCGTGTCCGCCATTGGCTGCCGGTCGACCAGTACATCGGTGGCATAGAGCACGCCATTCTCCATCTGCTTTATGCGCGGTTTTTCAACAAGCTCTTGCGCGACGAGGGGCTTTTGGGCAACGACGAGCCGTTCACCCGCCTGCTCACCCAGGGCATGGTCCTGAAGGACGGGACCAAGATGTCCAAATCCAAGGGGAACACCGTCGATCCGCAGGCCTTGATCGAGCAATACGGCGCCGACACCGCGCGGCTTTTCATCATGTTTGCGGCGCCCCCGGAGCAGTCCCTGGAGTGGAGCGACGACGCGGTGGCCGGCGCCCATCGGTTTCTCCGGCGGCTGTGGGGTCTTGCGCGCGCCGCCACGCAACGGCCGCGCCCCGCAAACGGGGACTATGACGAGAGCCATAGGGCGTTGCGCGCCGATATGCAAGCCTTGCTCGATCAGGCCTTGCGCGACTACGAACGGTATCACTTCAATACCGTGGTGGCGGCTTGCATGGGCCTTGCTAATATCCTGCAAAGGCTTTTGGACGAGCCGGCATCAGATTCCGGCACGCGGCTTTCGTACGAGGGCTTGAGCCTCGTGTTGCGTCTGCTCGCACCGATCGTGCCGCATATCACCCACCGCCTGTGGCAGGACCTGGGGTTTATGCCGGAGGCGATCATCGATGCCCCTTGGCCTACGGTCGATGCCGAGGCCTTGAAGCGCGCCACCGTGCGCCTCGTTGTGCAGGTCAACGGCAAGCGGCGCGCCGAGATCACCGTCGACGCCGATTGTGATCGGGCGGCGATCGAGGCGCGCGCCCTGGGCGATGAGGCGGTGATGCGCCATCTCGGGGGCAAATCGGTGGCCAAGGTGGTGGTGGTCCCCGGGCGCCTCGTCAATATCGTGAGCGCATGAGGAGCGTTTGCGCATGAGGCGCCTTGTGGCCGTGTGGCTTACGGCGCTGCTGCTTGCAGGCTGCGGCTTTCATCTGCGCCGCGCGCGCGAGTTCACGTTGCCGGCCTCGCTTGCGGTCCTGCGGGTCAGCATGCCCACGAGCGGTCTTAAATATCCGGGGCTTGTGCTCGTCGTGCGCCGGGCCCTGGAAGATCGCGGGGTACGGATCATCAACCACGGCCGGGCCCCGGCGGTGGTGTTGGGTGGCGAAATGATGACCCCCGTGGTCGTGACCCTAAACAGCAATGGCGGGGCGAGCGCCTATCTCCTCGACTATGCCGTGACCTTCAGTCTCATGGGGCCCGGCGGGAAATTGCTCATGGCGCCACGCACGGTGCGTGTGCAGCGCGAGTACAGCTTCAATCCCGAGAATGCCCTGGCGATGGCCCGCGAACAGAGCTATCTCGAGCGGCGCATGCGGGTGTCCGCCGCCCGCCAGATCGTGTGGGCGCTCGCGGCCTACAAGGGGCCGCTTGCACCCGCCCCGGCAGTCGCCGCGCCACCCCACAAACGCCATGCACCTTAAAGCCGAAGATCTTCCGGCGCGGCTCCACGATCTGCGCCGCGTCTACCTCGTGTGTGGGGACGAACCGTTCCTGGTGGAGGAGGCGGTGACGCGCATCATCGAGGCGGCCGCGGCCGCCGGGATCGGCGAGCGCCAGCGCTTCTTTCTGGAAAGCGGGTTTTCCTGGGCGCAGTTTCGAGAGGCCCTGGCCTCGCCTTCGCTCTTTGCCGCGCGCACCCTCTATGAGCTGCGATCACGCGAGGCCCGCGAGGGTCTGGGTCGCGAGTTGCCGGCGTGCCTGCCGCTCGTCGCGCCAGACTCGGTGTTGCTCGTAGTAACGGGCGCGCTCGATCGCGCCGCGCAGAAGGCGGCATGGGTCGAGGCGGCATCGCGCGAGGGCCATGTCGTCATCGCCACGCCTTTGGCAGGCGAGCCGCTCTTTGCGTGGGTGCGCGCGCGGTTGCGCGAGGCCGGGATCTCGAACGAAGAGCTTGCGCGGCGTATCAGTTATTTCACGGAAGGCAACATGGGGGCCGCCGCCGACGCGATCGCGCGCCTTAAATCCGAGCCGCATCCGGACGCCGAGGCCTTGGCCGCGATCATGGGCGATGAGGCGCGGTTCGATGTATTCGCGGTGACCGACGCCGCCCTCAAGGGCGATCTGGTCGCCACCCATCGCTACACGAATCGCTTGCGGATGGAGGCCCGCGACCCGATACTGGTATCATGGGCGCTTGCGCGCGAAGTGCGCCTACTGTGTCGCATGGCCGCCCGGCAGGCGCGCCGCGCGCCCTTGGCCGAGCTCTTTCGCAGTGAGCGGGTGTGGCCGGCGCGCCAAGCCTTGCTGCTCGCGGCCCTGCGGCGCTTGCCGGCGCGGCGGCTGCGCGGCCTGTGGCGGGCCTGCGCCGAGCTTGACCGCACCAATAAGGGACGGGCGGGCGGGGATGCATGGGTTCTGATCGAGCGCGTGGCCCTCGGGCTTGCCGGCCTGTCCGGCGGGGGTGAGGTGGGGTGATGACGGATATCGAAAGTTCTATGGAGGCGCTCGGGCGCCGGGCGCGCGAAGCCGCCCCGGCCATGGCGCGCGCGACGACCGGGGCCAAGAACAAGGCGCTGGGTGTGGCCGCCGAGCGCTTGCAGGCGCACGCCGCTAAGATCCGCGCGGCAAACGAGCGCGATGTGACGGCGGCGCGCGAAGCCGGCCTCGATGCCGCCCTCATCGATCGCCTGACGCTGACCCCGGAGCGCATCGCGCACATGGGGCAGGGGTTGTTGGAAATCGCGGCCCTCCCGGACCCTGTGGGCGAGATCACCGGGCTTGCGATGCGGCCTTCGGGTATTCAGGTCGGACGCATGCGGGTGCCGCTCGGCGTGATCGGCATCATCTATGAATCGCGACCCAACGTGACCGCCGATGCCGCCGGGCTTTGTCTTAAGTCCGGCAACGCGGTCATCCTGCGCGGGGGTTCCGAGGCCGTGCATTCCAATACGATCATCGGCCGCTATTTGCAGGAAGGCCTGGCCGCGGCCGGCCTTCCGCCGGGGGCGTTGGGACTCGTCGAGACCACCGATCGGGCCGCCGTGACGCACTTACTGCATATGGAGGGCGTCGTCGACCTCGTCATTCCGCGCGGCGGCAAGGGGCTAGTCGAGCTCGTCGCGCGTGAGGCGCGCATGCCGGTCTTAAAGCATCTGCACGGGGTGTGTCACGTCTACATCGATGATGACGCCGATGCCGCCAAGGCGCTGGCGGTGGCGGTGAATGCCAAGACTCAGCGCTACGGGACATGCAACACCATGGAGACCTTGCTGATCGCCGAGCGCCGCGCAGACGAGCTGCTGGCGCCGCTTGCGCGCATCTATCGCGAGCACAAAGTCGAGCTGCGTGGCTGTCCCAAGGCGCGCGACCGGGTGGCGGGTATGGTGCCGGCCACCGAGGAGGATTGGGAGACCGAGTATCTGGCGCCGATCCTTGCGATCCGGGTGGTGGCTGGCGTGGACGAGGCGATCGCCCATATCGGTCGCTACGGCTCTCATCACACTGATGCTATCGTGACCGAGAACTGGACGCATGCCCAGCGCTTTATGCGTGAAGTGGATTCGAGTTCGGTGATGGTCAATGCCTCGACGCGCCTCGCCGATGGTTTCGAGTATGGCCTGGGGGCGGAGATCGGTATCAGTACCGACAAGCTTCATGCGCGCGGCCCGGTTGGGCTCGAGGGCCTCACGTCCCAGAAGTTCGTGGTTTGGGGTGACGGGCATATCCGCCAATAGTCGAGTTCTCCTGGGGGTTTTCGGCGGGACCTTCGATCCGGTGCACCGCGGACATGTCGCGGTCGCAGACGCCCTCATGCGCGCGTTACCATTGTCGCGTATCGTGTTCGTCCCCGCGGCCCGTCCACCGCACAGGCCGGTGCCGCTCGCCGCGGCCTGCCATCGGCTGGCGATGCTGCGCTTGGCGCTGGCTGGCGACCCCCGCTTTGGCATCGATGAGACCGAGTACGAGCGCGAAGGGCCTTCCTACATGGTCGACACGCTCGCCATCCTGCGTGCCCGCTATGACCGGCCGCTCGCCCTGATCTTGGGCGCGGACGCCTTCGCGGGCCTGCCATCTTGGCACCGCTGGCGGCGCATCCTGGGTCTCGCCCATGTCATCATCGTGAGCCGCCCGGGGGTCGACGAGACGCTCCCGGAGTGGGTGCGGCCGCATCTCGTGAGCGACCCGGATGAGTTGCTGAATACCGACCACGGCCGTGCGTTGCGGTTTACCGTAAGCGCGCGTCCCGAATCGGCCACCGCTTTGCGTAAGGCGCTGGCCGAGGCCGCGGCCCCCGAGGCGTGGCTGCCGCCCGGGGTGTCGGCCTATATTGAGGCCCATGGATTGTATCGGAGATCATCGCGTCATGACGAAGCTTGAACGGGTACGAGAGGCGCTGGAACAGGCCAAGGCGGACGATATCGTGGTCCTCGATGTGCGGTCCTTGACCGACATCACCGACACCATGATCGTCGCCAGTGGGACATCCACCCGCCATGTGACCTCGATCGGCCGCAAGGTCGACGATGCGCTGCGCGAAGCAGGCTACAAGCCGCAGGGTGTCGAAGGGTTGGGCGATGGCGAATGGGTGCTCATCGACTGCGCGGATGTCATTACGCACGTCATGCATCCCAAGACCCGGGCGTTCTACGCCTTGGAAAAGCTCTGGTCCGAGGAGTTCGGGGCGCGCGAAGAGGCCGGCGGCGAGCGGCGCCCGCGGGGCTGACTCGTGGCGTTGCGCCTGCTGGCGGTCGGCACGCGGGTCCCGGCCTGGGTCCAGGCCGGATTTGTGGACTATGCTCGGCGCCTGCCCGGCCCCTACCGTCTGGAGTTGACCGAGATCGCGCCGGCGCGATGGACGCGTGGGGGTGATCGGGATAGGCTCAAACGCGAGGAGGGCGAGCGGCTCCTTGGCGCCGCGCCAGCCCACGCGCTACTCGTGGCGCTCGATGTCGCGGGGCGCATGCGCACGAGCGAGGCATTGGCGCGTGACCTCGAGGCATGGCTCGCCGCCGGCCGGCCGCTTGCCTTTCTGATCGGGGGCGCGGAGGGACTGGCCGATGCGTGTCTCGAGGCGGCTTATGACCGCTGGTCCCTGTCGCCGCTTGTATTTCCGCATGCCCTGGTGCGCGTCATGCTTGCCGAACAACTGTATCGCGCCTATAGCACCTTGAGCGGGCAACCTTACCATAGGGGGTCGTCGTGATTTATCTGGCCTCGGCCTCGGAACGCCGCCAGGAGCTCCTAAAGCAGATCGGGATCACGTTCGTGACGCTAGCACCGGATATCGACGAGGCGCCGCGACCTTTCGAGGCGCCGCAAGCCTACGTGCAACGGATGGCCCACGAAAAGGCCGCAGCGGGCGCGCGCGAGCGCGACCGCCGCGGGCTTGCCGCAGCGCCGGTCCTGGGCGCCGACACCATAGTCGTGCACGACGGTGCGGTATTGCATAAGCCGGATGAGGTGTCGGCGGCCCGCGCGGCGCTAGGCCGCCTGTCGGGGACCGAGCATGCCGTCTATACCGCGGTATGCCTGTCGGGCCGCGCGCATCACGAGGTGGTGGTGCGTAGCGACGTGACCTTCAAGGCGCTCAGTGAAGCCGAGATCGACGCTTATTGCGCGACCGGGGAACCGATCGGTAAGGCCGGGGGCTATGCGATCCAGGGGCGTGCGGCGTTGTTTGTCACGCGCCTCTCGGGGAGTTACTCGGGGGTCGTCGGTCTACCGTTATACGAATGCGGCCGGCTGCTCGCGGCCGAGGGTCTTTTATGAGCGAGGAGATTCTGATCAATGTGACGCCCCAGGAGACGCGCGTGGCGGTCGTCGAGAACGGGGTGTTGCAGGAGGTCCACATCGAGCGCGCCAGTCACCGGGGTCTTGTCGGCAACATCTACAAGGGTCGGGTGTCGCGCTTTCTCCCAGGCATGCAGGCGGCATTCGTCGACATCGGGCTTGAGCGCACGGCGTTTTTGCAGACCGCCGAGATGAAGGCCGGCGGGGTCGCGGCGCTGGTCGAGGGTCAGGACCTGACCGTGCAGGTCGTCAAAGACCCGATCGGGACCAAGGGTGCGCGGCTTACGACCCAGGTCAGTCTGCCGGCCCGTTACGTCGTCTACATGCCGACCAGCGACCATATCGGTATCTCGCAAAAGATCGACAACGAGGAGGAGCGCCTGCGCCTGCGCGCCGCGGTGCGCTCGGCCATGGGCGATGAGCCCGGAGGCTTCATCCTGCGCACCATGGCCGAGCAGGTGAGCGAGGAGGAGTTGAAGCGCGACATCTGCTACTTGCGCAAGCTCTGGCAGCGCGTGTCCGAGCGCGTGCGTGAGCCCGACCGGCATGGCCTGATTCACGAGGACCTGTCGCTTGTGCTGCGCGCCATGCGCGATCTTGTGCGCGACAACATTGAGAAGGTGCGCATCGACTCGCGCGAGATGTACATCAAGGCCCAGGAGTTTGCCCTGGAATTCGTGCCCGACGTGGCCCCGCGCATCGAGTATTACCCGGGTGAGCGCCCGATCTTCGATCTCTACTCCGTGGAAGACGAGATCAAGCGCGCCCTGGATCGGCGGGTGGCGTTGAAGTCCGGCGGCTACCTCGTCATCGACCAGACCGAGGCCATGACCACGGTGGATGTGAATACCGGCACTTATGTCGGGCACCGCAATCTCGCCGAGACCATCTTTAAGACCAATCTCGAGGCTGCGCACGCCATCGCCCGCCAGCTGCGATTGCGCAATCTCGGGGGCATGATCATCGTGGATTTCATCGACATGGGGGACCCCGATCACAAGCGCCAGGTCTTGCGTGCGCTTGAGCGGGCGTTGGCGCGCGATCGTGTCAAGGCTTCGATCGCCGATATGTCGGCTTTGGGTCTTGTGGAGATCACGCGCAAGCGCACCCGTGAGAGCCTCGAGCACCTGTTGTGCGAGACCTGTCCTGCGTGCAAGGGGCGCGGCGTGCTAAAGACCCCCGAGACTGTGGCCTATGAGATCTTCCGGGAGATCCTGCGCGAGGCCCGGCAATTCGGCACGGATGAATACCTGGTGGTCGCCTCCCAGGTGGTCGTCGATCGGCTTTCGGACGATCAAGCGCAAAGTCTGGCGCGCTTACAGGAGTTCATCGGCAAGCCCATTCATCTCCAGGTCGAGCCGCTCTACAATCAGGAGGAGTACGAGGTCGTGCTGACTTGAGTCGTGGATCGCGATGCGCAGACGACCTCCTCGAGAGGAAATCCAGGTCGATGATTGTATGGTAGGGCGTAAGCGGCGGGCACAGGCTTTCTGGCGCAAACGAAGTCGCGGCGTGCGTTACGTCCTCGCCACCGGAGCGGTATTGCTCGGTATGCTCGCGGTGGCGCTTACCACAAGTCCTTTGTGGCTTACGCCGCTTTTGCAGACCGGCCGGCCGGCGCTCGAGGCGGCGTTGACGCGTGCCCTCGGTGCGCCGGTGCGTGTGCGGACGGTCGCGGCACAAGTCGGTTGGCGTCCGGGGATTTTGCTCCGAGGGGTGACGGTCATGGGCCGGGCGGGCCCGGCCGTGGTGGCGCGCGCCGTGCGCGTCGATCTGTCGTGGCTTGCCTTGGCACGCGCGCGCCTGGAGCCGGCGGTCATCGACGTCAGGGGCGCGCGCCTCAACCTGCGTAAGACCGCGCACGGTCTGCATATCGTGGGGCTTGCCCATCAGGCAACACGGCCCTTCGATTGGCGCCGCTTCCTTGGGGCGATGCACGCCATGAGTCTAAGCGCCGGGCAGATCGTGATCGCGATGCCGGGGCGGCGCATCGTCTCGCTGCAAGGGCTCGACGCAAGCTGGATCACCGGTATCAAGGATCGCACCTTGACCGGCTCGGCGGCGATCCCGGGGGTGTGCGGCCGCTGCCAGGTGACCGCCCAGTTTTCGGGCGGCGGGTTTTCACCCGGGCACTTTCGCGGCGCGCTCGGGGTGCATGCCACGGCGCTTGATCTCCATGCCGCCGCCGCCTTGACCGGTCGTCGCCGGCTGCGCCCGCTCGCCGGCATCGTCGACGGACAGCTCTGGACCACATGGAATCGTGGCAACCTTGGTTTCGTCGGCGGTGATGTGGCGCTCACGCACGCCTTCGTGCCCGCCAATCGCTTCACCCGCGCGCTCGCGATCGCCGATCTCTCGGGCCGCTTTAGCCTAAAGATCGGCCGGCAGGGGTTCCGGTTTTATGCGGCCGACCTCGTCTCGTCGCTTGCCGGGGTGCGCTCGCGCGCGAACAGCGTTTATGTGGCGCGCCGGGGCGGGCTGTGGGATGTGAGCACCGATCGTCTGCGGCTCACCCAGGCGGCCTATGTGGCCGCGCGCCTGCGTTCGCTAAATCCGAGGATCGCCTCCTGGCTTGCCCTGGACCCTAAAGGCACGCTCGTACGCCTCCATCTGCATCTTGGCCCGCGGTGGCACTATCGGGCGCGCGCCCATTTCGCGGGTCTTGGTCTTGGGCAGGCCCAGTCCGGACCGTTCTTTGCGCATGCCTCCGGTACGCTCATCGCGAGCACCCATGCCGGGCGCCTGACCGTAAGCGGGGTCCACGGTCTCGTCCGCGGGCCGGTGTCCGTGCCCGGCCCGCTCGACGTCCGGGCCTTGAGCGCCCAGTTCTCCTGGCACAAGGACGCGCAAGGTCTGTCGTGGGAGCTGTCCGCCTTGCATCTTTCGTCGAGCGCCGGGGACGTCGATGCCGTGGCAAGCGGGGCGCAAGAGCCAGGCCAGGGTCCGGTGCTGCTCCTGGGGGCGGTCGTGCACGATGTCCGCATACCGGCCCTGAAGGATCTCTATCCGCGAACCCTGCGCGGCCATCTGCGACAGTGGCTCACGCGCACCATACGGGGCGGCGTCATAACGAGTGGCCACGTCACGTTCAAGGGGCCGCTTTCGAAGTTCCCATTTCGTAACGGCGGGGGCGTGTTTCAGGCCACGCTGCATGTAAGGCATGGCCGCTACCGTTTTCTGCCCCATTGGCCGAGCGCGCGCCATTTGGCGGTGACCGTGACCGAACACGAGGCGCAGCTTTCCGTGCAAGGGTCGGGTACCCTGGGCGGGGTGGGCGTGCCGGCCCTTACGGTCCACGCCGGTCCGCTCGGCACCCCGTCTGGCGTGGCCACCGTGCGCCTGCGCACCCAAGGCGGGCTGGAAGACCTCCTGCATGTGGTCTTGCCCCATGTCCGCCCGCACCTGCGTTCCGTGCTCCCGGCCACGATCTCGGGGGCCGGGGCGGCGCGCCTTGCGCTCACCCTGCACATCCCGTTCTCGCGGCGCCAGGGGCCCTTGACGCTCCATGGGGATCTCGGCCTTACGCAGGCGCGCCTGCGTTACCCTCTGGGATCGAGGGTCCTGCGCTGGCGGGCGCTCACCGGTCAGATTGCGTTCAATGGCGCAGGCCCCGACCGCGCGCGGCTGTCCGGCCGCCTGCTCGGGGGCCCTTTTGCGCTCACCCTGACACCCCGGCGCCACGGCGGGATCCGTGGGCAGGCGACGGGTCTCATCGATGCCGCGCACCTGAAGGTCTTGGCGGGCCCGGCTCGACGATATGTGGACGGCACCCTCACCTGGCGCCTGCGTCTCGCCAATCGGCGGCACCTGCGCGCGCAGGTCAGTGCCGACGTGCGCCATCTGGCCCTTCATCTGCCGTACCCCGCGGGTAAGGCCGCTGGGGTCCCGGCGGCCGCGCATTGGACGATCGTGAGCGGCCGGCGCGGGGTATTCGTGCGCGGCGGGGTGGCGCGGCATCTGACTTTCGCGTATGCCGGCCCGCGCGACGGCCCCCAGGGTCTATGGGTCGGGATCGGGTCGGCCATCATCCCCAAGACGGTCGCTCGGGGGCTTGCCGTCGGCGTGCGTAGCAGCTATCTCGCGGTCACACCGTGGCTTGCGTTCGTCAAGACCCTCGATCGGGTGCGCCCCGCAGCCGGCATGCAGCCGCTCGTGACACCGCGTGCCTTCACGGCCTACATCGGATCCCTGGCGTGGGCCGGCCGCTCGTTTGGCATCGTCCATGCGCGATTCCGGCGCCGCGGGTCGGCGTGGTCCGGCGTGCTCGAAGGACCCGATATCGCCGGGACGGTGGACTGGGACACGCGGCCCCGCCCCGCCATCATGTTGCGTCTCGATCACCTCGTCATACCGGCGCCGCCGCGCGCCGTGCGCACGACAGGTCGCGCGCTTTCGGTTCACGATCCGCGGCGGCTGCCGGCTATCCGCTTTACCGCCGACAGCCTTACGGTCGATGGCCACTACATCGGGCACCTCACGATCGATGGCGCACCGTATGCCGACGGCTTTCGCTTCCAGCGGATCGCGCTTGTGCGACCGCATGCGAGCTTGACCGGATTTGGGCAATGGACGCGGCATGGCGGACTGCCCGAGTCGCTGTTCACGCTCGCCTTCCAGAGTCAAAACGTGGGCCGCACCCTGGCCGCCTGGGGCCTACCCCATCAGGTCGCGGGTGGGCGCGTGACCGCCCGCGGGACCTTGAACTGGCCCGGGGGGCCGGCGGCCTTTTCCGTAAACAGGCTCGAGGCCAACATCCGGTTTGTCGCGCGCAATGGCCGGTTCGTCAAGGTGCAGCAGGGGGCCGGCAAATTGCTCGGGATCCTCAATGTGGATTCCATCACGCACTACCTGACCCTGGACTTCAGCAGCATGTTTGGGCGCGGTTTTGCCTTTGATCGCATCGATGGCAAACTGATCGCCGAGAATGGCGTGGCCAAGACCCGCGGCATTCATATCGAGGGGACATCGGCCAATGTTGCCGTGTCCGGCCAGGCTGATCTCGTGGCCGAGACCTTCGACCTGCGGATTCGCGTGCAGCCGCATATCGGGAACAACGTCACGCTCGCCACTGGCCTTCTCGGTGGCCCGATCGCGGGCGCGGTCGTGCTGCTCATGCAGAAGGTATTCGCCCATGAGATCGATCAGGGGACACGGCTTACCTATTACGTCAAGGGACCATGGAACAAACCGAGCATCCACAGGAAAATGGACAAGGATGGACAGCGACGGTCGCCGCCGTCCAAATGAATTCAGGGTCCGATGTCGCGGCCAATCTCGCCGCCGCCGAGGCCGGTCTGCGTGAGGCCCGTGCGCAGGGCGCGCACTTTGCGGTGCTGCCGGAGAACTTCGCGCTCATGGCCGATTCCAAAGAGTCGCGCCTGCGCCACGCCGAGACTGATGACGGCGGTCCGATCCAGGATGCTATCGCGCGCGTGAGCCGGGCATTGTCTTTATGGGTTGTGGCCGGAACCATCGCCCTGCGTTCTTGTGATCCCGCCCGAGTCCGGTCGGCTTGTCTTGTATTCAATGACCGCGGGGAGCGGGTTGCGCGTTATGATAAGATCCATCTTTTCGACGTGGATCTCGGGCCTAGTGAGCGCTATGCCGAGTCCGATGCCTTCGAGGCTGGCGACACGGCGGTGACCGTCGCCACGCCATGGGGTCGTCTCGGGCTTGCCATCTGCTACGATCTGCGTTTTCCCGAGCTGTTTCGCGCGCTGCTCGATGCGGGCGCGGAAATCGTGGCCGTGCCCGCGGCGTTCACGGTCCCGACGGGGGCGGCGCACTGGGAGGTCTTGGTGCGCGCCCGGGCCATCGAAAACAGTTCCTATGTCGTGGCGTCGGCGCAAAGCGGGCGACACGATAACGGCCGTGCCACCTATGGGCACAGCCTGATCGTCGATCCCTGGGGCACGGTCCTCGCAGAGCGGGGCGAGGGCCCCGGGATCGTAACCGCGCGGATCGACCAGGCATCCGTGGCGGCGGTCCGCCGCCGCCTTCCTAGTGTCATGCATCGGAGATTGTGATGACGACAGAGACTTCTCATAACCGCAACCTGGACCGCGCCCGCGAATCCCTGCTGGCCCCCGCGGGGATAGGCGTAGGCGAGATCGACCAGGTGATGGGCCGCATGCTCGGCCACCAGATCGACTATGCCGACCTCTATTTCCAGTATAGCCGCCAGGAGTCCTGGTCGCTGGAAGAAGGTCAGGTCAAGTCGGGAAATCGGCACATCGAGCAGGGTGTCGGGGTGCGCGCGATCGCAGGCGAGAAGACCGGGTTTGCGTATTCCGACGAGATCGTTCTGCCGGCGCTTCTCGATGCCGCTACCGCGGCACGCGCCATCGCGCGCTCCGGACGGGAACAGACCGCGCCGCTCGCCCCGCGTGACGGCGGCACATTGTCGTTGTATCAGCCGCTCGATCCGCTTTTGAGCCTCGAGGATACCGCTAAGGTGGCGCTGCTCGAGCGCGTCGAGCAGGAGGCGCGCCGCCTCGATCCGCGCGTGACGCAGGTGATGGCGAGTCTGGGTGGGTCGCAGGAGACCATACTGGTGGTGCGCAGCGACGGCGTCATGGCCGCCGACGTGCGGCCGCTCGTGCGCCTCAACGTGACGGTCATAGTGGAGCAGGACGGGCGCCGGGAGCATGGCTCATCAGGGGGCGGCGGACGCACCGATTACGGATATTTCCTGACCGAGGAGCGGGCCCTATCCTATGCCCGCGAGGCCGTGCGTCAGGCGCTCGTGAACCTCGAGGCTTCGCCGGCGCCGGCTGGGACCATGCAGGTGGTCCTGGGTCCGGGATGGCCCGGCATCTTGTTGCACGAGGCCATAGGTCACGGGCTCGAGGGCGATTTCAACCGCAAGGGGACGTCGGCCTTCGCCGGACGGCTTGGCGACAAGATCGCGGCCGATACCTGCACCGTGGTCGACGACGGGACGCTCGCGGGACGCCGTGGCTCCCTGAACGTCGATGACGAGGGGACCCCGACCCAGAGTACGGTATTGATCGAGCGCGGCGTGCTGCGTGGCTATATCCAGGACCGCATGAATGCGCGACTCATGAATATGGCGCCGACCGGCAACGGGCGTCGCGAGTCCTATGCGCATTTGCCGATGCCGCGCATGACCAATACCTACATGCTCGCCGGACAGACGCCGCCCGAGGAGATCATCGCCTCGGTCAAGAAGGGTCTGTACGCCGTCAACTTCGGCGGGGGGCAAGTCGACATCACCTCCGGCAAGTTCGTGTTCTCGGCGTCCGAGGCCTATCTCATCGAGAACGGCCGGATCGGGCGGCCGGTGCGCGGCGCGACCATCATCGGCAACGGCCCGGATGTGTTGACGCGCGTGGCCATGGTCGGCAACGACTTGGCCCTCGATAGCGGTATCGGGACCTGCGGCAAGGACGGACAGAGTGTACCGGTGGGTGTCGGTCAGCCGACCCTGCGCATAGACGGCATGACAGTGGGCGGAACGGAGGAATGATGGATCCCATGATCACGACAGCCAAGACCACACCTTCGCTCGAGGACCTGGCGGCGCAGGCCCTGGATCTCGCCCGACGCCAGGGGGCGAGTGCTGCGGAGGTGAACACCGGGCTCGGCGCCGGATTGTCGGTCACGGTCCGTAAGGGCGAGGTCGAGACCGTCGAGCATCACCGCGACAAAAGCCTGTCCATCACGGTCTTTTTCGGGGAGCGCAGCGGATCGGCGAGCACCGCGGATTTCCGGGCACAGGCCCTGTCGGAGGCGGTCATGGCGGCCTGCGCCATCGCCCGCCACACGGCCGCCGACCCCTATAACGGCCTTGCCGATCCGGCGCACCTCGCGCGCGATATCCCCGATCTCGATCTCTACCATCCCTGGTCCCTGTCGATGGAGGAGGCGATCGATCTCGCCCGGCGCTGTGAGGACGCGGCGTTCGCCGCCGACCCGCGCATCCGCAATTCCGAAGGGGCGAGTGTCACGACCCACGACGGGACCGATGTCTACGCGACCAGCGACGGCTTTCTTGGGACGGTGCGTGCCAGCCGCCACGGGATCAGCTGCGCGGTATTGGGCGAGGATGGTCACGGCGGTATGCAGCGCGATTATGATTATGCCTCGGTGCGCGATCCCCGTGACCTGCCGCCGGCCGAGGACATCGGGCGCCGCGCCGCGCGCCGCACCGTGCGCCGGCTCGGGGGCCGCCAGATCAAGACCTGCCAGGTCCCGGTGCTCTATGAGGCCCAGGTGGCGCGTAGCCTCGTGTCGCACCTGGTATCGGCGATCAGCGGCCCAAGCCTCTACCGGCGCTCATCGTTTCTCCTCGATAGTGTCGACACTGCCTTGTTCCCGGCGTGGGTGCATCTGTATGAGGAGCCGCATCGCAAGAAGGCGATGGGCAGCGCGCCTTTCGACGGCGAGGGTGTGGAGACCCGCTATCGCGATCTCGTGACCGGCGGCATATTGCGCCGCTACTGTTTGGACAGTTACTCGGCGCGCAAGCTTGGCCTTACCACCACCGCCAATGCCGGCGGCGTGCATAACCTCACGGTGGCGTCCGGTCCCGAGGACTTGGCGGGCCTCTTGCGCCAAATGGGGCGCGGACTGTTCGTGACCGAGCTCATAGGGTTTGGGATCAACACCGTGACCGGGGATTATTCACGCGGGGCGGCCGGTTTCTGGGTGGAGGGCGGCGAGATCGTCCATCCCGTGGAAGAGATCACCATCGCCTCGAACTTGCGCGATATGTACAAAGGGCTCGTTGCGGTGGGGCGCGATGTCGACACCCGCCACAATGTCTGTACGGGCTCGTGGCTTTTGGAGCGGATGACGGTCGCCGGCGGCTGATCAGCCGCCAAGGTCCATCTCGTAGGTGTTGTCGCCGACGGCAAGGCCCAGGCGGGTCACGAGCCGATGGGAATCCCGGGACAGGGCGGCATGGACGCGCGCCCGGACACGCATGTCCTCGAGTATCCACGCGATGTCGGCGGGATGGCATAGCCGGCCTGCGCAATGCAGGTGACGGATCGCGATGGTCGCGGGCCCGACGTCGCACAGGACCGGCAGGGGCAGATTGAGGGGCAGGATGAAGCGGTGCGCGAGCCACAACACGGGGCTATCGCGGTTTTCAGGCTTGCGCGTGTCGATACGAAAGTGTCCGCCGCCGCCCCCGAGCTTTAGAAGCTCTTCTAGCCAGTCGAGTGTCAGGCCTTGATGGACGATGAGGGTGCGGCCCTGGTAACGGGCAAAGAAACGGTCGAGTAAGCGCGCATCGCGACGGTCCGCGAACATCCGCATCAGGGCCTTCATGGGCCGGATCATGCCAAGGTCGCGACACGGGCACAAGCGCGGCCCAACGAGAGGGGAGTCTGATGGAATGTGATCTGCTGGTGATCGGATCGGGGCCCGGCGGCTACCGGGCGGCGGTCCTGGCGGCGTTGCGCGGGCTTAGCACCGTCATCGTCGAAAAGGCCACGTGGGGTGGGTGCTGCCTAAATCGCGGGTGCGTTCCGAAGAAGGACTGGTACCACAGCGCGCGTGTGCTCGATTCCGCGCGTCATTTCGAAAAGCGTGGCATCGTGGGCGCGTTGCGCGGCGATCTTATGCAGGCCTGGCGTCATCAGCGCGAGGTGGTGACGGCGGTGCGCGATAGCTACCAATCCTATCTGAAGCGTTTGGGCGTAATCGCGCTTAACGGGCACGCGCGGTTCCAGGATCCGAACACGGTCGTGGTCGAGCCCGGCGGCGCCACGATCTTGCCACGCGCTGTGATCATCGCCACCGGGTCCGCGCCCCATGTCCCGGAGGGGTTCCAGGTGATGGCCGGGCGAATTCTCCACAGCGATCTCTTGTTTGATGAGCCGGTGCCGGAAGGGGCGCGGGTACTCATCGTCGGTGGTGGGGTGGTGGCCCTCGAGTTCGCCTATATCCTGCGGGCCTTTGGCCGGGAGGTGCTGTGGGTTACGCGCCAGGATCCGTTTGCGCGCACCGAGTTCAGTGCGCCGGCCATGAAGCTCTTGCGCATCGCCATGGCCGATGTCGGGCTCGCACCGATCCGCGCCGGGGCGCGCGCGCTCGCTGCCACCGAGACCGGCGTGTCCCTTACCACCACAGGCGGTGAAGTCATGACGGCGGACTGGGCGTTGCTCGCCACCGGCCGGCGGCCGGTCACGGAGGGACTTGATCTTACGCGCGCGGGTGCCCAGCTCGACGCCCGCGGGCACATCGTCGTCGATGACGAGATGCGTGCGGCTGGCGCTGCGATCTATGCGATCGGCGATTGCGTAGCAGGCCCCATGACCGCCAACCGCGCGCTCTATGAGGCTGGGGTCGCCATCGATAATATTGTGGCACCGGGAAGTCACAAGCGCGACCTCTTGCGCGTGCCCGAGGCTGTATACAGCGCCATCGAATTGGCGCGCGTGGGACTGACCGAGGAGCAGGCCGAGGATGAGGGCCACGAGCCGGGGGTCGGGTTCGCGGCGTTCGAGACCTCGCCGCGAGCGCTTGGGGAGGACGAGCCCGAGGGCTATGTGCGGCTCATCGCCGATCTCGATAGCGGCGCGCTCCTCGGCGGCGAGGTGCTGGGTGCCGAGGCCGGTGAATTGATCCATATGCTCACCGCGAGCCCTTCGCTCGGGGCCCTGCGGCGTATCGCCGGCACTGGATTCAATCATCCGTCCCGTAGCGAGGAGTTCCAGAACGCGGTCGAGACCCTGGCCGCCAAGTGGCGGCTTGAGAAGTATGTGTTCGGCGTTCAAAGGGACGCGGCGGGCGCATCCTGATCGGGGGACTTTCGGGCCGTACCCGCGCTTAGCCCCAAGATCGTTGCGCGTTTGCGAGTTTTGAGCCATAGTCGCCATACTGCAAGAAAGTCGCCAGAATAACGGAGTGATCTTAAAAACAGCGGCAGGAGGAGAGTATGACGGGGGACGTCTTGAGCGTTTTCAAGGAAGCCGTGCTGTCCCGGCGTTGTTGTGCGCTGCGCTATCGCGATCAGACGCAGGTTCGCGTGGTGGAGCCGCATGCCGTGTATGAGGATGCAAGCGGTGAGATCATCGTGGATTGTTATCAGGTCGGCGGATACTCGGAGTCCGGGCGCACACCGCCGTTCTGGCGCCCATTTCGCATGCACAAGGTCAGTGCCGCCGCCCTCTTGAAGAAGACCTTTGCGCCCCGGCGCTCGGAGGGTTTCAGCGCCACTCGTTCCCGCTATCGCAATGGACTCATCTGCGTAGTCTCCGATCCCAGCTCGCCGGCCATGCGCGCCCCCGTCCCGCCGTCGGCGCCGGTGGGGCCGTCTCGTCCCACAAAGACCCTACGGCGCTAGGTGAGTGGGCGCAGATGGCGTCTGGGCGCGGACCGGCTCCTTAAAGCGCGGTTTAGGGTTTCTGGGCCATCGGCGTCAAGTCGCCTTTGAGTCTTGTTCGGCTGGCGCGCCGGAAAGTCGACCAATGACCCGATGTGCGGCGTGACACCGGTTTTGAGCGGGGTCACGCCGATCGCTTTTTTCGATCGGGACTTACCCGGACGCGAGATACACCGACCTCTGGCTTTACAGGAAATCACCCGCAAGGAGGCGTCTTGACGCGGGCGGGCCAGAACCCTCGAGCGGATTGCGATATCCAGTCTTTATTCGCCTATGGCGACCGACTGTCACTCTATTGCGCTATACGAAGTTTCGTCCTTCGGGGCTTATGCGTCCCGTGACCGCTCCTTAAACCTTCAGGCCGGGCGTCCCTTGCCGGTCCGGGATCACTCCCCGGCGGCGTCCCCATTGCCGTTCATGCGCTCGACAAGGAGCTGGATCGTGCGCGGGTCGCGGGCCGCCATGACCTCAGTGGATTGCACCTTCAAGTCCGCGATCGCGCTCTCGCGCACGATCTTTTTGATCTCAAGCAGCGCCGAGGGGTGCATGCTGAATTCGCGCAGGCCAAGGCCTAGGAGTAATCGCGTATAGCGCGTATCGCCGGCCATCTCGCCGCACATGGCAACCGGGATTCCCTGCTTGTCGCCGGCGTCGATGGTCATGGCGATGAGCCGCAGCACCGAGGGATGGAGCGGGTCGTAAAGATAGTTTACGGTGTCGTCGACGCGATCGATGGCCAGCGTGTACTGAATGAGATCGTTGGTCCCGATCGACAGGAAGTCGAGATGGGCGGCGAACAGGTCGGCGGATACGGCCGCCGCCGGGACCTCGATCATGCCGCCTATCGGTATGTTGGCGTCGAAGTCGATGCCGGTTTGGAGCAGCTCTTCTTGAACCTCGCGCACGATCTCGACTACGCGCGCGATCTCGTCGATATTGGACAGCATCGGGATCATGAGGCGTACGGCCCCGAACGCCGATGCCCGCAGAATGGCGCGCAATTGGACCTTGAAAAGCCCGATCTCCTGGAGGCATAAGCGCACCGCGCGCAGTCCGAGCGCCGGATTGACGGCGGTGGTGGGCAGATCGATGTCGGCGTGTTTGTCCGCCCCCAGGTCCAGCGTGCGGATGGTGACCGGTTGTCCCGGGAGTTCGCGTATCACCTTCACATAGGCGGCGAATTGCTCCTCTTCCCCGGGCGGCGTCTTGCGGTTCATGAATAAAAACTCGGTGCGGTAAAGCCCGATACCGCTTGCCAGCGCCTGGTGGACGCCGGCCATGTCCTCCGGGAGCTCTATGTTGGCGAGCAACTGCACGGTCACGCCATCGCGGCTTATGGCCTCGCTCGTGCGCAGGGCCTTCAGTTCCCGCTGCAACCGCTCGATCTTGCGCGCGCGCTTCTCGTATTCGGCGATGACGATTGCATCCGGGGCTACGAACAGGATTCCGCGCTTGCCGTCGACTATGAGTGGGTCGCCGTTGTCTATGTAGCGGGTCGCGCCGTGGACTGCGACGATGGCTGGTATCCCAAGACTGCGCGCCAGAATGGCGGTGTGCGAGATCGGTCCGCCGAGGTTTGTGACAAACGCCATGATGCCCTTGTTTTTCAACGTCACGGCATCCGCCGGCGCAAGGTCATTGGCGACCACCACGCGTCCTACCAGTTCACCCGGGATCGGTTCGGCCCCGCCGTCGTCTGGGTTTAGAAGATTACGCAGGACCCGCTCGACCACCTGCGCGACGTCGATCTTCTTGTTGCGCAGATACGGATCTTCCATGCCCTCGAACACCGCGATCAGGCGGTCGCTCTGAGTTTTCAGTGCGAACTCGGCGTTCCATTGATTGTCGCGGATGTCTTTTATGGGGGCTTCCGAGACCATGGTGTCGTTCAAGATGAGCAGATGAGTGTCAAGGAAGCTTGCCACCTCGATCGGTGCGTCCGGCGGAATGTGATCGCGAATGTCGCTCAACTCCTGGCGGGTCGTCTCGACGGCCTCCAGAAAGCGTTGTACCTCCTCTCCCACGAAGGCCTCTGGTATGGCGTATTCCGGGATTTTCAGGCGCTCGCGCTTCAATACATAGGCGCGGCCTATGGCGATGCCACTGCTCACGCCCTTTCCGTGTAGTGCGAGCATCAGCCCTCTTCTCCGAATCGCTGTTCGATCAATCGACGTAGCGCCTCGCTGGCCGCGCTTTCGTCTGACCCTTCGGCGCAGATTTTCAAGGTCGACCCTGGCCCTGCGGCCAGCATCATGATGCCCATGATGCTCTTGCCATTGACGGTGCGCCCGTCGCGGGTCACGGTGATGGCGGATTCAAATGACGAGGCGAGACTCACAAGCTTCGCCGACGCCCGCGCGTGCATGCCCAATTTATTGACGACCGCGACGTCAGTGCACTTCATGGTGGGTATCATCCAGAAGACAAAATTCGGTGGCGCAGACGATCCCTTCCATGCCGCCGCTCAAGGCCTTGCCGATAAGGTCGTCGAGCGCAAGATCGCGGTAGTTCAATACGCGAATCAGCATGGGCAGATTGAGGCCTGTGACTAACTCAACCCGATGGCGTACCAACAGGCGGCAGGCCACGTTGATATGGGTGGCCCCGTAGATATCGGCGAGGATCAGGACCCCGTCGCCCTGATCGACCGCGCGGATCGCCTTGGAGAGCGCGGCGGCCAGATCGTCCGGCGGGGTCTCGTAGTGCACAGGGAAGGCGGCCAGCGCGGGTGGCCGCTGGCCCAGGACATGGTCCACCGCCTCGAGAAGGCCGAAGGCCACATCTTTTTGTGCCAAAACCAGAATTCCTATCATGAAACGTTTTGCCCTCTGTTACCGCGAGATCACCCGTATCCGCGGGCCCTTAAAGGTACCACCATCGACCATGCGCCGGATTCAAGGCGCCGCCGAGGCAATCCCCTCGGTGAGCTCCCGGTGCCGGATCTGGGTGTTTATGCCTTGTTTGCGAAAGTGCGCCGCAAGCCTCTCGGTCAGATACACCGACCGATGTTGCCCGCCGGTGCAACCGATCGCCACCGTGAGGTAGCTGCGATTCTCCTGTTCGAAACCCGGCAACCACCGCGCCAGAAAATCCGCGATATGTTCCTGCATCGCCGCGACTTCCGGATGGCCCTCGAGGAACGCCGCGACCGCCGGGTCCCGTCCTGTCAGGGCGCGAAGCTCTTGTTCCCAATAGGGATTGGGCAGACAGCGGACATCGAAGACGTAGTCGGCATCGAGTGGTGTCCCGTGCTTGAAACCAAAGGACTCGAACAGCAATGTAATGCCGCGCGTGCTTGCGCCGCGCGCGTATTCGTAGATGAGCTGCCGAAGCTGCTGGGCGGTGGTATGGGTGGTGTCGATGCGCCGCGTGCAGGATAACGACAAGGGCTCAA